>NZ_JBHWKX010000029.1:77011-96490 GCF_042730885.1 Streptomyces sp. NPDC059909
CGAGATGGGGAGAGGAGCGGGCGTCAGCTGCGCTCAGGGAGGTCGAGCCGGGTAGGGCGTCCCCCCCCCCTCCTCCGCCCCTACCCCCCCCGCCGGCCCCGTCCGTGCCCGCAGGGCCCGTACGCCCGTACCCGGTACGCCCCTCAGACCGAGCGGTGGTACTGCTCCGGGACCCGGATGCGGCCCCCGAGTTCGCGCGCCGCCCGCCGCGCCCACGACGGGCTGCGCAGCAGCTCGCGGCCGAGCAGCACAGCGTCGGCCTCGCCGTTGGAGACGATCTTCTGGGCCTGCTGTGCCTCGGTGATCAGGCCGACGGCCGCCACCGGCACGCCGGTCTCGGCCCGCACCCGGGCGGCGAACGGCACCTGGTAGCCGGGGCCGACCGGAATCCGCACCCGAGCGGCGTTGCCGCCGGACGAGACGTCCAGCAGGTCGACGCCGTGTTCCTTCAGCAAGGTCGCGAAGCGCACCGTTTCGTCGGGCGTCCAGCCGTTCTCCTCCAGCCAGTCGGTCGCCGAGATCCGGAAGAAGAGCGGCAGCTCCTGGGGCCACACCGCCCGTACCGCGTCGACGACTTCGAGCGCGAACCGGGAGCGGTTCTCGAAGGAGCCGCCGTACTCGTCGGTCCGGTGGTTGCTGTGCGGGGAGAGGAACTCGCCGATGAGGTAGCCGTGCGCGCCGTGCACCTCGACGACCTCGAAGCCCGCGTCGAGCGCGCGCCGCGCGGCGTCGGCGAACTGGCCGACGACCTCGGCGATCTGGCCGGCCGTCAGCGCATCGGGCACCGGGTGTCCCTCGTCGAACGCCACCGGGCTCGGCCCCAGCGGCTGCCAGCCGCCCTCGTCGGGTCCGACCGGCGCGCCGCCGTCCCACGGCCGGCCGGTGGAGGCCTTGCGGCCGGCGTGGGCGATCTGGATGCCGGGAACGGTGCCCTGCTCCTTGAGGAAGCGGGTGATCCGGCGGAAGGCCTCGACCTGGGCGTCGTTCCAGATGCCGAGGTCGTGCGGGCTGATCCGGCCCTCGGGGGAGACCGCGGTGGCCTCGGTCAGGATCAGTCCGGTGCCGCCGGTCGCGCGGGCGGCATAGTGGGCGAAGTGCCAGTCGTTGGGGACACCGGCGCCCGGGCCGAACACCTCCGCGCTGTACTGGCACATCGGCGCCATCCAGACACGGTTGGGAATGGTCAGCGACCGAAGGGTGTACGGCTCGAACAGGGCGCTCACGGCGGACTCCATTCACGACGGGGCCGAAGTAGGTGCTCGTACGGTACCCATCGTAGTACGGCGTCTGTCAAACTACGAGATGTCTCGTACAAGGCAACGTGACGAGCGGTCTGCCTGCCGAGGGCCCGTGTGCCGTCAGTCCGACGACGCCAGGTGAGCACCTGACCTCGTACTCACCTGGCACATGAGTCGCACTCCGACAGCTTGACAAGAGCATTAGGAAGCGTCCGTGCCCGCGCAGGACGACCAGGCGTCGAGGTCCAGGTCGGCCGAGTCGAGCTTGGCGGTCAGTGACGCGAGCCGCTCCTGGAGATCGCCGATCTCGGTGAGGGTGAGTCCGGTGGCTGCCCCGATCCGCTGCGGGACGAGGGCGGCCTGCTCCTGCAGTGCCGTGCCCTGCTCCGTTGTGCGCACGGTGACGGAGCGCTCGTCCTCGGTGCTGCGCCGGCGCTCCACCAGGCCGAGCGCCTCAAGCCGCTTGAGCAGGGGCGACAGGGTGCCGGAGTCCAGTCGGAGGCGGGCCCCGATCGTCTTCACCGGCAGCTCGCCGTGCTCCCAGAGCACCAGCAGCACCAGGTACTGCGGGTAGGTGATCCCCAGGTCCTTGAGGATCGCCCGGTAGACGCCGTTGAAGGCGCGCGAGGCCGCGTGCAGCGAGAAGCAGATCTGGCGGTCGAGGCGGAGGGCCTCCGCTGCCTGCGTGGCGTCCCATGTCGTCTTCATGGGTCCAGGGTACCTATCGTTTGAGCAATTGAGTTGTGCACAACTGAATTGTGTGCTGTAGTTGCTCCTGTCAGACCCCACCGACAGAGGGAAGTTCCGATGAACGCGCTGTACACCGCCGTCGCCACCGCCAACGGCCGCGAGGGCCGCGCCGTCAGCTCCGACGGTCGCCTGGACCTGGCTCTGGCCGCACCTGCCGCTCTGGGCGGCAGCGGCGAGGGCACCAACCCGGAGCAGCTCTTCGCGGCCGGTTACGCGGCGTGCTTCGCGAGCGCCCTCGGTCTGGTGGGGCGCCAGGCGAAGGTCGACACGAGCGAGATCTCGGTGACCGCCGAGGTCGGCATCGGCAAGGACGAGGACGGCGGCTTCTCCCTGGCGGCGACGCTCCGCGTCGAGCTGCCGGAGGCCCTCGCGGGCGAGACCGGGGAGCTGCTGGTGAAGCAGGCCCACCAGGTCTGCCCCTACTCCAAGGCGACCCGCGGCAACATTCCGGTCGAGCTGATCGTCGAGTAGTCGCCACTGCGACCAGTCCCCACTGCGACGACGCGGCGCCACGCGACGCCGGGTGGCCTCGCGGGGCGAGACCACGCAGGACGGGGAAGGCGTGGCGGTGCGGTGCCCGGACGGCCGGGCGCCGCACCTGCGTCGTTCGGCCAGAAGCTAAACTACGACGGGTCTCGTACAATGAAGGCCCCGGATGAAGTGGAGCCGCCGTGACCGCCGCGACCAGCGCCCGCGCACTCGCCCACCCCGCGCGCGAGGAGATCCGCCTGGAGGGTGTGCTCCATGCGCTGTCCGACCCGATGCGGCTGCGGGTGGTACGGGAGCTGGCGACCGCGCCGGACGAGCTGTCCTGTTCGTACTTCGACCTGCCCGTCACGAAGTCGACGACCACGCACCACTTCCGCGTGCTGCGCGAAAACGGTGTGATCCGGCAGATCTACCGGGGCACGGCGAAGATGAACTGTCTGCGCCGCGACGACCTGGACGCCCTGTTCCCCGGCCTCCTCGACAGCGTCCTCGCCGCAGCCGCCCGGGAGGCCGGCCGCCTCGGCACCGACTGACCTCGCGCGGTCACCCTCTTCCTGCGCTTCCGATCAGGCGACTCCTCCGGTCAAGCCGCCGGCAGCTTCGGCGGTGCCCCCACCTCCGCACCCGGCGCCTCCATGCCCGGCGCCGCCGCCTCCAGCAGCCCCGCCCAGTCGGCGATCTTCACCGAGCGCCGCCCCAGTGACCTGCCCAGCGCCGCCTCGGCCTCCTCGATCGCCAGCCAGCCGGGCCACTCGACGGGACGGTGCCCCAACTCCCGCAGCACGTCCAGCGGTTCGCCGGCGAGCGGACGGGCCCACAGCTCGGCGGCGTCCGCGAGCAGGGACGTCACCGTCTCCTTGGCGCACGGCCGGTTGCTGCCGATCACGCCGGTGGGACCCCGCTTGATCCACCCCGCCACGTACTCGCCCGGCGACGGCACGCCGCCCCGCAGCACCCGCCCCGCCTCGTTCGGCACCGTGCCGCGCGCCGCGTCGAACGGCAGCCCCTCCAGGGGCACTCCGCGGTAGCCGACCGCCCGCAACACCAGCTGTGCCTCGATCTCCTCGTACATCCCCGTGCCGCGCACACCGCCCGAACCGTCGGGCACGGTCCGCTCGAAGCGCACGCCCGCGACCCGCCCGTCGCCCTCCAGCAGCTCCACCGGCCGCAGGAAGAACCTCAGGTGGATGCGGCGCGAAGCCGCCCGCTCGCCCGCAGTGCCCGGAGCTCCCGGAGCGCCCGGCGACGACGGTACGGATCCGGAGGCCCAGCCCCGTACGACGTCGACGTTGCGCCGGTTGACGGCGGGCAGGCCCGACGGGTCGGCGTATCCGGGATCCAGTTCGAGATCCGACGGCTCCACGCCGACGGCGGCGTCCGGCAGCCCGCCCAGTTCCCGCAGTTCCTTCGTCGTGAACTTCGCCTGCGAGGGGCCGCGCCTGCCGACCATGTGCACCTCGCGCACCCCGCTCTGTGCCAGGGCACCGAGCGCGGCGTGCGGCACGTCGGTCGGCAGCAGCTCCGCCGCGCCGCGTGCGAGGATCCTGGTCACGTCGACGGCGACGTTGCCGACCCCGATCACCACCGCCGACCTGGCGCCGCCGAGCGCGAAGCCGTTGGGCGCGGCGTCCGGGTGCGCGCTGTACCAGGACACGAAGTCGGTGGCCGAGCAACTGCCGGGCAGGTCCTCGCCCGGCACCCCGAGCCTGCGGTCCCTCGCGGCCCCGACGCAGTACACGACCGCGTGGTAGAGCTCGAGCAGACGGGCGGGCGCCAGTCCGTGCGCGCCCACCTCGACGTTGCCGATGAAGCCGATCCGTTCGTCCTCCAGGACGGTCCTGAGGTTGTTCTGCAGCGACTTGATCTTCTCGTGGTCGGGCGCGACTCCGTATCTCACCAGCCCGTAGGGGCAGGGGAGCCGGTCCAGTACGTCCACGTGGACGTCCGGGACCAGGGACTGCTGGACGAGGGCCTGAGCGGTGTACACCCCGCTCGGGCCAGAACCGACGACGGCGACTCGAAGCACGGCTGCGCTCCTTCCCGCAGGGTCCTTCCAGGATGGCACCTGGGAGGGCGCCCGGGGAGGCTCACATCGCGCGCATACGGTTGATCTCTGCCGTCTGCTGGGCGATCACATCGTTGGCCATTGCCTCCACCTGGACGTTGTTGCCCTGGGAGAGCACGTCGCCCGCCATGGTGAGCGCGCCCTCGTGGTGGGTGATCATCAGCTTCAGGAAGAGCTCGTCGAAGGCTTTTCCGTGCGCCGCGCGCAGTTGGTCCAGCTGGGCCTTGGTGGCCATTCCGGGCATCGCCCCGTGGTCGTGGGCGCCGTGGTCGCCCGCGTCCTTCCCGTCGCCGTTGCTTTTCAGCCAGCCCTGCATCGCGCCGATCTCCGGCTGCTGCGCCGCCGTGATGCGCTCGGCGAGCCGCTTGACCGGCTCGCTGCCCGCACGGTCCGGCACGAGGGCGGCCATCTCCAGGGCCTGCTGGTGATGCGTGATCATCATCTGCGCGTACGAGAAGTCCGCGGAGTTCGGGCTGTTGTCCGGCAGCGCCTTCCTGGCCTCCTCGGCGGACAGCGTCTTCGCCGGCTCGCCCGGTTTCCCGGGTGCCACCACGGACGGACCGCCGTCGCCCTTGGCCTCCGTCGTGCCAGCCGACCCCGACTCGCAGGCGCTCAGGGCCAGTACGGCGGCCGCGGCCACCGCGGCGATCGCGGTTCTGCCGGCGGAGCGGGATCTACGGCGCAGCAACACAGCAACCTCCTGAAGCGCTTGGGGGCGTCGGTGATCGTAGTAGCACGCTTGCGCGGCTCAGCGATCAAAATCTTTCATTACGGCTCTGTATCCATCTGTTGGAATGAGCATGCAAAGGACGATACTGCCGGGGTCCGTGAACCGTTCAACTTCGAACGGAGACAAGGGAGGACGCAGTGATCTCGTTGCACACCACCCGCGTGCGGCGCAGACGTCTGGGCGTGGCAGCAGCCGCGGCCGGGCTGCTCGCCACTCTGCTGACGGCCGCACCCGCGGCCGCCATCCCCGACCCCGGAGATGCCCCGAACCAGGGTTCGGTCTCCTCGGCCCAGCGCGCCGAAGCCCAGTCAGCTGTGGCGAACGGCGAGATACCCGGCGTGGACGAGATCGTCCACAGCGACAACATCGAACATCTCGTCAACATCCCCAAGGAAGCGCTGCCGGGGACCAACTCCGACCTGGCCTTCCAGGGCAAGTACGCCTTCGCCGGCAACTACGACGGTTTCCGCATCTTCGACATCAGCGACCCCCGGGCCCCCAAGACGGTGGCCCAGGTCCTGTGTCCCGGATCGCAGAACGACATCTCCGTCTCCGGGAACCTGCTCTTCCTCTCCACCGACTCCTCGCGCACCGACAACTCCTGCAACAGCACCTCGCAGCCCGCGACCGAGAAGTCGTCCTGGGAGGGCATGAAGATCTTCGACATCAGCGACAAGCGCAACCCGAAGTACGTCGCCGCTGTCGAGACCGCGTGCGGCTCGCACACCCACACCCTGGTGCCCGAGCGCCGCAACGTCTACGTGTACGTCTCCTCGTACTCGCCGCGTGCGGAGTTCCCGGACTGCCAGCCGCCGCACGACGGGATCTCCGTCATCAAGGTGCCGCGCAACGCCCCCGAGAAGGCCGCGATCGTGAACTTCCCGGTGCTGTTCCCGGGCGAGGGCCCGGACGGTGGCGGCAACCCGGGTGCTCCGACGAACCCGGGCGTCTCCAAGACGACCGGCTGCCACGACATCACCGTGCTGCCGTCGAAGGACCTCGCCGCGGGCGCCTGCATGGGTGACGGCATCCTCTTCGACATCGAGGACCCGGAGCACCCGAAGGTCATCGACCAGGTCCAGGACAACGTGAACTTCGCGTTCTGGCACTCGGCGACGTTCAACCAGCGCGCCAACAAGGTCGTCTTCACCGACGAGCTGGGCGGCGGCGTGGGCGCCACCTGCAACGAGGCGGTCGGCCCGAACCGCGGCGCGGACGGCATCTACGACATCGTCGGCAAGGGCGACCAGCGCAAGCTCGTCTTCCGCAGCTACTACAAGATCGCCCGTCACCAGGCGAACACCGAGAACTGCGTGGCCCACAACGGCTCGCTGATCCCGGTCAAGGGCCGCGACATCATGGTCCAGGCCTGGTACCAGGGCGGCGTCTCGGTATGGGAGTTCACCGACTCCGCCAACCCGAAGGAGATCGCCTACTTCGAACGCGGTCCGGTCTCCACCACCCAGAACATCACGGCCGGCTCCTGGTCGGCGTACTACTACAACGGCTACATCTACTCCAACGACATCGCCAAGGGCTTCGACGTACTGAAGCTCGACGACGGTCGCACGGACGCGGCGAAGCGGATCCGGATGGACGAGCTCAACGTCCAGACGCAGCCGGACTACTTCGACGACTTCGACGACGACTGATCCGACGAGGTCCCGGCATCGTCCGGATCCTCGTGAGCACAACGCGTCCCGCCGGGCGGCTTCTCGCCCGGCGGGACTCCGAGCCCCCAGTCCAGCCCGTACCGCTGGAACAGCTCCGTCCGCAGCCGCTCTAGCGGCATCGGCGCCCCCGGCAGCGCCACCGCGAACACCGCGCCCATGAGCAGGGCGCGCAGCAGCGGATAGTCGGTGTCCACGTCCTGCGAGCCGTACCGCTCCACCGTGTCGCGCAGCAGGAACGCCAGCCGCTGCTGCTCCTCGTCCTGGACGAATCCCTCGGCCTGCAAAATGCCCGCCATGTGCGCCCGCATCAGCACCGGCCGGTCCACCGCGAGCCCGAGGATTGCGTCGATCGCCCGGGCCAGCCGCTCTCGGCCGTCGTCCGTGCGCGGCTCGCGCTCCAGCGCCGCTTCCAGCGTCCGGTGCATCAGCCGGTGCACCGCCGACTGGAAGAGCTGGCGTTTGCCGGGGAAGTAGTACGAGATCAGACCGCGGGCCGACCCCGCGCGATCCGCGATGTCGCCCAGCGTCGTCGCCTCGTACCCGCGCTCCGCCACCAGGTCCACCGTCGCCTGCAGCAGGCGCTCCCGGGAACGCCGACGGAGCTCTTCGTTGACCGATGCGCTCCGCGGGGACATGCTTAACTCCTGCGTTGACTGGCTCCGAGCCAATATACTCAGCGCTACCCGCTGCGGTGCACTTACGTGCCTGGTCAGCGGGGCGACGGCCCGACCGGGCGACGCGGGGGATCGCCCGGTCCGGTCGGCTCCGTCATGCCCGGAATCCGGCGTGGCACGCATATCGTCCGGTGCGTCATGTCCGGACTCCGGATTCCTCGGCGGTGAACCGTTCGTACGACGCCGCGGTGAGCGCCACCACACTGATCCCCAGCAGCCAGCCGGCCACGACGTCCGTCAGCCAGTGCACCCCGAGATAGATCCGGGTGAAGCCCACCCCCAGCACCGAGACCGCGCACACCAGCAGCGCGGCCCACCACGTCCGGGGCCCCACCCCATACCTCCCCAGCAGCCAGAGCAGCACCCCGCAGGTGACCATCGCCGTCATCGCGTGCCCGGAGGGGAAGGCGGCGTACTGCGCGGCATCCACCGGGTTCTGCCAGTGCGGCCGCTCGCGGTCCAGCGCCGACTTCAGGCCCTGCTGCAGAGCGGTGCCCAGCGCGCTCGCGGCGGCCACCCAGAGCGCGAGCAGCACCGCCCGCCGCCACAGCAGCAGCACGACCACGACCGCGATCAGCAGCCGCATCGTCCACGGGTCCCATACCCAGTCGCTGAACACGCGGTTGACGTGCGTGAACCCCGGCTCGGCCAGCGCCGAGCGGTGCAGCTCGTCCGCGACCGTGACGTCCAGGGACATCAGCGGCCCCCACCCGGTGGCCACCAGGACCAGCAGCACCACGGCAAGGCCGGCGGTCAGCGCCGCGGTGCGCGCGGGGGAGGGGACCGGGGTACGCGGCCGCGGGGGCGGGGTGGGGGGACGCATGGGGACGATCCTTGCCCACGAGCACCGCGGCGGGCTATCCCAGGGCGCTCAGACCCGGCACGAATGCCACGAGCAGCGGTACGAGCGGGACCAGCGCCGCCGCCGCGGTCAGTCCCAGCCGGTTGCCGGCGGTGAGCCGGGGGACCGGAGCCAGCAGCCGGTGGACCCGCTGCGGCAGTTGCGCGTCCGGCGCCGGGCCGGGGCCGAACACTCCGCGGTCCTCGTTCAGTTCCACCAGGGCCAGCGCGATCGTCAGCCGGCCGAACCGCCGCGACGCCACGTCGTCCGCGGCGAGCTCCACCAGCCGGTGCATCTCGTCCCGGAACGCAGCGAACACCGGCACCTGCGGAAAGCCGTTGGCCAGGGCCGCCGAGCAGTGCAGCAGCCAGTCGTGCCGGGCGCGCGCGTGTCCCTGCTCATGGGCCAGTACCGCATCGAGCTGACGGCCCTTCAAGCGCCGCAGTGCGGCCGTGGTGATGACGAGCTGGGGCGCCGCGCCCGGCAGCCACCAGGCATCGGGCCGCTCACCCTCCAGCAGCACCAGCGGTTCGCCGCCCGGCTCCTCGCCCGGCAACACGGGCGCGCGCACGAGGAGTTCGGCCCTGCGCCGCCCGCGCCGCACGTGCGCCCGGTGGATCTCCCGGGTCAGCATCGCACCGGTCCACAGGCCCCCGCACGCCAGCACCACGGCGACCACCGCCGACCACGGCCCGTGCGCCGCCAGCTGGTACGCCTCGACCACCGCGCTCGGCGCGGGCGCGAACACCGGGCCCCGTACCGCCTGCCAGGCCGCCGCCGCGCTGAACGTCATCGAGAGTCCGAAGCTCAGCAGCACCGCGGCCACCACGCACTGCCACACCCACAGCGCCACCACCGGCTCGCGCTCCGGCCAGTCGGCCCGCGACATCAGCCGCGGTGCCACGACGGCGGCCAGTGCGCCGAGCGACAGCAGCGCGAGGGAGACCATCATGGAAGCCAGCCTATGAGCGTGGCCCTACTCCCGGGTACGGTCTCGCACGCCAAGTGATGTACGACACGGTCACCCCGGGCGGCGCGTCAGACGGTGAGCAGCATGGCGACCATCGCCACCCCCATCGAGACCCGGCAGGCCAGCGCCAGCTCGGGCCGCGCGCCCCACGCCACCGTCCCGCCGCCCGCGGGTGCGGCCACCGGCACCAGCCGCGCCCCGGCACGCAGCACGAACACGGCGAAGTAGACGAGCAGCGCCCCGGTCAGCAGCGGCACTCCGCCGGCCCGGCCGTGCCCGGCATGGGCTCCACCGTCCGGTGCCATCGCCACCGCCATGTACAGCATGGCCAGCGACCCCACCAGATGATGCAGATGATGCGCCGCCCCCGACGGCAGCCGTGCCGCCCGCAGGGCCCCGAGGGCCCACAGGGCCCGCAGCGCCGCCGCGCCGAAGACAGCCGCGTACACCTGCCAGGCCCACGGCGGCGGCGGTACGACGGCGGCGGGCAGCGCCATGGCGGCCATCCCGAACCCCATCACCGCCTCGCCCCCCGCCGCCCCGCGCTCCTCACCGGGGCCGCTGCGCACGCGCAGCAGACAGTACGCACCCGATGCCGCGCACAACGCCACGAGCAACCAGCCCGACATCGCCGGTCCGTGCACCGAGCACCTCCCCGCTCGACGGTGTCGATGGGGTGATGCCCGCGCCGCACACGGCACATACGAGCGCACAGGCGTACGCGGGGCGCTCGGGACGGCCGCGGCCGTTGGCGGAGCGCCCCGGGCCGAGCCGTTCGCCGACCCCCGCCCGGCCGGTCAGGACTCAGGGCCGGTGCCGCAGCGGATGGTCCGCGGGCACCTCGACCACCGCGATGCGCACCCCGTCCGGATCGGTCAGCCACATTTCGACGAGCCCCCACGGCTCCCGCTGCGGAGGCCGTTCCACGGCCGCCCCGCGGGCCAGCACGTGACCGTACGCGCTCTTCGCGTCCGAGACCTGCAGCCACAGCGCGATCCCGGGGGCGGGCGGGGAGTCCGAGCGGCCGGAGAGCTCCAGGAAGCCCCCGCCGAGGAAGTAGACCGTCCCGCGTTCCGGGCCGGTGCCGAACTCACGGTAGATCTGCAGGCCGAGTACGTCCTCGTAGAACCGCCGGGACCGCTCGGGATCGGTCGGCCGCAGCAGGATGCGGCTGCTCAGCACGTGCATCATGGTCAGCACAGTAGACCGCGGTGGTCTCCGCGTTAGGCTCCTCGCAGCCGCGCCTTCGCGCGTGTACCGCGTGTACGAGGAGAACGGAGACCCGCACCATGGAGACCGCGCCGTCCCGGCACCCCGCCGAGCTGACCTTCCGTGACGCCGACGAGGCCGACGTGCCCGCGCTCGTCGGGCTGATCGAGTCGGCCTACCGAGGGGACGCCAGCCGGGCGGGCTGGACCACGGAGGCGGACATCCTGGGCGGGCAGCGCACGGACCCGGAGGGCGTCCGCGAGGTCATCACCGCGGCCGGCAGCCGGCTGGTCGTCGTGGAGCGCGGCGGCGAGTTGATCGCCTGCTGCCAGCTGGAACACCGGGGCGATGCCGCGTACTTCGGCATGTTCGCCGTACGGCCGCAAATGCAGGGCGGCGGCCTCGGCCGGCGGATCATCGCCGAGGCCGAGCGCATCGCGCACGACGCGTGGGGCGTGGGCGAGATGCACATGACCGTCATCTCGGTGCGCGACGAGCTCATCGCCTGGTACGAGCGGCGGGGCTACCGCCGCACGGGAAGGATGACGCCCTTCCCCTACGGCGACGAGCGCTTCGGCGTCCCGCAGCGCGACGACCTGCAGTTCGAGCTGCTGGTGAAGCCCCTTACGGCGTAGGCCGGGGTCAGGCCGTGAAGCGGCCGGTGCGCCGGATATCGGGGAAGTCGGTTGTCGCGCCGTCGAGTTCGAGGGCGCGCACCAGCCGCAGATGCTCCTGGGTGTTGACGACCCAGGCGATGACCTTGAGGCCCTCGCTGTGCGCGTGCTCCACGGTTTCCAGGGTCAGCCGGCGGATGTTCAGCGCGAGGGTGGTGGCGCCCACCGCCTGCGCGCGCTCCACCAGGTCGCTGCCCCAGCGGCCGGCGATGAGGGCGGTCCGCACGCCCGGCACCAGCTGGGCGATCTCCGCGACGGCGTCGTCCTGGAAGGACGACACCTCGACCCGGCCGACCAGATCGCGCTTGAGCATCACCTCGGCCAGCGCCCGCGCCGCCGCGATGTCCTTGATCTCCGCCTGGAGCGGAGCGCGCACGGCGTCCAGGACCTCCTCGAAGACGGGGATGCGCTCGCCCTGACCCGCGTCGAGCTCCCGCAGCTCGGCAAGGGTCTTCTCGGCGATCGGCCCGGTGCCGTCGGTCGTACGGTCGACCTCCGCGTCGTGCATGACGACGAGTGCGCCGTCCTTGCTCAGATGGAGATCCAGCTCGATGGCGTCCATGCCGGAACGCTCGGCACGGACGAAGGAACGGAGGGTGTTCTCCGGTTCGACACCCATGACCCCGCGATGACCGATGGTGAGGAAACTCAAGATCTTCTCGCTTCCGTCGATGTGGTCGGCCCGGGTCGCCTCCGGGCGCTGGCGCCCTTCGGCTCCGGCGGCTCGGCTCCCGCGCGGCACTGGTGCCCCACGCGGCACGGCCGCAGCCTAATGGCCACCCGCTCCGGCGAACACGGTCGTGCAGAAGGCCCCGGAGCGGGCGGGAGCGGCCGGGAACGGGTCGTTCCGCCGGCTGTGGACCCGCCGCGTCACCCGTGCGTGGGCGCGTCCCCCGGGCCTTGACGGAGACGCTCCAGGTCGCCCGGCGACGCCTCGGCCGCGCAGTTACGGGATGCGGGGTTCCGGTCACCGAGGCACACTTCCGGAGATGCCGGTGCGGCCGAAGTCATCGCCTCGGCCTCCCGGCCCGACAGCAAAATCTACGGTGACCAAGGGGGTGCCGCAGGATAATTTCCCAAGGTCACACTTGTACGGAAGAACCACGCATGGATACGGTGTCTTGACGCGAGGTTCTCCCGTGGAGGAAGTGACATGACGGAAATTCTTGTGCAGGACGCTGCTGGTGGGGACATAGCCACTGCGGAGCGAGTGGTCGAGCACCCGGCGTGGCGGACGCTCAAGAACGCCGTCGAGGAGATCCGGCCCTGGCAGTCCAAGGACGGCTCGATCGACTTCGATGCCGAGGGCGCCCCGGTGCGCGCCGCTGCCGAGTACGCGGTCGAGCGGCTCACCGCCGCGATCGAGGAGCTCTCCCCGCTGGTCCCGCACGACGCCGCGTACCACCGTGCGCTCGTCGCCGACCTGAACAAGTGGGCGGACGGCGCCTTCGGCGTGCCGGACTTCCTGGACTCGCTGCTCGCCTTCCAGCCCGCCGCGAACCGCGTGGACGGCCTCCAGCACCTGGTGGTCTTCCCCATGTACACGCAGAACGGCAACCCGGACCGCAATCTCGAGGCGGTCGTGCTGCGCATGGTCTGGCCGGAGTGGCTTGCCGAGCTGGAGGCCACCCGCTACGACAACCCGCTCTTCTGCGGCATCACCTTCGAGGACTTCACCGCCGGGTACGACACCAACTCGGCCGTGCTGTTCCCCGAGACCATAGCCGTGCGCGAGGCCCCCGAGCGGTTCAGCTGGGGCGGCATCTTCTGTGACCGCGAGGCCGCGCGCTTCCGCCGTGTCACGGACGCCGCCGTGGAGATCCTCGGCATCGAGCTCCCGGACGACATCGCCGCGATGGTCGACGACCAGGAGCGCTGCGAGAAGGCGTTCGTCCTCTGGGACATGATCCACGACCGCACCCACAGCCACGGCGATCTGCCGTTCGACCCGTTCATGATCAAGCAGCGCCAGCCGTTCTGGATGTACGGCCTGGAGGAGCTGCGCTGCGACCTCACCGCCTTCAAGGAGGCCGTGAAGCTGGACGCCGAGGGCAACGCACACGGCCGCGACGTGCAGTACGCGGTGCTGTTCGACCGCATGTTCCGCTTCCCGGTCACCGGCGACCGCGTCCGCAACTACGACGGCCTCGGCGGCCAGCTGCTCTTCGCGTACCTCCACAAGCACGACGTGATCCGCTGGACCGACAACAAGCTGCGGATCGACTGGGAGCGGGCCCCGCAGGTCACCAACGATCTCTGCGCCGAGATCGAGAAGCTGTACCGGGACGGCATCGACCGCCCGAAGCTCGTGCACTGGTTCAAGGCGTACGACCTGGTCTCCACCTACCTCGCCCCGCACCCGGGCTCCCGCTGGGCCAAGGGCCCCGACGCCCTGGACCTCTCCCAGCCGCCGCGCAAGCTCGTGGACGACGTGCTTCCGGACGAGTTTCCGCTCAGCATGTTCTATGAGGCGCTCTCCAAGAAGCTGAAGAACGTGATCGCCTCCACCAAGGGGATCACCGCAGACGCAGCTGAGCGAGTCGCCGCGTGAGCTCTCGCACGGAGGAGACGACGACTATGAACTCGAACGGCAACGGCGGAGTGCTGGACGGTGCCGTGATCGCGGTGGCCGGTGCCGCAGGCCCGGCCGGCCGCGCCACCCTGCTGCGCCTCGCGGAGGCCGGAGCCGTCGTCGTGGGGGCCGACGCCGACACCGAGCGCCTCGCCGAGGCGGTCGACGCCGCCCGGTACGCACACGGCGGCGCGACCGTCACCGGGGACACGGTCGATCTGCTCGACCCGGTTGCCGCACAGGAGTGGGCGAACCAGACCGAGAAGGAGTTCGGCCGGATCGACGGTTTGGTCCATCTCGTCGGCGGCTGGCGCGGCAGCGCCACCTTCGCCGAGACGAACCTCGCCGACTGGGACCTGCTGGACAAGCTGCTGATCCGCACGGTCCAGCACACGTCGCTCGCCTTCCACGAGGCGCTCAAGCGCAGCGACAGGGGCCGTTTCGTCCTGGTCAGCCAGTCCGGCGCCGCCAGGCCCACGGAGGGCAACGCCGCCTACGCCGCGGCCAAGGCCGCCGCCGAGGCATGGACCCTGGCGCTCGCGGACTCGTTCCGGAAGGCTGGGGGCGAGGAGGGCCCGCGCGCCGCGGCTGCCATCCTGATCATCAAGGCACTGGTGCACGACGCCATGCGCGCCGAGCGCCCCAATGCGAAGTTCGCGGGCTTCACGGACGTCAAGGAACTGGCCGAGGCCATTGCCGGAGTCTGGGACCGGCCCGCCCCGGAAGTGAATGGACAGCGTCTGTGGCTGACCCCCGAGCCGTGATCCCGCCGAATGCCGTTCGTACGGATGCCCGCAGGCACCACGACCCCGAGGTCCGGGGTTTCGCCAGCGACAACTACGCGGGCGCGCACCCGGAGGTCCTGGCCGCCCTCGCCCTGGCCAACGGCGGCCACCAGGTCTCCTACGGCGAGGACGACTACACGGACCACCTCCAGCGGATCATGCACAGCCACTTCGGCTCCTCCGCCGAGGCGTTCCCGGTCTTCAACGGCACGGGGGCGAACGTCGTCGCGCTCCAGGCGCTCACCGACCGCTGGGGCGCGGTGATCTGCGCCGAGTCCGCGCACATCAACGTGGACGAGGGCGGTGCACCGGAGCGGATGGGCGGCCTGAAGCTGCTGACGGTGCCGACGCCGGACGGCAAGCTCACGCCCGAGCTGATCGACCGGCAGGCGTACGGCTGGGACGACGAGCACCGCGCCATGCCGCAGGTCGTCTCGATCACCCAGAACACCGAGCTGGGGACCGTCTACACGGTGGACGAGATCCGCGCGATCGTCGACCACGCGCACGGCCTCGGCATGAAGGTGCACCTCGACGGTGCCCGGATAGCCAACGCCGCCGCGTCGCTGGACGTGCCGATGCGCGCGTTCACCAACGCGGTGGGCGTGGACGTCATCTCGTACGGCGGCACCAAGAACGGAATGCTGTTCGGCGAGGCCGTCATCGTGCTCAACCCGGACGCCGTTCGGAAGATGAAGCACATCCGCAAGCTGTCCATGCAGCTCGCCTCCAAGATGCGTTTCGTCTCGGTGCAGTTGGAGGCGCTGCTCGCGAAGGACCTGTGGCTGCGCAACGCCCGGCACTCCAACGCCATGGCCCAGCGCCTCGCCGAGGGCATACGGGCGGTGGACGGCGTCGAGATCCTCTACCCGGTCCAGGCCAACGCGGTCTTCGCGCGGCTGCCGCACGACGTGAGCCGGCGGCTCCAGCAGCGTTTCCGCTTCTACTTCTGGGACGAGGCGGCCGGCGACGTGCGGTGGATGTGCTCGTTCGACACCACCGAGGACGACGTCGACGCCTTCCTGCTGGCGCTGAAGGAAGAAATGGCCAGGTAGCGGCAAAGGTCAATGAAGTGGACTGCGCAGTCCTCTATGATGGACTGCACAGTCCCTTCCGTCGCGCTGAACAGCGCCGAACGCCGAAGCAAGGCAGACGATGACCCTGACGCTCACCGTGTCCGACGAGGTGCGAAGCCTCGTACCCGGCTTCACCCATCTCGCCGTCGAGGCCCGCGGCCTGGTCAACGGGCCCACCAGCGAGACGAGTTCGGCGCTGCTCGACGACGCCGCGCGCCGCCTCGCCGAGCGGCTGGACGGCCGTGCACCGCACGAGGACCCGCACATGGCCGCCTGGCGCGCGGCCTACGGCGCCTTCGGCGCCAAGCCGTCCCGTACGCGCAACTCCGCCGAAGCGCTCGCCAGGCGTGCGCTCGCCGACGGCGGGCTGCCGCGCATCAATCTGCTCGTGGACGCCTACAACGCGATCAGCGTGGCCCATCTGATCCCGGTCGGGGGCGAGGACCTGGACCGCATCAAGGGCGGCATGCGCCTCGTGCGCGCGAGCGGCGACGAGCCCTTCGTCACCGTCGCGGCGGGCGAGGAGACGGTGGAGCACCCGGAAGCGGGCGAGATCGTCTGGTGCGACGACGAGGGCGTCACGTGCCGGCGCTGGAACTGGCGCCAGGGTCCGCGCACCCGGCTCACCGAGGAATCGGTGAACGCGATCTTCCTGCTGGAGTCGCTGACTCCCGTGACGACCGGTGAGCTCGAGGCCGCGGGCGCCGAGCTCGCCGAGGCGCTGGAGAAGCTGAGCCCCGGGGCGCGGATCACCGTACGCACCCCGGAGTGACGTTTCCGCCCCGGCTCCGGACGGGACGCAGACGCTCAGCTGGCCTCGCGGACCTCTTGCGCGGTCGGCGCCGTACCCCCGAGGTGCGCGGGCACCCACCAGGTGTCGCTCGCGTCCCTGGGGCGTACGGGATAGGCGCGCTGAGCCGCCTCCAGCAGCTCCTGCACCCGCTCGCGCAGCCGCCGGGTGATCGCTCCCGCGTACTGGTCGGTGGGCGCCTCCACCGGCTCACCGACGCGGATGGTCACCGGGATGTGGCTCCGCCTGAGGTTCTTCGGCCGGCCCTTGGTCCACAGCCGCTGGGTGCCCCACAGTGCCATCGGGATCAGCGGGACCCCGGCCTCCTGGGCGAGGCGCGCCGCGCCCGACTTGAAGCTCTTCAGCGTGAACGACTGGGAGATGGTGGCCTCGGGGAAGACGCCGATGATCTCGCCCGAGCGCAGCGAGTCCAGCGCGTGCGCGTACGCCGCCTCGCCCTGGGCGCGGTCCACGGGGATGTGCTTCATCCCGCGCATCAGCGGACCCGAGATCCGGTGCCGGAACACCGACTCCTTCGCCATGAAGCGGACCAGCCGCTTCTGCGGCAGCGCCGCCAGACCGGAGAAGATGAAGTCCAGGTAGCTGATGTGGTTGCTCACCAGCACCGCACCGCCGGAGCGCGGAATGTTCTCCGACCCCTGGGTCTCGATCTTCAGGTCCAGCGCCTTGAACATCGTGAGAGCGGCGCCGATGACCGGCCGGTAGACAAGCTCTGCCATGTGTGGGGAGACCCTTCGTTCACTCTGCCCGGGTAGGGTTCGCCCGGCGGAAGTTACGCAGCCGTAGGTTTTCGGCATTGGGCAGATCGTGCCCCATGCGCGGCGTTACGGCCAGTCCTGGGCGCGTCGCAGGGCGAGATTCTCATCACGTCGCGTCACGAATCACGCGGTTGCCCGCCGCAGCAGCAGGTACATCTCGCAGCCGAGGCAGTACGAGAACGCCGCGTTCAGGAACGCCGCGGCCAGCGCGCACCCCGTGGCCGCCATCCCCAGCCACTCCGGCCCCCAGCCGTAGCCGACGAGCCCGACCAGCGCGAAGACAAGCCCCACCCCCTGCGCGAAACGCGGCGGAGCGGGAGACTCCACCTCCATGGGCGGCCCGAGCCTCGGTCGTACGGCGGCGCGGAACAGCAAGCCGTAGGGCGACCGCTGGACGCCGGCCACCGCCCCGACGGCGAAGCACAGCGCCTGCCACGCGAGCAGGACCCAGCTGGAGGTGATGAGGACGACCGCGAGTACGACGGTGGTCACGGCGGCGCCGAAGCGCGGCCCTCTGGCGTCAATGTCCATACCGCCCAGCATTCCGCAGGACACGCGGAGAGCGCGGGCGGGAATCTTTGCGGTCCTGTGAATGCTGGAAAGGCGTCGGAAGGGAACCATGACCGGACTTGTGGTGTGCGCGGCGGTCCTCGCGGTGGCGGGGGTCCTCGGTCTGCTGCACCGGCGGACGAGCGGGAGGCTGAAGGTGCGCGGGCGGGACGGGGGGCGCAGGCTCGGAGCTGCCGAACTGGGCGCGGAACTGGGGGAGCGGGCCACCCTCGTGCAGTTCTCCAGCGCCTTCTGCCAGCCCTGCCGGGCGACCCGGCGGACCCTCGCCGAGGTGGCGGCCATGGTCGACGGGGTCACCCACGTGGAGATCGACGCCGAGGAGCGGCTCCCGCTGGTGCGCGAGCTGGAGATCCTGCGGACGCCCACCGTGCTGGTGCTCGACGCGCGCGGCCGGATCGTACGGAGGGCATCAGGGCAGCCCCGTAAGGCCGATGTGATCGCGGCGCTCGGCGAGGCGGTCTGAGCGGTGCCCTCCGGGAGACGGCGCGAGGCGGCGGGCGCGCGGCCCGCGACGAGGCATGTGAAGAGGCGTGTGAACAGGGCGTGCCGGTGCCGTGACGCAGCTCCCATTCTCCCGGGCCGCACTTGACTGCACCTGCCAACAATCGTCAGTCTGACGACGTGCCACGACGACTCCTTCTCTTCGGCCGGCCGCATGTGGACCTGGCCCGCAACGCGAGCGCGCGCTGTCCGGGTGCCTGAGCACCCACGGCCCCGTACGCATCCACCGCAGAAGGACAACTCCATGACGGCATCGCCCGACCTCGGCACCTCTCAGCTGGTCTCGCCCGAATTCGGCATCGCTCGGCCGGCCTCCCCGGACTTCGGCATCGCTCAGCCGGCCTCTCCCGATCTGCTCCGCTCCGTCTTCCGGCAGCACGCCGCAGGAGTCGCGGTCATCACCGCCCGGGGCGAGCGCCCCGTCGGCTTCACGGCGACCTCGCTGAACTCCGTCGCGGCCGAGCCGCCGCTGATCTCGTTCGGTATCGGCACCACTTCGTCCAGCTGGCCCGTCGTGTCGCGGGCCGGGCACATCGGCGTCCACATACTCGGCGAGCACCAGCGCGAGCTGGCCGCCACCTTCGCCCGCAGCGGCGCCGACCGTTTCGCCCCGCCCACCCGATGGCGTACCGGACCCGAGGAAGTTCCGGTCCTCGACGGGGTGCTGGCGTGGCTGGTCTGCCGGGTTGTGGCCCGGGTGCCCGCGGGGGACCACCGCATCGTCGTCGCCGAGGCCGTCACCGGGGACCCGGCCGGAGCCGGCCGCCCGCTCCTCTACCACCAGGGCCGCTTCAACGCGCTGAGGGACTGAGGGATCCAGGGCATGGGGGAGGGGCCGGAGCGTTGGCAAGGTCACAGTTCCAAGCGCTTGCTCAGTGGCGGCCAACTGGGTGTACTGGCGAGTAATATGACGTTCGGAGCCCTGGTCGCCCCGACCGGAAACCCCGCCTTCAGGCGCCTATGCTGCCTGCACAAGGCAGCTCAGAAATGACGATGCAGTAGGAGAGCCGGCGTGAGCTTGAGGATCGTTGTCTGTGTGAAGTACGTGCCCGACGCCACCGGCGACCGGCACTTCGCCGATGACCTGACCGTC
>NZ_JBHWKX010000030.1:0-78310 GCF_042730885.1 Streptomyces sp. NPDC059909
CTGCTACGACCCCGTCACCCACCAGGCCAACAACAAGATCAGCACGCCCGCCGACACGCCTCTGGCGGCATAGAGGTTGACTCAGGAAACTCATGCGTCGACCTCCTGGTCCGGCTTCTCGCCCTGGGAGGTGGCGACCTGGCGCTCCGTGCCCGGCGCGGCCTCGGTGACAAGGCCCCGGTAGTAGTCCTGCTCGTCCGTGCCGGGGTAGATCGCGTGCGGGGTGTCGACCATGCCGGGCTCGAGTCCCGCGAGCAGCTGCTCCTTGGTGTAGATCAGGTTCTCTCGGGAGCTGTCGGCGAGCTCGAACTCGTTGGTCATCGTGAGCGCGCGGGTCGGGCAGGCCTCGATGCACAGCCCGCAGAGGATGCAGCGGGCGTAGTTGATCTGGTAGACCCGCCCGTACCGCTCGCCCGGTGAGTAGCGCTCCTCGTCCGTGTTGTCCGCGCCCTCCACATAGATGGCGTCCGCGGGACAGGCCCAGGCGCACAGCTCGCAGCCGACGCACTTCTCCAGCCCGTCCGGGTGCCGGTTGAGCTGGTGCCGGCCGTGGAAGCGCGGCGCCGTCGTCTTCTGCTGCTCCGGGTACTGCTCGGTCAGCCCCTTCTTGAACATGGCCTTGAAGGTCACGCCGAAGCCGGCAACCGGATTCTGGAACGTGCTCTCGGGTTCCTCGGATCGCTCAGACACCGTCAGCCTCCTTTCCGTCACGAGGACCGTCACTGTCAGTATTCACGCCACCACTGACAATCAACTCGCGGTCGCGGCGCGGCCGCCTGCGAGGCACCGGCGGCAACTCCTGCCCGGGCAGCGGCGGCACCGGGAACCCGCCGGCCATCGGGTCGAACTCCCTGGACACGGCCGCCTTTTCCGCTGCCGCCTCCTTGTCGGCCCGTTCCTTCCTGCCGCGGAAGAGGTCGGCGACGAAGGACAGCAGCAGTACGCCGAGGACCGCCGCGCCGACGTAGAGCACGATCTGCGAGAAGTCCTGGCCCTCGTTGCGCAGCGCCCGTACGGTCGCGACGAGCATCAGCCAGACGACCGAGACCGGGATGAGCACCTTCCAGCCGAGCTTCATCAGCTGGTCGTAGCGGACGCGTGGGAGCGTGCCGCGCAGCCAGATGAAGAGGAACAGCAGCAGCTGCACCTTGATGACGAACCAGAGCATCGGCCACCAGCCGTGGTTCGCGCCCTCCCAGAAGGTGCTGATCGGGTACGGGGCCCGCCAGCCGCCCAGGAAGAGGGTGACCGAGACCGCCGAGACGGTGACCATGTTGACGTACTCGGCGAGCATGAACAGGGCGAACTTGATCGACGAGTACTCGGTGTTGAAGCCGCCGACCAGGTCGCCCTCGGACTCCGGCATGTCGAACGGGGCCCGGTTCGTCTCGCCGACCATCGTCACGATGTAGATCAGGAACGAGACCGGCAGCAGCAGGATGTACCAGCGGTCCGCCTGGGCCTCCACGATCGCCGAGGTCGACATCGACCCGGAGTAGAGGAAGACCGAGGCGAAGGCGGCGCCCATGGCGATCTCGTACGAGATCATCTGCGCGCAGGAGCGCAGTCCGCCGAGCAGCGGGTACGTCGAGCCGGACGACCAGCCCGCCAGCACGATGCCGTAGATGCCGACCGAGGCGACCGCGAGGATGTAGAGCATCGCGATCGGCAGGTCGGTGAGCTGCATCGTGGTCCGCTGGCCGAAGATCGAGATCTCGTTGCCCGCGGGGCCGAAGGGGATCACGGCGATCGCCATGAAGGCCGGGATCGCCGCGACGATCGGCGCGAGGACGTAGACCACCTTGTCCGCACGCTTGACGATCACGTCCTCCTTGAGCATCAGCTTGACGCCGTCCGCGAGGGACTGGAGGAGGCCCCAGGGGCCGTGCCGGTTCGGCCCGATGCGCAGCTGCATCCAGGCGACGACCTTGCGCTCCCACACGATGGAGAACAGCACGGTCACCATCAGGAAGGCGAAGCAGAAGACCGCCTTGATGACGACGAGCCACCAGGGGTCCCGCCCGAACAGCGAGAGGTCCTCGGCGGCGAGGAGTGCCGGGTTCATGCGTGCACCTCCGGTACGGGGAGGGCCGTGGCTGCGGCCGGCCGGACAACGTGTCCGCGCGCGGCTGCCGTGCGGCGGGCCGGGCCGTCCGCGGCGCACAGCGCCGGGCCGGCGTGCGGCCGGGAGCGGAACGCCCCGGGCCTGTGCGTGGTCATGCCTCCACCTCCATGAGGGGCGCGGGCGCGCAGGGACCGCAGCCCCTCGGCGACGGCCGTACGGCTCTCGGCGCTCGGCACCGGACCCGGATGGCTACGGGAGAACTCGGTCACGACTGCACCTCCGGTGCGTCGAGCGCGGCGGCCTTCGGCGCCGCAGGGCCGATGCGGACCAGTTCGCCGGGGCGGACGCCCGTGTCGCTCAGCACGCCGCCGCCGGTCGAGTTGAGCGGGAGCCAGACCACGCGGTCGGGCATCTCGGTCACCTGGAGCGGGAGGTGTACGGAACCGGCGGGTCCGGTGACGGCGAGGGCGTCGCCGTCCTTGACTCCGGTCTCGACCGCGGTGGCGGCGGAGAGCCGGGCGACCGCGGCGTGCCGGGTCCCGGCCAGCGCCTCGTCGCCCTCCTGGAGGAGTCCCTGGTCGAGCAGCATCCGGTGGCCGGCGAGGACCGCCTCGCCCTCGCCGGGGCGGGGCAGCGGCCGGGCGGACTCGGCGGGCTCGCCCGCTTTCGGCCCGCCCCATGCGCCGAGCCGGTCCATCTCGCGTCGTACGGACCGCAGATCCGGCAGCGCCAGGTGGACGTCCAGGGCGTCGGCGAGCATGTGCAGCACCCGCGCGTCGGTCGGCGCGAGCGGGCGGGTCATCTGGTCGGGCTTCAGCGCGGCCTCGAACATCCGGGCCCTGCCTTCCCAGTTGAGGAAGGTGCCGGGCTTCTCGGCGACGGCCGCGACCGGGAAGACCACATCGGCCCGCGCGGTGATCTCGGTCGGCCTCAGCTCCAGGGAGACCAGGAAGCCGACCGCGTCGAGCGCCTCGCGGGCGCGTGCGGGGTCGGGCAGGTCGGCGACCTCGACGCCCGCGACGACCAGGGCGCCCAGTTCGCCGGTGGCCGCCGCCTCGACGATCTGGCCGGTGTCGCGGCCGTAGCGGTGCGGGAGTTCGCGGACGCCCCAGGCCACCGCGGTCTCCTCGCGGGCCCGCGGGTCGGTGGCGGGACGGCCGCCGGGCAGCAGCGTCGGGATGGCGCCCGCCTCGACCGCGCCGCGCTCGCCGGCCCGGCGCGGGATCCACACCAGCTCGGCGCCGGTCGCGGTCGCCGCCCGTACCGCCGCCGTCAGGGCGCCCGGCGCTGCGGCGAGCCGCTCGCCGACGACGATCACGGCCCCCTCGGCGCGCAGCGCCTCGGCGGCCGTCGCGCCGTCCCCGTCGAGCCCGGTGCCGGAGGCGAGCGCGTTCAGCCACTCGGTCTCGGTGCCGGGTGCGGCGGGCAGCAGGACGCCCGCTGCCTTCGTCAGGCCGCGCGTGGCGTGCGTGGCGAGGGCGAAGGTCCGCTGTCCGTGCTTGCGGGCGGCCTTGCGGAGCCGGAGGAAGACGCCGGGGGCCTCCTCCTCGGACTCGAAGCCCGCGAGCAGCACGGCCGGAGCCTTCTCGAGCGAGGTGTACGTGACACCCGTCCGGTCCAGGTCCCGCCCGCGCCCCGCGACCGACGAGGCCAGGAAGTCGGCCTCCTCGGAGGAGTGCACGCGCGCCCGGAAGTCGACGTCGTTGGTGTCGAGGGCGACCCGGGCGAACTTGGCGTACGCGTACGCGTCCTCGACCGTGAGCCGCCCGCCGGTCAGCACCGCCGCCCGGCCGCGCGCCGCCGAGAGCCCGGTGGCCGCGGCCTCCAGGGCCTCCGGCCAGCTCGCCGGCTCCAGCTCACCGCTGTCCTGGTTGCGGACGAGCGGAGTGGTGAGCCGGTCGCGCTGCTGGGCGTAGCGGAAGGCGAACCGCCCCTTGTCGCAGATCCACTCCTCGTTGACCTCGGGGTCGTTGGCGGCGAGCCGCCGCATGACCTTGCCGCGCCGGTGGTCGGTGCGGGTCGCGCAGCCGCCCGCGCAGTGCTCGCAGACGGACGGCGACGAGACGAGGTCGAAGGGGCGGGCGCGGAACCGGTACGCCGCCGAGGTCAGCGCGCCGACCGGGCAGATCTGGATGGTGTTCCCGGAGAAGTACGACTCGAAGGGGTCGCCCTCGCCCGTGCCGACCTGCTGGAGCGCGCCCCGCTCGAGCAGCTCGATCATCGGGTCGCCGGCGACCTGGTTCGAGAAGCGGGTGCAGCGGGCGCACAGGACGCAGCGCTCGCGGTCGAGCAGCACCTGCGAGGAGATGTGGACCGGCTTCTCGTACGTCCGCTTCTTGCCGTCGAAGCGGGAGTCGGCCTGGCCGTGCGAGACGGCCTGGTTCTGCAGCGGGCACTCGCCGCCCTTGTCGCACACCGGGCAGTCGAGGGGGTGGTTGATGAGCAGCAGCTCCATCACGCCCTTCTGCGCCTTCTCGGCGACGGGCGAGGTGAGCTGCGACTTGACGACCATGCCGTCGGTGCAGGTGATGGTGCAGGAGGCCATCGGCTTGCGCTGGCCCTCGACCTCGACGATGCACTGCCGGCAGGCGCCGGCGGGGTCGAGGAGGGGGTGGTCGCAGAACCGGGGGATCTCGATGCCGAGCAGTTCGGCGGCGCGGATGACCAGGGTGCCCTTGGGCACGGAGATCTCGACGCCGTCGATGGTCAGGGTGACCAGGTCCTCCGGCGGGACGGCGGCCTCACCGCTCCCGGAGGGAGCGCCAGTCGTCACAGTCATGCGTTCACCGCCGTGTTGTCGTCGTGCCGGTCCGCCCACGCGGTGGACGCGGCCGGATCGAAGGGGCAGCCCTTGCCGCGGACGTGCTGCTCGTACTCGTCGCGGAAGTACTTGAGCGACGAGAAGATCGGCGAGGCGGCACCGTCGCCGAGGGCGCAGAACGACTTGCCGTTGATGTTGTCGGCGATGTCGTTGAGCTTGTCGAGGTCCTCCATGGAGCCCGCCCCGCTTTCGATGTCACGGAGCAACTGGACGAGCCAGTACGTGCCTTCACGGCATGGCGTGCACTTGCCGCAGGACTCGTGGGCGTAGAACTCGGTCCAGCGCGTGACGGCCCGTACGACACAGGTCGTCTCGTCGAAGCACTGCAGCGCCTTGGTGCCGAGCATCGATCCGGCGGCGCCCACGCCCTCGTAGTCCAGCGGGACGTCGAGGTGCTCGTCGGTGAACATCGGCGTGGAGGAGCCGCCCGGCGTCCAGAACTTGAGCCGGTGGCCGGGGCGCATTCCGCCGCTGATGTCGAGCAGTTGGCGCAGGGTGACGCCGAGCGGGGCCTCGTACTGGCCGGGCTGGGCGACATGGCCGCTGAGCGAGTAGAGCGTGAAGCCCGGGGACTTCTCGCTGCCCATCGATCTGAACCAGTCCTTGCCCCGGTTGAGGATCGCGGGAACCGACGCGATGGACTCGACGTTGTTCACCACAGTGGGGCACGCGTACAGACCGGCGACCGCGGGGAAGGGGGGACGCAGCCGGGGCTGGCCGCGCCGGCCCTCCAGCGAGTCGAGCAGTGCGGTCTCCTCACCGCAGATGTACGCGCCCGCGCCCGCGTGCACGGTGACTTCGAGGTCGAGTCCGCTGCCGAGGATGTTCGTGCCGAGGAAGCCGGCCTCGTACGCCTCGCGCACGGCCTCGTGCAGCCTGCGCAGTACGGGCACGACCTCGCCGCGCAGATAGATGAAGGCGTGGTTGGACCGGATCGCGTAGCAGGCGATCACGATCCCCTCGATGAGGGAGTGCGGGTTGGCGAAGAGGAGCGGGATGTCCTTGCAGGTCCCGGGCTCCGACTCGTCGGCGTTGACCACGAGGTAGTGCGGCTTGCCGTCGCCCTGGGGAATGAACTGCCACTTCATTCCGGTGGGGAAGCCGGCGCCGCCGCGGCCGCGCAGTCCGGAGTCCTTGACGTACGCGATGAGGTCGTCCGGGGCCATCGCGAGGGCCTTGCGCAGGCCCTGGTAGCCCTCGTGGCGCCGGTACGTCTCCAGGGTCCAGGACTCGGGCTCGTCCCAGAAGGCGGACAGGACGGGAGCGAGCAGCTTCTCGGGGCTCGTCCCGCCGCCGGCCTCGGCCCCGTACTCGGTGGACACGGTCATCACTCCCCCTCCTCGGTCACCGGGCCGGCCGGGTGGGCCGGGTCGGACGCCGATGTCTGCTGCGGTGCGTCGTGCGAGCTGGGATGCCCGCCCGGCGACTCGCCCTGCGGAGCGGCGCCGCGCGGGTGGACCACGCGCGGGTGGGGGGACTCGCCCTTGGCCAGCCGCAGGCCGATCAGGGACGCGGGGCCCGCTCCGCCGGTCGCCTCGACGGCGCCGGGGCGCCCGTCGGGGAAGCCGGCCAGCATCCGCGCGGTCTCCTTGAAGGTGCACAGGGGGGCGCCGCGGGTGGGTTCGACGGTCTGTCCGGCCCGCAGGTCGTCGACGAGCTGCCGTGCGGACTCGGGGGTCTGGTTGTCGAAGAATTCCCAGTTGACCATCACGACGGGCGCGAAGTCGCAGGCCGCGTTGCACTCGATGTGCTCGAGGGTGATCTTGCCGTCGTCGGTGGTCTCCCCGTTGCCGACGCCGAGGTGTTCCTTGAGCTCCGAGAAGATGGCGTCGCCGCCCATCACCGCGCAGAGCGTGTTGGTGCAGACCCCCACCTGGTAGTCGCCGGAGGGCTTGCGCCGGTACATGGTGTAGAAGGTGGCGACGGCCGTGACCTCCGCCGTCGTCAGCTCCAGCATGTCCGCGCAGAACCGCATCCCGGTGCGGGTGACGTAGCCCTCCTCCGACTGCACGAGGTGCAGCAGGGGCAGCAGTGCGGACCGGCTGTCCGGGTAGCGGCCGATGATCTCCTTGGCATCCGCCGCCAGCCGCTCGCGCACCTCCGCCGGGTATTCGGGGGCGGGGAGCTGTGGCATCCCGAGCGATACGTCTGTCACCGGTCGACGCCTCCCATCACGGGGTCGATGGACGCGACGGCGACAATGACGTCGGCGACCTGGCCGCCCTCGCACATCGCCGCCATGGCCTGCAGATTGGTGAAGGACGGGTCGCGGAAGTGGACCCGGTAGGGGCGGGTGCCGCCGTCGGAGACGACATGGACGCCGAGCTCGCCCTTGGGCGATTCGACGGCCGCGTACGCCTGCCCGGCCGGGACCCGGAAGCCCTCGGTCACCAGCTTGAAGTGGTGGATCAGGGCCTCCATGGAGGTGCCCATGATCTTCTTGATGTGGTCGAGGGAGTTGCCGAGTCCGTCCGGCCCGAGGGCGAGCTGCGCGGGCCAGGCGATCTTCTTGTCCTCGACCATGACCGGGCCGGGGGCGAGCCGGTCCAAGCACTGCTCGACGATCCGCAAGGACTGCCGCATCTCCTCGAGCCGGATGAGGAAGCGGCCGTAGGCGTCGCAGGTGTCGGCGGTGGGGACGTCGAAGTCGTACGTCTCGTAGCCGCAGTACGGGTCGGTCTTGCGCAGGTCGTGCGGGAGGCCGGTGGAGCGCAGGATCGGTCCCGTCGCACCGAGCGCCATGCAGCCGGCCAGGTCGAGGTAGCCGATGTCCTGCATCCGGCCCTTGAAGATCGGGTTCCCGGTGGCGAGCTTGTCGTACTCGGGAAGGTTCTTCTTCATCTTCTTCACGAACTCGCGGATCTGGTCCACGGCGCCCGGGGGCAGGTCCTGGGCGAGACCGCCGGGGCGGATGTACGCGTGGTTCATCCGCAGGCCGGTGATGAGTTCGTAGATGTCGAGAATGAGTTCACGATCACGGAATCCGTAGATCATGATCGTGGTGGCGCCGAGCTCCATGCCGCCGGTGGCGATGCACACCAGGTGCGAGGAGAGCCGGTTGAGCTCCATCAGCAGGACGCGGATGATCGTCGCCCGGTCCGGGATCTGGTCCTCGATGCCGAGCAGCTTCTCGACCGCGAGGCAGTACGCCGTCTCGTTGAAGAACGGCGTCAGATAATCCATGCGCGTGACGAAGGTCGTGCCCTGCGTCCAGGTCCGGTACTCGAGGTTCTTCTCGATGCCGGTGTGCAGATAGCCGATGCCGCAGCGGGCCTCGGTGACCGTCTCGCCGTCGATCTCCAGGATGAGGCGGAGCACTCCATGGGTGGACGGGTGCTGCGGACCCATGTTGACGACGATGCGCTCGTCGTCCGCCTTGGCCGCGGTCTGGACGACCTCGTCCCAGTCGCCGCCGGTGACTGTATATACAGTCCCCTCGGTCGTCTCGCGTGCCGTCGAAAGGGGCGTGCCGGAGGGACCCGATGAGGCGTGGTGGCCGGGAGACGGGTGGGCCGATGGGGTTGTCATGAGTACGACCTCCGCTGGTCCGGAGCCGGGATCTGGGCGCCCTTGTACTCGACGGGGATGCCGCCGAGGGGGTAGTCCTTGCGCTGCGGGAAGCCCTGCCAGTCGTCCGGCATCATGATCCGGGTGAGGGCGGGGTGGCCGTCGAAGATCAGGCCGAAGAAGTCGTAGGTCTCGCGCTCGTGCCAGTCGTTGGTCGGATAGACCTCGACGAGCGACGGGACGTGCGGGTCCGTGTCCGGGGCGCTGACCTCCAGGCGGATCAGCCGGCCGTGGGTGATCGAGCGCAGGTGGTAGACGGCGTGCAGCTCGCGGCCCTTGTCGCCGGGGTAGTGGACGCCGCTCACGCCCGTACAGAGCTCGAAGCGCAGCGCCGGGTCGTCGCGCAGCGTCCTGGCGACGCGGACGAGGTGCTCGCGCGCGACGTGGAAGGTGAGTTCGTCCCGGTCGACGACGGTCTTCTCGATCGCGGTCTCGGGAACGAGGTCCTGCTCCTCCAGGGCGCCCTCGAGCTCGTCGGCGACCTCGTCGAACCAGCCGCCGTACGGCCGCGTGGCCGCGCCGGGCAGGCGAACGGAGCGGACGAGCCCGCCGTAACCGGAGGTGTCGCCGCCGCTGTTGGCGCCGAACATGCCGCGCTGGACGCGGATCTCCTCGCCGTGCTCACCGCGCTGCCCCGGCAGGTTCTGCGCGCTGAGCTCCTTCTCGGGGTTCGGCTGGTCGTCGCGTGCGTCGCTCATCGCAGCAGCCCCTTCATCTCGATCGTCGGGAGCGCTTTGAGGGCCGCTTCCTCCGCCTCGCGGGCCGCTTCTTCCGCGTTCACGCCGAGCTTGGAGGTCTGGATCTTCTGATGGAGCTTGAGGATCGCGTCCATCAGCATCTCCGGCCGCGGAGGGCAGCCCGGCAAATAGATGTCAACGGGAACAATGTGGTCAACACCCTGCACAATCGCGTAATTGTTGAACATCCCGCCCGAAGATGCGCAAACCCCCATGGAGATGACCCACTTGGGATTGGGCATCTGGTCGTAGACCTGGCGCAGGACGGGCGCCATCTTCTGGCTCACCCGGCCGGCGACGATCATCAGGTCGGCCTGCCGCGGGGAGCCACGGAAGACCTCCATCCCGAAGCGGGCCAGGTCGTACCGCCCTGCGCCGGTCGTCATCATCTCGATGGCACAGCAGGCCAGGCCGAAGGTGGCGGGGAAGACGGACGCCTTGCGCACCCAGCCCGCGGCCTGTTCGACGGTGGTCAGCAGAAAGCCGCTCGGAAGTTTCTCTTCGAGTCCCATTGGTGTGCTCCTCAGCCCCTCAGTCCCATTCCAGGCCGCCGCGCCGCCATACGTACGCGTAGGCGACGAAGACGGTGAGCACGAAGAGCAGCATCTCCACGAGCCCGAAGATCCCCAGGGCGTCGAAGGTGACGGCCCAGGGATAGAGGAAGACGATCTCGATATCGAAAATGATGAAGAGCATCGCCGTCAGGTAGTACTTGATGGGGAAGCGGCCGCCTCCGGCCGGATGCGGCGTCGGCTCGATGCCGCATTCGTACGCCTCGAGCTTCGCCCGGTTGTAGCGCTTCGGGCCGATAAGCGTGGCCATGACCACGGAGAAGATCGCAAAGCCTGCCCCTAGGGCGCCGAGCACGAGAATGGGCGCGTAGGCATTCACGCTCCTCGCTCCTTCCAGTCGTCCTTGACCGTTGGACCGCACCGGGCATCCGTCTCGCCGCCTCGCGAAGATCGTGCATATGTGAGGCAGTTCACAAGCCCGACTGCTCCGCATCCTATGCCTGCCGGTCTGTGATCTGCGACACGGGGTGTGACAACGTCTTTGTGATCTCCACCACCTGACGAAGGATCATGAAGTCGGATGAGCGGTGATCTTGCACGCGAAGCGCACGAGTGACTACAAGAAGTGATTCGGCGCCGCGTTGCCGCTGGTCAGAGCGGTGGCGCCACTATCAGGAGTGCTATCTACACGCAAATTCGCGAGGTGCCGGGAGGGGTGGTAGAGGACGCCCGTCACCCGAGCGAGGGGCCTCCGGGACGGAGGTGGACGCGTGCATCCGTTCACGGATCCTGGGCAGGCTCCACCGCGGATCCGGAACACCTCCATCGCCACCCGGACCGCTCCCGACGAACACACCGGGACATCTCGCACCGCGATCACGGGTCGCTCCCGACATGAACCCGGGGACACCTCGCGCCACGACCCCCGACCGACTCCCCCGTGACCCCCGGCCGGCTCCGGAGCCCGCGATTCCGGAGCGCGTCCAGCGGTGACCATTCTGTGACCTGCGCCACTCTCGTGTGCGCTCCGGAATTCGGGGCTTGGCCATCGGTGTGAAGGGGTGGTAAGCGGCGGGCAATCCGGACCTTTTACTGAAAGCCCATGATCACAGGCCTGATGGGTGATGCCCGTTTTGCCCGTTACGGCGTCAATAAGGGTTCCAGGAAAGCGGATTACGGGATTCCGAACGTAACTGTGGCGCAACACACGTTTCTTGAAGGGAACCGTCGGTCCTTGATAGCGGTTGTACTCATGTCCCACACCGCTCACATACGAAGCCACCGGAAGCCCCGCCCCCGCAGCGCCTCGACGCTCGCGCTCCGGGCCGGAGTTGCCGGTGGCGTCCTCAGCACCATCGCGGTGGCCGGTAGCGCCGGGCCGGCGAACGCCGAGCCGGTGACCGAGACCATCGAGATGCCTGCGCTCACCCTCGAGTCGCCCGCGCTCGCGACCGCCGTCGCCCTGTCCGCCGAGTCGACCCAGCAGGCCGCCCTCGACGCCCAGCTGCAGACGCAGGAGAACGCGGCCGCGACGAAGGCCGCCAAGGCCGCGAAGAAGGCCAAGGACGAGGCCGTCCGCAAGGCCGAGGCCGAGAAGAAGGCCGAGGAGGCCGCCCGCGCCGAGGCCCAGGAGCGCGCCTCCCGCTCGTCCGAGCGCACCACCCTCTCCGCCCGGAGCACGTCGACCCCGTCCGGCTCCGTCGGGACCGTCATCTCCTTCCTCAAGGCGCAGCTCGGCGACGCCTACGTCATGGGCGCCACCGGCCCCAACGCCTGGGACTGCTCCAGCCTCGTCCAGGCCGCCTACCGCCAGGTCGGCGTGGACCTCCCCCGCGTCTCGCAGGACCAGTCGGTCGCCGGCACCCAGGTCTCCCTGGACAACGTCCAGGTCGGCGACATCCTGTACTGGGGCGGCGCCGGCTCGGCGTACCACGTCGGCGTCTACATCGGCGACGGCCAGTACCTCGACGCCGCCAACCCCAGCAAGGGCGTCGTTATCCAGGACCTGTCGGGCTACCCGGCGAGCGGTGCGGTCCGGGTGCTCTGAGCACCGATCACACACGCACGAAGGCCACCGCCTCCCCGCCCGGGGCGGTGGCCTTTTGCGCATCCGCTCTGTAGCCGTACGCCCGAAATCACCCTAGATCGAAGGTATTCGGCAGCCCGAGCCGCCACCGCAGCTCGTCGACGCGCTTGAGGGGTTCCAGCTCCGGCGGCCGGTAGTGGCCCCAGGTGGCGCACCGCCCTTCCGCCGAGCCGTCCGCATCGAGCAGGGCGTTGACGGCATGCCGGGCCGCCTCGTTGGCGCCTTCCATCGACGCCAGGTTCATCCCGGTGCGGATGTAGTCCCCGGCCAGGAAGAAGTTCGGCACGCGGGTCCTCGCGGACGGCCGGTGGTGCAGCGAGCCGACCGGATGAATGAGCAATTGCTCCCGGTTGGCCGGATTCGGACCGCCCATGCCCGTGACGGCAGGATCCATGAACCAGCCCAGCCGGTCCTCGTCCTTCAGCACGGGATCACCCGCGGTGCCGACGGCCTCCGTCAGCTGGGCCCAGACCTCGGCGACGAACTCCTCCTTCGTGCACTGCTTTGCGGGCTTGCCGTAGAGAATGCCCGGCTTGTCCCACTCGGAGGCGATGGCCGAGACGCAGTCGACGGCACGCCCGTCCCCGTACTCGGCGGGGAAGTCGTGCCCGTCCCAGAACTGCGCCTGCCCGACGGCGGTGACCGACCAGGGCGAGTCCAGGCAGTTCACGTGCCCGTGGACCATCGGGCTGGGCGTGCGCAGATAGAACTGGACCCCTACCATCCAGTCGGTCCGCAGCGCATCGCACCGCGCCAGCTGTGGATCGGCGGCCCTCAGCGCGGGACCCCAGGTGGGCCTGGCGTGCTCGACCGGCAGCGCGGAGAGGTAGTGGTCGGCGGTGACGACACGGCTTCCGGTGCCGTCCGGCGCGCTCACGCCCACTCCGATGACCCGGCCGTTCCCGTACAGCACCTCCCGGACCTGGGTGGACGTCACGAACTCCACGCCGAGGGAGCGCAGATGCGCGGTCCACGGGTCGAGCCACGCCTCGTTCGTCGGGCCGCACAGCACCCGGTCGATGTCTCCGTCGTGGCCGAGTCCCAGCAGCCCGAAGACGAGGAAGTTCTCCATGTAGACGCCGGCGACGGTGCGCGTCGACGACTCCTCGGCCCTGGTGGCGGTGAGGTTGCGGCTCTGGCCGATGCCGAAGACCCGCTGGTACTCCTCGCTGAAGTCCTCGGCGCGGATGAAGTCCCACCAGGGGACTCTCTCCCACTGCCGGTCGCGACGGGCCTCGCAGCTGGTGAGGAAGACGAGGAGCCGGTTGACGAAGTAGCCGAGCTCGTACGCCGGCATGTTCGTGGCCAGCTGGAGGACGGAGAGCAACTGGTCGCGGATCCAGTCGGGCGTGAGGTCCTGGGGCCGGGGCGGGGTGGTGACGCGCCGCAGCGGGAAGTGCAGATCGGCGCGGCCGCCGGAGCGGGCGAAGAGGGTCTCGGTGCCGGAGCGCAGATTGTCGTGGACGCCGTTCGCGTTGCCGGTGTACGGGATCCGGCGCAGGGTGTCCGGCAGATTGCGGTAGAAGCCGGGGATGAACCGGAAGCCGTGCTCGCCCGGGAGCGGTTTGCGGCCGCCGCTGCCGGTGCCGGGGACGTCCATGGAGCGGGCCTTGCCGCCGAGCACGTCGTAGTACTCGTAGACCGTCACGGCATAGCCGCGCTCGGCGAGTTCATGGGCGGCGGTGAGTCCGGAGACACCGCCGCCGAGGACGGCGACGCGGCCGGCCCCGGAGGAGGCCGCGGCCCGGGTCGCGAGGGCGGCGGCGCCGAGAGCGCCGCCGGTGGTGGTTAAGAAGCGTCTGCGTGTCTGTCCACTGCTGCTCTGTCCACTGAGCGTCATGGACACGGCAGGCTAGGGATCCGGGAGGCTCCCGGGAAGCGGTGGGCGGGGGCGGCCACAGCATCCTCACACCGCGTTCGCCCCGCACCCATCACACCGCTCGCACGGCCGTGGCTCAGGCCTTCGGGGCCACCTTGCTCAGCCCGTTGATGATGCGGTCCATCGCGTCGCCGCCCGTCGGGTCGGTGAGGTTCGCGAGCATCTTCAGCGTGAACTTCATCAGCACCGGGTGCGTCAGTCCGCGCTGCGTCGCGATCTTCATGACCTTCGGGTTGCCGATGAGCTTCACGAAGGCACGGCCGAGCGTGTAGTAGCCGCCGTAGGTGTCCTTGAGGATCTTCGGGTAGTTCCGCAGGGCGAGTTCGCGCTGCGCCGGGGTCGAGCGGGCGTGGGCCTGCACGATGACGTCGGCGGCGATCTGGCCGGACTCCATGGCGTACGCGATGCCCTCACCGTTGAACGGGTTGACCAGCCCGCCCGCGTCGCCGACGAGCAGCAGACCGCGCGTGTAGTGGGGCTGCCGGTTGAAGGCCATCGGCAGGGCGGCACCGCGGATCGGGCCCGTCATGTTCTCGGGGACGTAACCCCAGTCCTCGGGCATCGAGGCGCACCAGGCCTTGAGGACCTCGCGCCAGTCCAGCTCCTTGAAGGAGGCGGAGGTGTTGAGGACGCCGAGCCCGACGTTGGACGTGCCGTCGCCCATGCCGAAGATCCAGCCGTAGCCGGGCAGCAGCCGGTCCTCGCCGGGGCCGCGGCGGTCCCACAGCTCCAGCCACGACTCCAGGTAGTCGTCGTCGTGCCGCGGGCTGGTGAAGTACGTACGCACCGCGACGCCCATCGGGCGGTCCTCGCGGCGGTGCAGCCCCATCGCGAGGGACAGCCGGGTGGAGTTGCCGTCGGCGGCGACGACGAGCGGGGCATGGAAGGTGACCGGGGTCTTCTCCTCGCCGAGCTTGGCGGTGACGCCGGTGATCCGGCCCGTGCGGTCGTCGATGACGGGCGCCTGCACATTGCAGCGCTCGTACAGCCGCGCGCCCGCCTTCTGCGCCTGACGGGCCAGCTGCTCGTCGAAGTCGTCACGCTTGCGCACGAGTCCGTAGTCCGGGTAGCTGGCGAGTTCGGGCCAGTCGAGCTGGAGCCGCACGCCGCCGCCGATGATGCGCAGGCCCTTGTTGCGCAGCCAGCCCGCCTCTTCGGAGATGTCGATGCCCATGGCGACGAGTTGCTTGGTGGCGCGCGGGGTGAGGCCGTCGCCGCAGACCTTCTCGCGCGGGAACGCGGTCTTCTCCAGCAGGAGTACGTCGAGGCCGGCCTTGGCCAAGTAGTAGGCGGTCGTGGAACCGGCCGGGCCCGCGCCGACGACGATCACATCTGCGGTGTGCTCGGTGAGTGGCTCGGTCACGACGTGGTCTCCCGAAGACTCGATTTTTCGCATGCTTAAAAGCACTGGACCTGTGCAGTCTATGGGGGCGTACTGATCCACGAACCGAAGGGCTGTCCCATGAGCGAAACGCTTCCCGCCGCACCGGTCGTGCAGTTGCGTGTGCCCACCGACGAGGACGCCCTGGCCTGGCACCGGGTCTTCGCGGACCCCGAGGTCATGGAGTTCCACGGGGGCGCGCCCGCGGAGTTGTCCGTGTACGAGGAGCTGACCGCCCGGCAGCGCAGACACGATGCGGAGCGCGGCTACTGCCTGTGGACGATGCTGGACGCCGAGGGCGAGGTCATCGGCTTCACCGGCGCGCAGCCGTGGCCGCACACGTCCTTCGGCCCGGTCGGCGAGATCGAGATCGGCTGGCGGCTGGCGCGCGCGTACTGGGGGCGCGGTTACGCGACCGCCGCCGCCCTGATCACTCTGGAGAGGCTGCGGGAGGCGGACGTCCCTTCGGTGGTCGCGATGGTCGATTCCCGCAACGAGCGGTCGATCGCCGTGACGCGGCGGCTGGGCATGGAGCTCGCCGAAACGTTCGGCATGCGGGACTCCGTGCGCACGGCCTACTGCTTCCGGCTCGCCCTGTAGCCGGCCGCAGGCCCTCGGACCGGACCCGGCGGGCGTGGTCGAGGCCCTCGGCCCGGCACCACCGGCTTCGCCCCGGCGGCACTGCCGCTGGTCGTCGTCACGGCCCGGGAGGGTCCGGTGGACCGGGCGCAGGTGCGGGCCGGACCGCTAGAAGACCGAGAGCCCGGTCAGCGTCGTGAACCGGTCCAGCGCCGCCATGCCCGCCACCGAGTTGCCGTGCCGGTCGAGCCCCGGGCTCCACACGCACAGCGTGCAGCGGCCCGGGACGACGGCGACGATCCCGCCGCCGACTCCGCTCTTGCCCGGCAGCCCGACCCGGTAGGCGAACTCGCCTGCCGCGTCGTACGTCCCGCAGGTGAGCATCACCGCGTTGACCTGCTTCGCCTCGCTACGGCTCAGCAGCCGCGTCCCGTCCGCCCGCAGCCCGTGCCGGGCCAGAAAGCGGGCCGCCAGGGCCAGATCGGCGCAGCTCATCTCGATCGAGCACTGCCAGAAATAGTCCTCGAGGAGCGCCGGGACGGGGTTGGCGATGGTTCCGTACGAGGCCATGAAGTGGGCCAGGGCCGCGTTGCGGTCGCCGTGCTCGGACTCCGACGCGGCGACCTCCGGGTCGAAGGCGATGTCCGGGTTCCCGCTCTCCGCCCGCAGGAACTCAAGGAGTTCGCTGCTCGCGTCGCCGGTGAGGGTCAGCAGCCGGTCGGTGACGACGAGCGCGCCCGCGTTGATGAACGGATTGCGCGGAATGCCGTTCTCGTACTCCAGCTGGACGAGCGAGTTGAACGGGTTGCCGGACGGCTCGCGGCCCACCCGGTCCCACAGGTCGTCGCCACCGAGGGAGAGCGCGAGGGCGAGGGCGAAGACCTTGGTGACGGACTGGGTGGAGAAGGGGTGTTCCCAGTCGCCGGTTCCGTACACCTTGCCGTCGAGATCGGCGACGGCGATGCCGAAGCGGTCCCGGTCGACGGAGGCGAGGGCCGGGATGTACTCGGCGGGGGTCCCGCTGCCGACCAGCGGGGCCACGTCCGCCGCGATCCGCTCCAGCAGTGCCTGGTAGTCCATGGACGTGCGCCGGCCGGGTCCTACTGGGGCTTGGTGCCGCGGTGCAGCGCCACGATCCCGCCGCTCAGGTTCCGCCACGCCACCTTCGACCAGCCTGCCTTCTGCAGCAGCCCGGCGAGCCCGGCCTGTTCGGGCCACGACTGGATCGACTCGGCGAGGTAGACGTACGCGTCCGGGTTGGACGACACCGCGCGGGCCACGGGCGGCAGCGCCCGCATCAGGTACTCCTCGTACACGGTCCGGAACGGCGCCCAGGTCGGGTGCGAGAACTCGCAGATCACGACCCGCCCGCCCGGCTTGGTCACCCGGTACAGCTCGCGCAGCGCCTGGTCCGTGTCGTGCACGTTGCGCAGGCCGAAGGAGATCGTGACGGCGTCGAAGACGTCGTCCTGGAACGGAAGCTTCGTCGCGTCGCCCGCGGTCAGCGGCAGCCAGGGGTGCCGCTTCTTGCCCTCGCTGAGCATGCCGAGCGAGAAGTCGCAGGGCACGACGTACGCGCCGGTGCGGGTGAACGGCAGCGAGGAGGTGCCGGTGCCGGCGGCGAGGTCGAGGATCTTCTGGGCGGGGCGCGCGTCGACCGCCTTGGCGACCTCCTTGCGCCAGCGCCGGTCCTGGCCGAGCGAGAGCACGTCATTGGTGAGGTCGTAGTTCGCCGCCACACCATCGAACATGGAGGCGACTTCGTGCGGCTGCTTGTCCAGAGAGGCTCGGGTCACGCCCCCATTGTGCCGCCCGCCCCCCACCGCGCCTCGGGCAGGGCACGCGGGACGCGCGGGGGACTCAGCGGGCCCGGTGGACCAGGCGGCCGGCGAGCACGGTCGCGACGCAGCTCGCCGCGCCGTGCGTACGCAGCGCCTGCGCCGGGAGTTCGTCGACGGGCACGTCGAAGACGGCGAAGTCGGCCGGGCCTCCGGCCCGCAGCTCCCCGTCGAGCACCGCGCTGAGCGGGCGCACCGCGAACGGGTCGAGCGAGGGGGTCCCCGCCTCCCGGCCCTGACGCGGCGCGCGCACCCGCAGGCCCGAGCGCTCGACGGCGGCGCGTACCGCGGGCCGGGTGAAGGGGCCCGCGACCGCCGTCGTGCCGTGGCGCAGCATGCGCTGCAGCCCTCTGCGCGCACTGGCACCCCAGCGCGCCTCGTCCAGGTCCAGGGCGGCCAGTGCGTCGCCGGTCAGCGGTTCGGTGCCGAGGGTGTCCGCCTCACGCGGGTCCGGATGGTAGGCGGCCTCCAGCAGGGAAGCGGCGTCCGCGTTCAGCAGCCCCGGGGTCAGCAGCCCGGGCCAGCGGCGCACCCGCGCCTGCGGCCGGGCGCGGACGATCTCGTCGTACGCGCCGGCCGCGACGATCAGCCCGCCGTCCACCGCCACCGCGTCACCGGTCCCCCGGCCGGGGACGCCGAACAGAGCGTCCGCGACGTGGATCGTCAGCACAGCAGCCCCGCAGCCGCGCTCAGTTGGCGCTCAGCAGCTTCAGCTCCGGATGCGCCGTGCCGCCCTCGATCGCCGTCGACGAGATGTGCGACGCCACGCGCTCGTCGACCGGGTCGTTCGCCGGGTCGTCGTGGACGACGATGTGCTCGTACGTCGTCGCGCGCTGCGCCGGGACGCGGCCCGCCCTGCGGATCAGGTCGATGATCTCCTGGCGGTTGGAGCGGTGCTTGGCTCCGGCCGAGGAGACGACGTTCTCCTCCAGCATGATCGAGCCGAGGTCGTCCGCGCCGTAGTGGAGGGACAGCTGCCCGATCTCCTTGCCCGTGGTCAGCCACGAGCCCTGGATGTGGGCGACGTTGTCGAAGAAGAGCCGGGCGATCGCGATCATCCGCAGGTACTCGAAGATCGTGGCCTGCGTACGGCCCTTGAGGTGGTTGTTCTCCGGCTGGTACGTGTACGGGATGAAGGCCCGGAAGCCACCGGTCCGGTCCTGCACGTCGCGGATCATCCGCATGTGCTCGATGCGCTCGGCGTTGGTCTCGCCCGTGCCCATCAGCATCGTGGACGTGGACTCCACGCCCAGCCGGTGCGCGGTCTCCATGATCTCCAGCCAGCGCTCGCCGGACTCCTTCAGCGGCGCGATCGCCTTGCGCGGCCGCTCGGGCAGCAGCTCCGCGCCGGCGCCCGCGAAGGAGTCGAGACCGGCGGCGTGGATGCGGGAGATCGCCTCCTCGACGGAGACACCGGAGATGCGGGCCATGTGCTCGACCTCGGAAGCGCCGAGGGAGTGGATGACCAGCTGCGGGAAGTTCTTCTTGATGGCGGCGAAGTGCTCTTCGTAGTACTCGACGCCGTAGTCCGGGTGGTGGCCGCCCTGGAACATGATCTGGGTGCCGCCCAGCTCGACGGTCTCGGCGCAGCGCCGCAGGATGTCGTCGAGGTCGCGGGTCCAGCCCTTCGCGGTGTCCTTGGGCGCGGCGTAGAAGGCGCAGAACTTGCAGGCCGTGACACACACGTTGGTGTAGTTGATGTTGCGCTCGATGATGTACGTCGCGATGTGCTCCGTACCGGCGTAGCGGCGGCGGCGTACGGCATCGGCCGCGGCGCCCAGCGCGTGCAGCGGCGCGGACCGGTAGAGATCGAGCGCCTCTTCGGCGGTGATCCGCCCGCCCTCGGCGGCACGGTCCAGGACGGACTGAAGGTCGGCCTTCTCGGTCACCGGGGGTCACCTTTCGCGGGGTCTGGACGGTCCGAAACAGCCTACGCCAGCGCTTTCGGCCGGCTTCCGTCACACCCACCGACGGGGACATGACCTCGTATCAGCGCTGTCCGCCTTCGGCCCTGCCTGCTCTCGGCCCTGCCCGCTCTCAGCGCTGCTTCGCCAGATCGCCTGCCGGGTTTCCGGCGCGGGCGTCGGCGGAGACGTACCGCAGGGTGCCGCCGCGCAGTTCGAGACGCAAGCCCTTCGTGCTCTCCGTGCACATGTCCTGGCTGCGCGGGCCGCGCTTCGCGTCGACGGTGAGGGTCGTCGCGTCGGCTCGGGTGGCGGTGAGCAGGTCCTCGCAGATGAAGTTGCCGAGGATGTCGGTCTGTTCGGCCTTGCCGATCCGCTCACCGGTGCGTCCTGCCTCGATGGTGACCTTCATCGTCCCGGCGGGGAGACCGGCTGCGGTGATCGCTCCCTCCCACGTCCCGACGAACGCCTTCGGCACGTCCTTCACCGCGCCGCCCGTCCCGCCGTCCGCCGGCGTGGTCGACGGGGACGACTTCGGCGGCTCGGCCGCCATGTCGTTCGGCTCGTTGCCGCCGGGGAACAGGTCGAACAGGACACCCGCGCCGACCGTCACCGCGGCCAGTGCGCCCGCCACGGCGAGGGCGACCGTGCAACTCACCTTGCGGGCGCCGCCGGGGCGGTCGCGTTCCGTGCTGGTGGTCACCGAGACGGAGAGGCGGCCGTCGGGCGTGCGCTGCGGCGGCACCGCATCGGTCACCGGCGGCGGGGTCGACGGCACGGGCGGCAGAGGCGACAGCGACGACTGCGGCGACTGCGGCGACAGCGACGAGGGCTCGATCGGCGGGCCGAACTCCCCCAGCGCCTGGCTGGTGAACGGCACGGGCCCCGACGCGGCCGGGTCCGGCCGGGCGGGCTCCAGGTCCAGGAGCCGTACCGCGGCCCGGCTGACCTGCTCCACCAGGGGGCCGGGCAGCCAGCCGCCCGACACAAGCGCTCCCGCGCCGCCCGGTGCGAGCCGGCGGGCGACGCCCTCCGGAGCCGGCCGCGCCGCCGGGTCCTTGGCCAGGCAGTCGGCGACGAGCTCCCGCAGCTCCCCCGTCAGACTGCCCAGCTCCGGCTCCTCGTGGACGACCTTGTAGAGCAGGGCGGCCGACGAGTCGCCGGGGAAGGGGGTCGCACCGGTCGCGGCGTACGCGAGGACCGCGCCCAGCGAGAAGACGTCGGCCGCTCCCGTCACCGCGCCCCTGCCGAGGATCTGCTCGGGCGCCATGTAGCCGGGCGAGCCGACGGAGACGCCGGTCGTCGTGAGCGAGGCGGTGCCGTCCGTCGCGCGGGCGATGCCGAAGTCGATGAGGCGCGGGCCGTCGAGCGTGAGCAGGACGTTCGAGGGCTTGACGTCCCGGTGGACCAGGTCCAGCGCGTGGACGGCGGCCAGCGCCTCCGCGAGGCCCGCGCCCAGCGTCCGTACCGTGTGCTCCGGCAGCGGCCCGTGCTCCGTGACGGCCTGCCCCAGCGAGGGCCCGGCCACATAGCCGGTCGCCACCCACGGAACCGGCGCGTCCGGGTCCGCGTCGAGCACCGGAGCCGTCCAGGCACCGCCCACCCGCCGCGCCGCCGCCACCTCGCGCCGGAACCGCTCCCGGAACTGCTCGTCGAGGGCGAAGTGCGGATGAACGATCTTGACCGCGACGGTACGACCGCCCTCGGAGCGGGCCAGGTACACCCGGCCCATGCCGCCGGCCCCGAGCCTGCCGAGCAGCCGGTACGCACCGATGGTCTGCGGCTCGCCCGCTTCCAGCGGCTGCATGAACTCCCCCGATTCCGCGACGTCCGTCCGGGACAGCCTAGAACGCGGCGTGGGCCGGATCACGAGGATTGGGCCCGCCCCCGGACCAACCGAACGCCGCGGTCCCCCATCTCTCTGGGCGTAAACCGCGCACCACACACGGAATCACCGCAAACAGCGAACAAGCGCACAACCGAGCAACCGAACAACCGTGAAGTCGCACCGTACGGAGTCCGTCATGAATCGCCGCCGCCCGCGTCCGTCCAAGGCCCTCGTGGCCGCCGTCGCCCTCGGCTCCGTCGCGCTCGTCGCGGGCTGCTCGTGCGAGGGGGAACCGGTCTCCTTCGACGGCCCGTCGGCCACCGCGGCAGCACCTTCCGCACCGTCCGGACCGTCCGGCAGGAGCGGGGCCCGGGACGGCGGGGCCGCTTCCCGGGCAGCCGCCGAGGCTGCCGCCAAAACCCTGATGCCGACCGGCCCGAAGGCCGAGTTCACCACTCAGAACACCATCGAGGACGGCACGAGGATCGGCGTCACGACGCTGCACGGCAGGAAGTCCGGCTTCACGGGGAAGGTCTGGGTCTGGGCGCCGAAGCAGTACTTCGACCCCGCGTACGCGCACAGCGGATTCCCCGTACTCATCGCGCTGCCCGGCGGCAACGGATATCCGAACAATTACTGGATGGGCACCGATCTGAAGCTGCAGAGCAGCATCACCCGGTGGTCGCAGGAGGGAAAGAGCCTTCCGTTCATCGTCGTGATGCCCGTGCTCAACCCGGACGACAAGTATTACTACGACGGCAGCGATATACCGGGGCAGCCGAAAATGGGCACGTGGATGACCGAGGACGTCCCCGATTTCGTCAAGGCCAATTTTCGTACGTTCACCTCACGTGACGGCTGGGCCTTCATGGGATCGTCCTCCGGCGGCTTCGTCGGGCTGAAGTCCGTGCTGCAGCACCCCGACAAGTTCAAGGCCGTCATCGCCTCGGGACCGGACACCGTGCCCGACTCCCCGTTGTGGGCGGGACACGCCGCCGAGCAGCAGGCGAACAACCCCGAGAAGCTCGCCGAGGCCCTCGGCGCGAAGCCGGACACCAAGGACAACGCCGTCTATCTGGCGTTCCAGATCGGTACGAAGGAATCCGGGACGAGGAACCTGAAGTCGTTCATCCGGAATCACACCAAGGGCCCGGTCAAGACACGGCTGCAGGTCATCCAGGACGGCGAGCACAACGCCAGGACCTATGTTCAGGGCATGGGGGACGGGTCGGTCCAGTGGATCAGCCGGCACATGCAGGCACCCGTCCCCACGCCCTGAACCGCAGGTCAGGGTCGCGTCAGACGTCGAGCAGCTCGACCCGTACGTCCGCCGGGAAGCCGGTCGTCGACCCGGTCCTGCGTGCGAACTCCCGTACGCCGGCGAGCTGCTCCGGTCCGAAGCGGAAGTCGAGCGTCGTGAAGTACCGCTCCAGCAGCTCCGCGTCGAAGGCCTCCCAGCGCGACGCCTGTTCGGCGACCTTCTTGACCTCCTCCAGTGACAGATCACGCGAGGCCAGGAACGCCTCGTGGACCTTCCGTACGACCCGGGGCTCGCGCTCGAGGTAGTCCTTGCGCGCCGCCCACACCGCGAAGACGAACGGCAGCCCGGTCCAGTCCTTCCACATCTGCCCCAGGTCATGGACCCGCAGCCCGAGGCGCGGCGCGTCGTGCAGCGACGCGCGCAGCGCCGCGTCCCCGATCAGTACGGCCGCCTCCGCCTCCTGCATCATCACGCCGAGGTCGGGCGGGCACGTGTAGTAGTCCGGCGTCACGCCGTACTGCTCGGCGAGCAGCAGCTGCGCGAGCCGCACCGACGTGCGCGAGGTGGAGCCCAGAGCGACCCGTACGCCGTCCAGCTGCTCCAACGGCAGCTGCGACACGATCACGCACGACATGACGGGCCCGTCGCAACCGACCGCGAGATCGGGGAAGGCGACGAGGCCGTCGGCGTTGCGGAGGTACTCGACGAGGGTGATGGGGCCGATGTCGAGGTCGCCGCGCACCAGCTGCTCGGAGAGCTTCTCCGGGGTGTCCTTCGTGAGGTCGAGGTCGAGCAGCGTCCCGGTGCGGGCCAGGCCCCAGTAGAGGGGCAGGCAGTTCAGGAACTGGATGTGACCGACGCGCGGCCGGCTGCGACGGTCGTCGTCGCCGGCGGCGTACTCCGCGGGTCCCGCGGGTTCTGCATGACTGTCCACAGCGTGAGGCTAGACCTACGGGCGGCGCTGCGAATGGCCGGGTCCGCCCGCCACAACGCCCGCAGAACCGTCAGCCTGTCAAGCCGGCATCAAACATCCGGGTGACGTGATCTTTCCCTCTATCGCTGCCAACACCCTGCGTGCTACGCTCGACGCAAGTTGCAGTTTGGTTTCCCTTGCAGTACAGAGCCTGCGGAGCATGTGACCCGCAGGCTTTTGTAGTTTTCAGACTTGTTTGCAGGTTCTGGAGCAGGGCAACCCTTTGGCCCAAGGAGGGCTTATGGCTACCGGAACCGTCAAGTGGTTCAACGCTGAAAAGGGCTTCGGCTTCATCGCCCAGGACGGCGGCGGCCCGGATGTCTTCGTCCACTACTCCGCGATCAACGCGACCGGCTTCCGCTCCCTCGAGGAGAACCAGGTCGTGAACTTCGACGTCACCCAGGGCCCGAAGGGCCCGCAGGCGGAGAACGTCACCCCGGCCTAAGTTGCCCGGGTCGGCGATCGCGCACGACTTAGCAGTACCCAAGGAGCCCTGGTTCCGTACGTCTGTACGGAACCAGGGCTCCTGCCCTTTCCGGGGCCCTACAGCTCGCGGAACATGATGTTCAGCCCGACCGGGCCGTGCACGGGGTGACGGAAGGCTCCCGGCACGGTGGCGAGGGTCCGGAAGCCCAGGGACTCCCACAGCTTGATCGCCGGATTGGTCTCCACGACCGCGTTGAAGATCATCCCGGTGTAGCCGTCCTGCCGCGCCTGCTCCAGCACGTGCTCGGCCAGTCGCCGCCCGATCCCCCGCCCCGTCCGATCCGGGTCGACCATGAACCCGGCATTGGCGATGTGCGCGGCCGGGCCGCCGTAATTGGGCCGTACGTACGCCGACGCGACGACCGTGCCGTCCGCGTCCTCCACCACGAACACGCGGTTGGCCGCCCCCAGGGCCGGCGGCATCCACAGCGCGCGGGCGGCCGGCTCGGGCGTGTCCGGATCCCAGGCGTACGTCTCCCCCGCGGACACGATCCGGTGCCACAACGGCCAGATACGGTCCCAGTCGTCGACTCTCGCGTCTCTGATCTGCACCCTTCGAGTCTCTCAGAGGGCCCCTTCTCGTACGCTGGAACGCGTGACCGAGCGCAAGCCGCCAGGCGTCAGTTTCGAGTCATGGGTCGACAAGCAGATCCGTGAGGCGACGGAGCGCGGCGACTTCAAGAATCTGCCCGGCTTCGGAAAGCCCCTGCCGGGCAACGGCGACGCGTACGACGAGCTGTGGTGGATCAAGGGCAAGATGCACCGCGAGGGCATGGCGGTGCTCCCGCCCACGCTCGCCCTCCGCAAAGAGGCCGAGGACGCGCTGGAGGCGGCCGGGCGGGCCCCGTCGGAGGCCGCGGTGCGCCGCATCATCGAGGACATCAACGAGAAGATCGCCGCCGCCGTCCGCCGGCCACCGCCCGGCCCGCTGCTCGGTCTGACGCCGTATGACGTCGACGAGGTCGTCCGGACCTGGCGCCAAAAGCGCGACGCCCGCGGCTGACCACGCGCTCGGCGTTCGTGACCGCCTGCGGCGGGCCTTCTCCCCGCCCTGCCCCTTCCCGCTGCGTCGATGTGCGGCTCCGCCGCCTGGGGCTCCGCCCCCGACCCTGCCCCTGCACCCCCGGGCGTGGGGATGGGCCCTGCCTCACCCACCGGTGCCGGGCACGACCAAGCCCGTGCGGGGAAATCCGTTACGCCGAGGCCGAGTTCAAGGCGCCGGTCCTCCTGCCCGGCACGGTGGAGTACGCCGCGGGCGACGACGGTGCCTTCGAGCTGCGGGACCCCGGGAACGAAGGACGCGTCCACCTCACCGGCCGGACGGCGACCACCGCTCGCCCCGCATGAGGTTGCCGAGGCCCTCCCAGGCGAAGTTCATCAGCGTTGCCGCGGCCTCCTTCGCGGAGACGCCGGGCGTCTCGTTCGCCCACCCGGCGAGCGACTCCGCCGCGCCCACCAGCGCCTGGGCCAGCCCGGCGACGTCCCGGTCGGCGAGCTCCGCGTTCCTGTGCGCCTCCCGCGCGGCTGCCCCGATGAGCCCGGTCACGAACGCCACGATCTCGTCCCGCATCACCGCCACCTCCGCGGCGAACGGCTCCCCGTGCGTCCGCGCCTGCCGGTGCAGCACCGCCCACGCGTCGGGGTGCTCGGCCGTGTGCCGGAAGAACGCCGCGAGACCCTCCCACAGCTGCCGGTCCGCAGGGAGCCCCGGCTCCACTGCGCCGCGCACCGCCTCGATCAGCGCCCCGGCCTCGCGGCGGATGCAGGCGGTGAACAACTCCTCCTTGGAGTTCAGATACAGATAGACCAGCGGCTTGGACACACCGGCCAGCTCGGCGATCTCGTCCATCGACGCGGCCCGGTACCCGCGCTGCCCGAACGTGCGCACCGCGGCGTCCAGCATCTGCTGCTCCCGCACGGCACGCGGCATCCGCTTGCCGCTCCTCCCGGCACCCACAGCGCCCATCCCGGCTTTCCTCCCGCCCCGCGGTCGTACCCAGCGGTAAGCCTAAGGCCCGCCGGCAGGCCGGGCGGTCGCGCGGCCTGCCGACAGCGGCACCATGCGCGAGTGCCCCGGATCGCGGTCGATCCGGGGCACTTGTGCACAGCGGTGCGGCTCAGGCGTTGGGGCGCTTGCCGTGGTTCGACTTCTTCTTCTTACGGGCGCGCCGCTTGTTGCCTCGCTTGGACATGGTGCAGATCTCCCTATTTCAGGACTTCTCCATGGCCTCGTCAGTCTAGATTCGGCCCATCAGGACCGCACTACAGCGACGCTCGGCCCCCGTCGGCCGGCTTGACGGCGCGGACGACCGCGGAGTGCATGCGATCGGCGACGGAGTGGGTCGGCATGATCTCGATGTCGGTGAACCCGGCGGCCGACAGGCCCTCCCGGTACTCGGCGAAGGTGAGCGCTCCGGCGATGCAGCCGACGTGGTCACCGCGCTCGGCCCGCTGCCCGGGCGACAGGTCGTCGTCGGCGACGACGTCGGTGACACCGATCCGGCCACCCGGCGCCAGGACACGGAAGGCCTCCGCGAAGACGGCCGCCTTGTCGGTGGACAGGTTGATGACGCAGTTGGAGATGACGACGTCGATCGTGTTCGCGGGCAGCGGGACGGCCTCGATCGTCCCCTTGAGGAACTCGACGTTGGTCGCACCGGCCCTCTCCCGGTTGGCCAGGGCGAGGGCGAGCATCTCCTCGGTCATGTCCAGCCCGTACACCTTGCCGGTCGGGCCGACACGGCGTGCGGACAGCAGGACGTCGATGCCACCGCCGGACCCCAGGTCAAGGACCCGCTCGCCTTCCCGGAGGTCGGCGACAGCCGTGGGATTGCCGCAGCCGAGCGACGCGGCGACGGCCTCGGCGGGCAGGACGTCCCGCTCGCCGGAGGCGTAGAGGGCCGACCCGAAGCCCTCCTCGGTCTCGACGGGCTCGGGCCCGCAACCCGACTCGGGCCCACAGCACGCGGCCCCGCCTCCGGCGACCTTCACCGCGGCGGCCGCGTACCGCCTGCGGACGGTCTCGCGCAGATCCGCGGACTGCTCACTCATGACCTCGACCGCCCTCCGGCATGCTGCATCGATATTTTTCAATACAAGGTTGCTCCTTGATTCGAAGAACGTCAACACAGGAACAACGGAGGGTCACGGACGACAACAACGCCCGTGCCCCGCACCCAAGATCCAGGGTGCGGGTCACGGGCGTTCCGTACCGTCGCGCGGGCTACGCGGCGGCGGGCACCGCTACCTTCCCCTCGGCGTCGGCCGGCTCACGGTCGTCCACCGGGGATGCCGAGGCAGCGTTGTACGCCTCGACGTCGAGGATCTTCTCGCGGGCCGCGACGATGACGGGGACCAGCGCCTGACCGGCCACGTTCGTGGCCGTGCGGACCATGTCCAGGATCGGGTCGATCGCCATCAGCAGGCCTACACCCTCGAGCGGGAGGCCCAGCGTGGAGAGGGTCAGGGTGAGCATGACCGTCGCACCCGTGAGGCCGGCGGTGGCCGCGGAGCCGACGACCGAGACGAAGGCGATCAGCAGGTAGTCCTGGACGCCCAGCTCGACACCGAAGATCTGCGCGATGAAGATCGCGGCGAGCGCCGGGTAGATCGCGGCGCAGCCGTCCATCTTGGTCGTCGCGCCGAACGGGACGGCGAAGGAGGTGTACTCCTTCGGCACGCCGAGACGCTCGGTGACCTTGACCGTGACCGGCATCGTGCCGACCGAGGAGCGGGAGACGAAGGCCAGCTGGATGGCCGGCCACGCGCCCTTGAAGAACTGCAGCGGGTTGACCTTCGCGACGGTCGCGAGCAGCAGCGGGTACACGCCGAACAGCACCAGCGCGCAGCCGATGTAGACGTCGGCGGTGAAGGTCGCGTACTCGCCGATCAGGTCCCAGCCGTAGTCGGCGATGGCGTAGCCGATGAGGCCGACCGTGCCGATCGGGGCGAGGCGGATGACCCACCACAGGGCCTTCTGGAGCAGCTCCAGGACGGACTCGCTGAAGGTGAGGATCGGCTTGGCGCGGTCGCCGAGCTTGAGCGCCGCGATACCGGCGACGGCGGCCATGAAGACGATCTGAAGGACGTTCAGCTCGGTGAAGGGCGTGATGACGTCCGTCGGGACGATCCCGGTGAGGAAGTCGATCCAGGAGCCCGCGTGCTCCGGCTTCTGGCCGTCCTTCGGGGTGAGGCCGGTGCCCGCGCCCGGGTTGGTGAGCAGACCGATCGCGAGGCCGATCGCGACCGCGATCAGCGAGGTGATCATGAACCAGAGCAGCGTGCGCGTGGCCAGCCTGGCCGCGTTGTTGACCTTGCGCAGGTTGGTGATCGACACCAGGATCGCGAAGAAGACGAGCGGGGCGACCGCGAGCTTCAGCAGCTGGACGAAGATGCCGCCGACCTGCTCGAGGGTCTTGTAGAGCCAGTTGATGTCCTGGCTGCGGGCCAGCCAGCCGAGCAGGGCGCCGAGCACGAGGCCGGCGACGATCTGGGCCCAGAACGGCACGTTGGGTATGCGGGCTGTGGTGCGGGTGGGCGTCGCGGAGTTCGCGGACACGGACACACTCCGGAAGGCGTATCGGGTGAATACGGGGACAGGGGTGCGGCGCCCGTGCCTGGGAACAGGAAGAGCCAGGGCGGCGCCGCTGTGATGCCGGGTCAGACCGAGCGGCAACAGACCGCGGACATACAGCGGCAGAGATCGACGTGCAGGCGCGCCACGAGCGGGGGGCTCATGGCTGCGTGAGGGCGCACTGCTGTCGTCATGGGCAACACGTTAACACTTGAACTTTGAGAACCTCAAAGCCCTGCTTTGAGGCGGAAACCCGCCACGCGGAAAGCCGCCACCCAGGACGCGCCGGTATACGCCAACACCCCGTACGGGAGCGGCTGCTCGGGTACGGGGTGTGGAACGGATGTGAGGAGGCTTACATTCCGCTTATTTACTGGAGGGCGCTGTCCTCCTGCGAACGATTCGCCTCCAGCCGGGACTTCGCCCGGTCGACCTTCGTCACGATCTGCTGGGACATGGCGTCGCGCTGCTTGCGCAGCAGGACGAAGCTCAGCGGCGCCGAGATCACGATGGCGAGGACCAGCACCCACAGCAGGTTCGAGTCGCCGAGGCCGCGCGGCAGCACCCTCAGGTACACAAGTCCCCACAGGAGGAAGAAGCAGCCGGCGAAGATGCCGAGCCGCATGAGCGTGTACCGGAGCGTGGCGCTCGTCTTGCTGTCGGACACGACGGCCCCTTTCCCTTCACTGACGTGCCCGTCCAGTGAAGCACGTCTCGAATTGATCAGTTCAGGGGGAGCAGCATCGTGATGTCGTCGCGGTCGTCCCCGTCGGCGACCCGGATCGCGCTGGGTACCCGTCCGACCTCTTTGTAGCCGCACGAGGCGTAGAACGTCTCCAGGCCGAGGCCGCCGCGGCAGGTGAGCCGTATCGCCTCGATGCCGTCCAGCCCGCGGGCGGCGTCGGCGGCCGCGGCGAGCAGTTCGCGGCCGTATCCCCTGCCCTGGTACCGGGGATGGACCATCACGGTGTAGAGCCAGATCCAGTGCCGCATCAGCCGGTGCGTGTTGTGGGTGAGGAACGCGGCGGCCGCGAGGCGACCGTCCTCGTCGTACCCGACGAGGAGCCGCTTGTGCCCCTCGGCCATCCCGGTCAGATGCTTCAGCCACTCGGGCCGTATGTCCTCCGCTGTGACGGGGGGCACGAATCCCACGGCCCCGCCCGCGTTGGACACATCGGTCCAGAGCGCGAGCATTCCGTCGCGCAGGACGGACCCCACGGGCGGGTCGAGTCGGAACACAAGGGACATGCCCCCGACGGTAACAACCGCCCGGGGGCCCCTCGGAAGCCGTCCGGAGCGTGAGAACGGACACCCTGGCCGGCGTGTGGCACCACGCTCTGCGAGGCCGCTCCCGCCGGACCCCAGGAGGAGTCCCCGGACCGTCAGACCCTCATCGGCTGCGGCGACTCGCGGCGGTCCGGGTCCGGGCCCTGGTACTCGCGGATGACCTCGTAGCGGGTGTTCCGCTCGACGGGGCGGAAGCCCGCGTCGCGGATCAGCTCCAGCAGGTCGTCGCGGGTCAGCTTGTTCGGGGTGCCGTAGTTGTCGGCGTCGTGCGTGATCTTGTACTCGACGACCGAGCCGTCCATGTCGTCCGCGCCGTGCTGGAGCGCGAGCTGGGCCGTCTGGACGCCGTGCATGACCCAGAAGACCTTGACGTGCTGGACGTTGTCGAAGAGGAGCCGCGAGACCGCGAAGGTCTTCAGCGCCTCGGCGCCCGTGGCCATCGTCGTCCGCGCCTGCAGGCGGTTGCGGACCTTGCCGTCCTTCATGTCGACGAAGTCGTGCTGGTAGCGCAGCGGGATGAAGACCTGGAAGCCGCCGGTCTCGTCCTGGAGTTCACGCAGCCGCAGGACGTGGTCCACGCGGTGACGGGGCTCCTCGATGTGCCCGTACAGCATCGTGCACGGGGTCTTCAGACCCTTCTCGTGCGCGAGGCGGTGGATGCGCGACCAGTCCTCCCAGTGGGTGCGGTGGTCGACGATGTGCTGCCGGACCTCCCAGTCGAAGATCTCGGCGCCGCCGCCGGTCAGCGACTCCAGGCCGGCCTCGATCAGCTCGTCGAGGATCTCGGACGCGGAGAGCCCGGAGATGGTCTCGAAGTGGTGGATCTCCGTCGCCGTGAACGCCTTCAGCGAGACGTTCGGCAGGGCCTTCTTCAGCTCGCTGAGCGACCGCGGGTAGTAGCGCCACGGCAGGTTGGGGTGGAGCCCGTTGACGATGTGCAGCTCGGTGAGGTTCTCGTTCTCCATCGCCTTGGCGAGGCGGACGGCCTCCTCGATGCGCATGGTGTACGCGTCCTTCTCGCCCGGCTTGCGCTGGAACGAGCAGTACGCGCACGAGGCCGTGCACACGTTCGTCATGTTGAGGTGCCGGTTGACGTTGAAGTGGACGACGTCACCGTTCTTGCGCGTACGCACCTCGTGGGCGAGGCCACCGAGCCAGGCCAGGTCGTCCGACTCGTACAGAGCGATGCCGTCCTCGCGGCTGAGCCGCTCGCCGGCGCGGACCTTCTCCTCCAGCTCGCGCTTGAGCCCCGCGTCCATCAAGCCGCCTCCCATACGTCAACCAATCGGGCCTGACCCACCGTACTCCCCCGCACTTCGCAGGCGGGGGCACCCCCATGGCGCTCCGCGCTAGCCCTCTTCGGGAAGTTCGCCGACCCGGTTCTCCCACTTCGTGGAGAGCACGATCGTCGTACGCGTCCGCGAGACGCCCTTCGTCCCGGACAGCCGGCGGATCGTCTTCTCCAGTCCGTCGACGTCGCTCGCCCGCACCTTGAGCATGTACGAGTCGTCGCCCGCGATGAACCAGCAGTCCTCGATCTCCTCGAGGTCGCGCAGCCGGCGCGCCACGTCCTCGTGGTCGGCCGCGTCGGAGAGGGAGATGCCGATCAGCGCGGTGACGCCGAGACCGAGCGAGGCGGCGTCGACGGTCGCGCGGTAGCCGGTGATGACACCCGCCGCCTCCAGGCGGTTGATGCGGTCGGTGACGGAGGGACCGGAGAGTCCGACGAGCCGGCCGAGCTCGGCGTACGAAGCCCTGCCGTTCTCGCGCAGAGCCTGGATGAGCTGCCTATCCACGGCGTCCATATGCCTGAGCCTTCCATTGTTCAGCAATAACGCAAGTTTACGTGTAGAATCTAAGGCACACAGGGCCGACACCCTGTGAACCTTTCAAACGATCACACGATCCATACAGATCCATACAGGAGATGACACTCACCGTGTACACGATCGAGATGGCCTACGCCCACATGCGACAGCTGCAGGAGCTGGCCAACCGCTCGCGTGCTCACCAGCCTGCCGCCGCTCACCGCACCGACCGGACGGGCCGTCCCGCCCGCCGCGCGGCCAAGAAGCGCTAGGCCCTCCGCGCCAGGACCCCGGCCCGGGTCCTGTCCGATCACTGGTCACCTCGGGACTGGGCACCACCCAGCTCCCCCTCCCAACGGCGGTACAGCCGGTGCGGCACCCCTGCCGCGTCCAGCACCCGCCCCGCGACGAAGTCCACCAGATCCTGGATGTGCGTCGCGCCCGCGTAGAACGCCGGAGAGGCGGGCAGTACGACAGCGCCCGCCTCGTCCAGTGCCACAAGATGCTTCAGGGTCTGCCCGTTCAGCGGAGTCTCCCGTACCGCGACCACCAGCTTCCGGCGCTCCTTGAGCGTCACGCTCGCCGCCCGCTGCAGCAGGTCCTTCGACAGACCCAGTGCCACGCCCGCGACACAGGCGGTCGACGCCGGCACGATCAGCATCCCCTTGACGGGATACGACCCCGACGACGGTCCTGCGGCGAGATCCCCCGCTGCCCAGTGCCGTACGTCGGCGGCCTCGTCCACCGCGAAGGTGCGGGGCTTGCCGTCGGCCCCCCGCTCCAGCCACGTGCGCAGATCGTCGCGCCAGTGGGCGTCCCGGAACGCGATGCCGGTCTCGTCCAACAGGGTGAGCCGCGACGCCCGCGACACCACCAGATCGACGCTCTCGCCCGCGTCGAGCAGTCCGCGCAGCACGGCGGCCGCGTAGGGGGTCCCGGACGCCCCGGAGACCCCGACGACCCACGGGGTGCGGTTGGCGTCATTCATGGCATCGAGCCTATCCGGCCATCGGATGGCGGAACTGGGTAAGGTACCCCGGACGTTTCCGGGGGGAGACGCGGGAAGCGCAGGGGGCCTTGATGTCGACCACATCGCTCGAACGGAGCCGGACCGACCGGGCGAAGGCGGCCGGGAAGCTGATGCTGGGCTGGGTGGCACTGCTGTGGGCGCTGGAGGCGATCGACGTCGCGACCGGCCACAGCCTCGATCCGTACGGGATCACGCCGCGCGAGCCCGGCGAGCTGGGCGACATCGTCTCGGCGTCGTTCCTCCACTTCGGCTTCGCCCATGTCGCGTCGAACAGCGTCCCTCTGCTGATCTTCGGCTTCCTCGCCGCGCTCGGCGGCATCCGCCGCTTCCTGGCCGTGGCCGCGCTGATCATCGTGGCCGACGGCATCGGCGTGTGGCTGATATCGCCGCCGAACTCGAACACGGCGGGGGCGTCCGGCCTCGTCTTCGGCCTCTTCGGCTATCTGCTGGTCCGCGGATTCGTGGACCGCCGGCTCCTCGACGTCGCCACGGGCCTCGTGATCGGCGCGATCTGGGGCGGCTCGATACTGCTCGGCATCTCCCCCGCCAACACGGAGGTGAGCTGGCAGGGCCACCTCGTGGGCCTGGTGGCGGGAGTGGCGGCGGCATTCGTCTTCCGCCGCCGCAGGGCCGCGCCCGTGCTCACGCCGTAGCACCGTGGCGCCGCCTGCTACACCGTCAGGCCCCGCACCAGCAGGTCCAGCAGCGCGCACGCGAAGAGCGCGATCCCGATGAAGCCGTTCACCGTGAAGAACGCCCTGTTCAGGCGGGACAGATCGTGCGGCCGCACGATCGTGTGCTCGTAGATGAACGCGACCGCGACGATGAGCAGGCCCAGCCAGAAGAAGAGCCCGGCGCCGACCGCGAGGGCGTACCAGACGAAGAGCGCCATCGTCACGGCGTGGCAGGCACGCGCGCCCCACAGCGCCGCCGGGACGCCGAAGCGGGCCGGGACGGACATGACGCCCTCGGCCCGGTCGGCGGCGACGTCCTGGCAGGCGAAGATCAGGTCGAAGCCGCCGATCCAGATGCCGACCGCGAGGCCGAGGATCACCGCTTCCCAGGACCAGGACCCGGTGATCGCGATCCATGCGCCGACCGGGCCCATCGCCTGGGCGAGGCCGAGGATCGCGTGCGGGAAGTTCGTGAACCGCTTCCCGTACGGATAGACCACCATCGGGACGACCGCGACGGGCGCGAGGGTCAGGCACAGCGGGTTGAGCAGCGCCGCGGCACCCAGGAAGACCACGACGGCCACGCCCGCCCCGGTCCACGCGGACCGCACCGACACCGCACCCGTGACCAGCTCCCGCCCCGCAGTGCGCGGGTTACGGGCGTCGATCTCGCGGTCGATGATCCGGTTGCAGGCCATCGCGAAGGTCCGCAGGCCCACCATGGCGACGGTGACGAGCAGCAGCTTGTCCCAGTGGATGCTCCGGTCGAGCTCGAACATCGCGGTGAGCGAGGCGATGTACGCGAACGGCAGCGCGAAGACCGAGTGCTCGATCATCACGAGCCTGAGGAACGCCTTGACCTTGCCGGTCGGCTGCGGCGCGGAGCCGGGGCCGAGTACGCCGTCTGCGGTGGTGGTCATGCCAGGCTCCTCCGGAAGTCCTCAAGCTCGTCGCGGAGGTCCGCGACGGGCAGCGCCCCCAGCTCCAGTTCGAGCGGGTCCTCACCGCCGTCGGGCGGGGCGACGCGGGCGAGCAGGGCCACCCGGTCGTCGCCGCGGGTGCGGCCGTCCAGGCCGAGCGCACCGTCCGCGAGGTCCAGCGCGAAGTCGGCGTCGCCGTCCAGGGCCGTCAGCAGGGCGTCCGCGAACGCGGCGGCCTCGGCGTCGGCGAAGCCGGGCAGGACGAAGCCGCGGCTCTCGCCGTCGGCCCGGTCGGCGAGCAGCTGCCAGGTGTCCTCGGGGCCGGCGAACTCCTCCGGGGAGACCCCGGCCCGCTCGGCCGCGAGGCGCAGCCCCGGGTCGTTCAGGTCCAGCTCGGGGCGCACCAGCGCCACGCACGGGGTGTCGGCGCCGAGGAACAGGGCGGGACCGCCCACGGCCATCGGGCTCACAGGCCGTACTCCTTCCAGCGGCGGTCGACCAGCGCCGCCGTGTCCGGGTCGGAGAGGACCATGTTCGGCCAGCCCCCGTCGCGGGTGTAGCCCTCCTCGGGCCACTTCTTCGTCGCGTCGATGCCCGCCTTGCCGCCCCAGAACTGCTGGTAGGACGAGTGGTCCAGATGGTCCACCGGGCCTTCGACCACGGTCAGGTCCCGGGCGTAGTCGGTGTTGCCGAGCGCCCGCCACGACACCTCGTGCAGATCGTGGACGTCGCAGTCCGAGTCGACGACCACGATCAGCTTGGTCAGCGACATCATGTGCGCGCCCCAGATGGCGTGCATGACCTTCTGCGCGTGCTTCGGGTACTTCTTGTCGATCGAGACGATCGCGCAGTTGTGGAAGCCGCCCGACTCCGGCAGGTGGTAGTCCACGATGTCCGGCACGATGATCTTCAACAGCGGCAGGAAGAAGCGTTCCGTCGCGCGGCCCAGCGGCCCGTCCTCCGTCGGCGGCCGGCCCACGACGATCGACTGCAGCAGCGGCCGCTTCCGCATCGTCACGCAGTCGATCGTCAGCGCCGGGAAGTCCTCCTGCGGCGTGTAGAAGCCGGTGTGGTCGCCGAACGGCCCCTCGGGAAGCATCTTCCCGGGCTCCAGCCACCCCTCCAGCACGACCTCCGCCTGCGCCGGCACCTGCAGCGGCACGGTCTTGCAGTCGACCATCTCGATGCGCTTGCCCTGCACGAAGCCGGCGAACAGGTACTCGTCGATGTCGCCCGGCAGGGGCGCCGTCGACGCGTACGTCACGGCCGGCGGGCAGCCGAAGGCGATCGCGACCGGCAGCCTCTCCCCGCGGCGTGCCGCCACCTGGTAGTGGTTGCGGCTGTCCTTGTGGATCTGCCAGTGCATCCCGATGGTGCGCTTGTCGTGGCGCTGCAGCCGGTACAGCCCGAGGTTGCGCACACCCGACTCCGGGTCCTTGGTGTGCGTGAGCCCCAGGTTGAAGAAGGAGCCGCCGTCCTCGGGCCAGGTGAACAGCGCGGGCAGCCGGTCCAGATCGACGTCGTCGCCGTGCAGGACGACCTCCTGCACGGGGGCGTCCTTCACCTTCTTCGGGGGCACGTGCGTCATCGCGCCGAGCTTCCCGAACGCCTCGCGCACCCCGACGAACCCGTGCGGCAGCTCCGGCTTCAGCAGCCCGCCGATCTTCGCGCTGATCTCGTCGTACGACTTCAGGCCCAGCGCCTTGAGGAGCCGGCGGTCCGTCCCGTACACGTTCATCGCGAGCGGCATGGACGAGCCGCGCACGTTCTCGAAGAGGAGCGCCGGGCCACCGGACTTCTGGACCCGGTCGACGATCTCCCCGACCTCCAGATACGGATCGACTTCGGCCTTGATGCGCTTGAGGTCGCCCTCGCGCTCCAGTGCGCGCAGCAGCGAGCGAAGATCGTCGTAAGCCATGCCGTCCAGTATCGGCCACCCACTACGCTGGAACGGTCACCGGGGCCGGTCCGCGCCCCGCAACCGCTGCTTGGGGGCTGGCTCGACCATGATCAGATATCTGCCGTTCATCCTGATCCTGGCGCTCACGATCTACGCGTTCATCGACTGTCTGAACACCCCCGAGGACGAGGTCAGACACCTCCCCAAGGTGGTCTGGGTGATCATCATCCTGCTCTTCTCGATAGTCGGCCCGATCGTCTGGTTCGCGGCAGGCAAACTGCGGCGCGCGCCGGCGGGCGGTTCGACCCCGTCCGAGTGGCACCGCAACCACAAGACGCAGTGGGTCGCGCCCGACGACAATCCCGAGTTCCTGAACACGCTCAAGGAAGCGAGCAAGAAGGACGAGGAACTCCTCAAGGACTGGGAGGCGGACCTGCGCCGCCGCGAGGACGAGCTGAAGCGGCGCGAGCGGGGGGACGACCCCCAGCAGCCCTGAGGAGCCGTGAGCAGCCCGAGGTGAGGGTGGGCCGATGGACCGGGAACAGGCACGGCACTGGCTGGCGACCGCTCTCGCCGAGGCCCGCGCGGGTCTCACGGAGGGCGGCATCCCGATCGGCGCCGCGCTGTACGGCGCGGACGGCACACTCCTCGGCCGTGGCCACAACCGCCGTGTCCAGGACGGCGATCCCTCGCTGCACGCGGAGACCGCGGCCTTCCGGGCGGCGGGGCGGCAGCGCTCGTACCGCGGCACGACGATGGTCACCACCCTCTCCCCCTGCTGGTACTGCTCCGGGCTCGTCCGGCAGTTCGGCATCTCGCGGGTCGTCGTCGGCGAGGCCGAGACCTTCCACGGCGCCCACAGCTGGCTCGCCGCGCACGGCGTGGACGTCGTGGTCCTGGACGACCCCGAATGCACGGCCCTGATGCGTGAGTTCATCGACAGCCACCCCGAGCTGTGGAGCGAGGACATCGGCGATGACCAGTGACCGCATTCCCGTGATCGACCTGGGGCCCTGGCTCGCCGGGGACCCGGATGCCCGCGCCCGTACCGCCGCCACCTTCGACGGGGCCCTGCGCACGGCGGGCTTCCTGCTCGTCACCGGCCACGGGGTGAGCCAGGACCTGCGGACGGAGATCCGCGATCTGGCGCGCGGCTTCTTCCGGCTTCCGCCGGCCGCGAAGGAGCCGTACGCGGTGAAGGTCGGCGAGCGCGGCTGGCTGGGTCCCGGGGCGGAGGCCAACGGGTACGCGGAGGGCACGCAGACGCCGCCCGATCTGAAGGAGTCGCTGTCCTTCGCGGCGCACGAGCCGATCGGCGATCCGGCGGTCGACGCGGAGTGGTTCCTGCCGAACACGTGGCCGAGCGAGGTCCCCGCACTGCGTCCGGCCGTGGAGACGTACCTGACCGCGATGCGGGCGCTGTCCGACCAGCTCCTCGGGCTGCTGGGGGTGGCACTCGGCGAGTCCGACGACTTCTTCACCCGGCACACCGGGCATCCGACCTGGGGCTTCAACATCAACTGGTATCCCGGCAGGGACACCGTCGGCGAGCCGCAACCCGGTCAGTTCCGGATCGGCCCGCACACCGACTTCGGCACGGTCACCGTCCTCGACCGGCAGACCGGCAGGGGCGGGCTCCAGGTCTTCACGGACGAGGGGGGCTGGGAGGACGCCCCGTACGGGCCGGATGCGCTGACCGTCAACATCGGGGACCTGATGGCCCGCTGGACCGGCGGCCGCTGGTGCTCGGGACGCCACAGGGTCCTGCCGCCGCCCGCCGACGTACCGGCCGAGGAACTGATGTCGCTCGTCTACTTCTACGAGTGCGATCCGGGTACGGACGTGCGGGGCATCGACTCGCACACGTATCTGCGGGCCCAGCTGGACGCGATCACGGCCGGCTGATCACTTCCGGCCGGCGTACTCCTCCCGGAGCTGCTGGAAGCGGTCCGGGGTCCAGGCGGACCAGTCGGCGGGGTGGCCGTCGAGCGCGGCGTCCAGGTACTCGAAGTGCTGGTGCCAGCCCGCCAGGTTGTCGAGGCGCTGCTCGTCGGTCCCGGTGAACTCGTTGGTGAAGCGCAGGACCGTCGCCAGGGAGTCCGCGGGCGCCGGCTCCATGTGGAAGCGGATCCGGCCGTGCTGTTCGACGGTGTACTCGGCGACGGCCTCCCTGTCCCAGGCCGTCACCCGCCCGGAGACCACCGTCCCCTCTCCCTCCACCTCCGCGTTGAGCCACCGCAGCGTCACCCGGCCGTCGAGGTGCGGTTCCAGCAGATCGGCCGCGGCCAGCCACTGTGGCAGGCCCTCCGGGGTGGCCACGGCGGCCCAGACGGTCACCACGGGGTGCGGAAGGTGCATCACGAAGTGCAGGACGTGGGTGTCGCCGTCGTCGCCCTCGCGGGTCTCGCTGGTGCCATGAGGGATCGCTTCCGTCGTCATGGCACCAGCGTCGCCCGTGCGGGCCGGGCCCGCTACCGCGCCTCGCCCACCCGGTCGACCGGCGTCCACCGAGGCTGACGAGGGCTGACGGGAGCTGACGGGATTACTCGACTCCTGCGTAGCCGTGGAGGCTGTTCACGAAGAGGTTGACGCCGTAGTAGTTGAAGAGGAAGCAGGCGAAGGCGACCAGCGCGATGTACGCGGCCTTGCGGCCCTTCCAGCCCGCGGTCGCGCGCGCGTGCAGATACGCGGCGTACGCGACCCAGGTGATGAAGGACCAGACCTCCTTGGCGTCCCAGCCCCAGTAGCGGCCCCAGGCGTCGCCGGCCCAGATCGCACCCGCGATGATCGTGAAGGTCCACAGCGGGAAGACCGCGGCGTTGACGCGGTAGGCGAACTTGTCGAGCGAGGCCGCGGCGGGCAGGCGCTCCAGCACCGAGCGGGCGAAGGAGCCGGGGTTGCCGCCGTTCTCCAGCTTGTTCTCGTACGAGTCCCGGAAGAGGTACAGGAGCGTCGCGACGGCGCCGAGGTAGAACACCGCGCCGCAGAAGATCGCCGTGGAGACGTGGATCCACAGCCAGTACGAGTGCAGTGCCGGGACCAGCTGGTCGCTCTCGGTGTACAGCCAGGTGACCGCGATGCCGAGGTCCAGGAGGACTGTGGTGACCAGCGGCAGCCCGATCCAGCGGACGTTCTTCTTCGCGAGGAGGAAGCCGAGGTACGCGCCGACCACCACCGTGGAGAAGGTCGTGGAGAACTCGTACATGTTGCCCCAGGGGGCGCGCTGCACGGACACGGCGCGGGCGACGACGCCGGCCGCCTCGACGAGGAAGGCGAGGACGGTCAGCGAGACCGCGATCCGCCCGTAGAGGTCGCCCTTGGCCGTGCCGCCGGCGGCGCCGGGGCCGTCCGGGACGTCGCGCTGTCCGGCGGCCGTGCGCGTGACGACCTTCGGGCGCTCCAGCACCGTGGTGCCGCCTCCGGTGGAGCCGGTGCTTGCACCGGGGGTCACGGCCGGTGCCGCGGGGGCGGTGAGCGCGGCGGCGGTACGGCCGACCTTGCTGCGGCTGCCGAAGACCCACTCGGCGATGTGCGCCAGGAACGCCAGGGTGTAGACGGCCATCGACGAGTAGATCAGCACGTTGCTGAACTCGGCGAGGCTTTCGTTGGTGGCGGCGGCGAGATTCACTTCTGAGTCCCTTCGGAAGGAACGTCGGCAGGTACGTCTGCGGGTTCGTCGGCAGGTGCGGCTGCCGCTTCAGGCGCGGTCGGCGCCTCTGTGTTGAGCGTCAGGGCCAGGTCCGCCAGCTCCTCGGGAAGCTTCGCGGACTCGCTCCGGCCGAGCCCGGCCATCTCGACGACGGTCACGCCGTCGTCCCCTCGTACGGCCCTGACCCAGACCCGGCGCCGCTGGATGAAGAGCGAGCCGGCGAGGCCGGCGATCGCAGCGATCGCGCCCGCGAGGGCAAGACCGCTGCCCGGCTGCTGGGAGATCTGGAAGCTGGCCCACTCCTTGATCTCCTTCTCGAAGGTGACCGAGCCGGCGCCGTCGGGCAGCGTCATGGTCTCACCGGGCAGCAGCGTCTGCTTGAACACGTCGCCCTTGGCGCCCTTGAACGGCGTCATCTTGCTGGTGTCCAACTGGTACACGTTCTGCGGAAGTCCCGCGTTGACCCGCAGGTCGCCGTGGTAGGCGCCCAGGTTCAGCGCCGGGAACACGAGCCCGGGGAACTGCGAGAACATCTGTCCCTGGCCCTTGCCCGCGTACGTCGGGACGAAGAACGCGGGGAAGCCCAGCTGGTCCTTCTTGCCGTTCTTGTCCCGGTAGCCGTCCATCACCTTGATGACACCGGTGGAGGTGACGTTGCTGTCGATGGGCAGCAGCGGCACGGCGTCCCGGAACACGATCTTGCCCCGGGCGTCCCGGACGGTGACGACGGGCGCGTAGCCGTGGGAGAGCAGATAGACCTTGGAGCCGTCGATCTCCAGGGGTTCGTTGACCCGGATGACGCGCTTCTTCTCCTTGCCCTCGGCGCCCTCGCTGTACGTCACGGCCGCCTCGAAGGTGCGCGGGGTGCCGCGCTGGGGCCCGTTGGCCTCGTACGTACCCGTGAAGCTGTCCAGCGTGAAGCTGAACGGGGCCAGCTCGTCGACGCTGAACAGGGACCCGGACTTGAAGTCGTCGTACTGGGTGAGCGTGTTGGAGAAGCCGCTGCCCTCGACGATCAGCTTGCCGCCCTCGGACTTGAAGAGCTGTCCGACGGCGAAGGCCACCAGCATCACGATCAGCGCGACGTGGAAGACGAGGTTGCCCGCCTCCCGCAGATAGCCCTTCTCGGCGGCGACCGCGTCCCCGGCGATGTGCGAGCGGAAGCGGCGCTTCGTCAGGATCGCGAGCGCGGCCTCGCGGACCGCCTCGGGCTCGGCATCCGTGCGCCAGGTCGTGTGGACGGGCAGCCGGGTGAGCCGCTTGGGGGCGGCCGGCGGGCGGCCGCGCAGCTGGCCGACGAACTGCCAGGTGCGGGGCACGATGCAGCCGATGAGCGAGACGAACAGCAGGATGTAGATCGCGGAGAACCACACCGAGCTGTAGACGTCGAAGAGCTGGAGCTTCTCGAACAGGGGCGCCCAGAACTCGTTGTTCGCCTTCCAGGCGGCCACCTTGGTCTCGTCCGCGCTGTTCTGCGGGATGAGGGAGCCGGGGATGGCACCGAGTGAGAGCAGGAAGAGCAGGATCAGGGCGACCCGCATCGACGTCAGCTGCCGCCAGAACCAGCGCACCCAGCCGATGACACCGAGGGTGGGACCGCCGACAGGATCCGCCTGCTCCTCCTGAGGGGCGGTGGAGAGCCGGTCGGTTCCCGTCTCCTCGGCCGCCGACTCCTCGGTCGCCGGCGTCCCGGCCGCCGTGTGTGCCGTCTTGCTCATGGATCAGATCCCCACCTGGAAGCCCTTGGACCAGCCCTGCATCTCCTGTACGAGGATGTCCCACGCACCTGTGAGGAGCAGCAGGCCGGTCGCGATCATCATGCCGCCGCCGATGCGCATCACCCACGCATAGTGCCGCTTGACCCAGCCGAAAGCGCCGAGCGCCTTGCGGAACGCGACGGCGGCGAGGATGAACGGCAGGCCGAGCCCGAGGCAGTAGGCGGCCGTCAGCAGTGCCCCGCGGCCCGCACTGGCCTGGTCGGCGGCGAGCGCGTTGACGGAGGTGAGCGTCGGGCCGATGCACGGGGTCCAGCCGATGCCGAAGAGCGCGCCCAGGACCGGCGCCCCGACCAGACCCGTCGTCGGCCGCTTGTGGAAGCGGAACTCGCGCTGGGTGAGGAAGGGCATCAGGCCCATGAAGAAGATCCCCATCAGGATCATCAGCACGCCGAGGACCGTGGTGAGGGTCTCCCGGTGCTCCTGCAGTGTCCAGCCGAAGTAGCCGAAGAGCGCGCCGCCGGAGACGAAGACGGCGGAGAAGCCGAGGACGAAGAGGGTCGCCCCGGCGGTCATCCGGCCGCGCTTGGCCTCGGCCAGGTCGGTGCCGGTGACGCCGGTCACGTACGAGAGATAGCCCGGGACCAGCGGCAGCACGCACGGGGAGAAGAAGGAGACGAGTCCTCCGAGTACGGCGATGGGCAGTGCGAGCAGCAGTGCCCCGCTGTAGACGGTCTCGTTCATGAGGTGGTCACTTCTCCGCGATCAGCGGGTCGATCATCGAGCGGAGCGCCTTGTCGTCGAGTGCCCTCAGGGCGCGCGCCGCGATCTTTCCGTCCCGGTCGATGACGATCGTGGAGGGGATCGACTGCGGGTTGAGGCTGCCCTTGGGGAATTTCAGGATCAGCTTGCCGATCGGGTCGTGGAAACTCGGGTACGTGACCCCGAATTCGTCCTCGAAGGCGAGGGCGGGGGCCGTCTGGGTGTCACGGGTGTTGATGCCGATGAACTCGACGCCCTCGGCCTTGGTGTCCTTGGCGACCTTCTCCAGGTACTTGGCCTCGCTGCGGCAGGGCGTGCACCACGAGCCCCACACGTTCATGACGACGATCTTGCCCCGGTAGTCGGCGAGGTCGAGCGGCTTGCCCGCCAGGTCCTTGCCGGACAGCTCCGGGGCGGGCGCCCGCTCGCCCTTGGTGGCGGTGGAGATCCCGCCGGTGTTGGTCACGAAGTTGGTGTCGCCACCGCCGCCGGACTTGCCGTTGGAGTCGCCGCTGCACGCCGACAGCGTGAGCGCGGCCGCCAGGGCACCGGCGCCGGCGCCGGCGGCGAGCAGAGTGCGTCGAGGGGCGCGGCTGAGGCTCATGTGAAAAGTTTCGCATGAGCCTTCGGGAGATCTTCCGCACCCCCCTCGCTGCCCGTAACGCCCCTTGTCAAGACGGATTAAGCGGCGGTCGTCCTGAGGAAGGTGTTCCAGCCGCCCGCGGGGGACTGTCCGACCTCGAGCGTACGGAGCTTCGCGAGGATCTTCGGGTCCTGGACGTCGAGCCAGTCGCAGAACTGCCGGAAGGACACGAGGCGTACGTCCTTCTTGCCGGCCATTCCCTTGAGCGCCTCTTCGACGGCGTCCATGTAGATGCCGCCGTTCCACTGCTCGAAGTGGTTGCCGATGAAGAAGGGCGCGCGATTCGACTCGTACGCGCGGTTGAATCCGTTGAGATACGCATCGGTGGCCTGCTTGCGCCAGCCCGGATAGCGCGACGGCATGCCCTTGGTCGAATTCTGCGACTGATTGGCGAGGATGTTGTAGTCCATCGAGAGCACCTCGAAGGAGTGCCCGGGGAACGGCACGGCCTGCAGCGGCAGGTCCCAGACGCCGCCCCGCTTCTCGGGCCACATCTGGCGGCCGCCGGGCGAGCTGGCGTCGTAGCGCCAGCCGAGCTTCTTCGCGGTGGGCAGGAGATTGTCCTGGCCGAGCAGGCAGGGGGTGCGGCCGCCGACGAGTTCCTTGCGGTAGTCGAAGGGCAGCGGTTCGATGTCCGTCCAGCCGCTGTTCGTCTTCCATTCGGTGACGAAGGATACGGCCTGGTCGATCTCGCTCTGCCACTGCGCGGGCGTCCAGTTTCCGACCGAGCCGGAGCCGGCGCAGAAATGCCCGTTGAAGTGGGTGCCTATCTCATGGCCTTCGAGCCAGGCCTGGCGGACGTACGTCAGGGTCTCCTTGATGTGGCCGTCCGTGAGGTAGCCGATGTCGGACGCGCCGATCCTGTTGTTCGGCGGCCGGTAGAGCGTCTTCTTCGACTCCGGCAGCAGATAGATCCCGGAAAGGAAGAACGTCATCGCCGCGTCGTGGTTCCTGGCGAGTTCCAGAAAGCGGGGGAAGAGTCCGTTGCCGACCTCGCCCGCGCCGTCCCAGGAAAAGATCACGAATTGCGGCGGGGTCTCGCCCGGCTGGAGCGGGACGGGCCGGTCGGGCTGGTTCGGCTGCTTCCCGGTGTCGGCGGTCGAACCGTCACCTATGAGCCGGACGGGCTTGGCGGTGGAGCCCGGGGGCTTGCCGTTGCCCCCGCCTTTTCCCTCGCCGCCGCTGCCACCGGACCGTCCCGGGCCGCCGTTGCCGGAATCGGAACCGGTGCCGCAGCCGGCGATTCCCATCGCCGCCGCGGCACCGAGTCCCGCCCCGAGCAAGCCCCTTCGGCTGATCTTGCGCATATGTCCCCGACCCCGTCCCTGTCCCCGTGCCGTTCGCGTTCCGGCCGCCGTGCCGCCAATGGGTTAGATGGCGTGCCGGACGCGAAGGTTCCAGGAATGAGCGGGGACTTGGCCGGTCGGCCGGAGGAATCCATGCGCCGGATCTTTGCGCCGGATCTATGCGCCGAAGGCCTTCGACTTTCCCTTGACCGGCTTGGCACCGGCGAGAAGGTGCGCGGGAACAAGATCGCGAGCGGGCTCCGAATATCCGACCGAGACGATCTTGTCGCCGTGATACGTGAAAGTCGTCAGCGACGCGAGCGTGCATTGACGGCGGCGCGGGTCGTGCCAGAGCCGGCGCTGCTCCACATAACTGCGCACGATCCAGATCGGCAGCTGATGGCTGACGAGGACGGCCTCGTGACCGCGCGCCGCGTCCCGGGCGGAGCCCAGCGCGCTCATCATCCGCACGACCTGGTCGACGTACGGCTCGCCCCAGGACGGCCGGAACGGGTTGGTGAGGTGTTTCCAGTTGCCCGGCTTGCGCAGCGCGCCGTCGCCGACGCCGAAGGTCTTGCCCTCGAAGACGTTCGCCGCCTCGATCAGCCGCTCGTCGGTGTCCAGGGTCAGGCCGTGCGACTTGGCGATCGGCGCGGCGGTCTCCTGTGCACGCTCCAGCGGGGACGCCACGACATGGGCGATGTCCCGGTCCGCGAGGTGCTCGGCGACGCGGTCGGCCATCTGCCGGCCGAGGTCGGACAGGTGGTAGCCGGGACGGCGGCCGTAGAGGACCCCGTCCGGGTTGAGCACCTCACCGTGGCGGATGAGATGAACGACCGTCGTTTCCGTACTGGTTTCCGTGCCGCTCATGCCGTGGCCTCCGCGGCGGCGCGGGCGGCCGCGGGCAGCGCGGCGGCGATCCGCTCGATCGCGGTGTCGTCGTGGGCGGTCGACACGAACCAGGACTCGAACGCGGACGGCGGGAGGTAGACGCCCTGAGAGAGCATCGAATGGAAGAACGCGTTGAAGCGGAACGCCTCCTGCTTCTTGGCGTCGTCGTAGTCGCGCACCTCACGGTCGGTGAAGAAGACCGAGAACATGTTGCTCGCGGTCTGCAGCCGGTGGGCGACGCCTTCCTTGGCCAGCGCCTCGGTCACCAGGGCCTGGATCCGCTCGGAGACCGCGTCGACCTTCTCGTACGCCGCGTCGTCGAGGAGGCGCAGCTGGGCGAGGCCGGCGGCGGTGGCGACCGGGTTCCCGGAGAGGGTGCCCGCCTGGTAGACCGGCCCGGCCGGGGCGAGGTGGCCCATCACATCGGCACGTCCGCCGAACGCCGCGGCCGGGAAGCCGCCGCCCATGACCTTGCCGAACGTCATCAGGTCCGGGGTGACGTCGTCGATGCCGTACCAGCCGGCCTTCGACGTACGGAAGCCGGTCATGACCTCGTCCGAGATGTACAGCGCGCCGTTCTTGGCGCAGGCGTCCTTCAGCCCCTGGTTGAAGCCCGGCCGCGGCGGGACCACGCCCATGTTGCCGGGGGACGCCTCGGTGATCACACAGGCGATCTCGCCGGGGTGCGCGTGGAAAGCGGCGTGAACCGATTCCAGATCGTTGTACGGCAGCACGATCGTGTCGCCCGCCTGGGCGCCCGTGACGCCCGGTGTGTCCGGCAGCCCGAAGGTCGCGACGCCGGAGCCGGCCGCGGCCAACAGCGCGTCCACGTGCCCGTGGTAGCACCCGGCGAACTTGATCACCTTGGCGCGCCCGGTGAATCCGCGGGCGAGCCGGATCGCCGACATCGTCGCTTCCGTACCGGACGAGACAAGTCTCACCTGCTCGACGGGGGCGACCCGTGCCACGATCTCCTCGGCGAGCGCAACCTCGCCCTCCCCCGGCGTACCGAACGAGGTGCCGCGGGCGACAGCCTCCTGAACTGCGGCGATGACCTCGGGGTGGGAGTGGCCGAGGATCATCGGACCCCAGGAGCACACGAGGTCGACGTACTCGCGGCCGTCCGCGTCGGTCAGGTACGGACCGGTACCGGACACCATGAACCGGGGCGTACCGCCCACGGCGCGGAAAGCACGGACAGGAGAGTTCACGCCGCCGGGCGTCACGAGGGACGCGCGGTCGAAAAGCGTCTGCGAAACTGGGGCGTCATAGGGAAAGCTCACGGAATCCATGGTGTCAGAGGCTCGGACGTATCTGCGGACAGGTGTTTCACCGCACGTTCGCGGGGGAGGTCACTGTCACGATGATCGGGTTGCGCGGCGGGGGCTGTGCGTCCTAAAAGCAGTCGGGTGGAGATATGCATCGCGGTGGCGGACTGGGCGAGGGGACCGACGGCCTGGGCCCCGAGCCTGCCCGGCGGGGGAGGCACCGGCGACACGAGGCGGACGACCCCGTGGGTAGCAGGGGTGGCGGCCGCATGGGAGTGACCTACAAGTACTTCGGCGCACCCGACGGCGCCACGGCTGCCCGTGTGCCCATTTCGATGCGCCCCGAGGAGCTCGGCGGCGACGAGCTCGGCATGGGCGGAATGTTTTCCAAGATCAAGCCCGAGACGATAGCCGCGATGGTCCTCACGGGTATCCAGGGCATGCCCCTGCACAAGGTGCCGCCCCTGGAGCTGGTGGTCCTGCACCCCGACTACGCGGTGGTGAAGCTCCCCATGACCGTCGTCGACCCCCTGCGCGGCGTCGGCGAGGAGTCGGTGGGCGCGGCGGCGTTCATCTGGTCGACGGTCCCGGATCGCGGGGGTCCGCGGGACGCGTTCAACGTGTACCAGCTGCTGCACGAGTGGCAGGACTTCAGCCACCGCCTGCACGAGGCGGGGCATCAGCCCTACTGCCTGGTGTGGCCCTGACCCAGGGCCGTACGGAGTGTGGGCGGGGCTGCCACTTACGGCTCGGGGTTCAGACGTTCCTGTCGCCGTCCTCCGTCCCGCCGAGCCCCGGCGCGCCCCACACCGGGAACCAGCGGCCCAGGTCGGTCTCGATCCGCAGGTCGTCCGCGAGAAGGGCCCTGATCTGGAGCTCCAGGGCGCTGTCGCGCTTCTCGGCCGTTCCGGGAAGCGGCGCGAAGGGGTAGAAGGTGCCGCGCTTGTAGAGATAGACGAGCGCCAGCGCGCGCTCCCCGGTCGCGTCGCGGAAGCCGATCAGGGAGCAGAGGAGCTGCGGGCCGAAGCCGGCGTCCTGGAGGAGGGTGTTGACGGCGTGCAGGTCGTTGACGAGTGAGACCGTGTCGTCGGCGGGTTGGCGGGCCAGAAGCCAGGTGTAGCCGTACGAGTCCTGGCTGAACTCGACCGGTACGCCGCCCCGGCCGGTGTCGGCGTCGAGCAGTTCCCGTACGTCCTCCTGGATCCTGGCGAAGGCACCGCCCTCGACGCTGGCGAAGCAGACCGAGCCCATGCCGGTCGGGAGGAACCCGGCACTCGCCTGGAGGGTGATCGCGGCAGCCGGCAGGCCGAAGAGCTGGTCGAGGTCGGGACGTACGGGCTTGCTGCGACCGAGGATGGTGTCGAGGAGTCCCACGGGAAGAACCTCTGTTCGTCGTCCTGGGCGATACGGGGCGTAAGAGGCCGGGGCCCGCGTCGCGCGGGTGCGGGCGTCACGCGCGGCCGAGCTGCGTCGAGATCCTGGCCAGCTGGTCCAGGCGCTGCTCCAGCGTCGGGTGCGAGGAGAGCAGCCTGCTCAGGCTCTCCTTCGACGAGAACGCGGGCGCGAACCAGAAGGCGTTGAACGGCTCCGCCTTCCGCAGGTCCCGCGTCGGGATCCGTGCCATCTGTCCGGTCACCTTCGTCAGCGCGGACGCGAGCGCCGACGGACGGCCGGTCAGCAGCGCGGCGGCGCGGTCGGCGGACAGCTCGCGGTAGCGGGAGAGCAGCCGGGTCAGCAGGAAGCTGATCACGTAGACGACTGCGCTGACCAGCGGTATCAGGAGCATGGCGATGGCGGTGTTGCTGTCGCGGCTGTTCCGGCCGAGGCCGGTGTAGAGCGCGACGCGGGTCATCATGCCCGCGAGGACACCGAGGAACGAGGCGATGGTCATCACCGCGACATCGCGGTGGGCGACGTGCGACAACTCGTGCGCGAGGACGCCCTCCAGCTCCTCCGGCTCCAGGCGACGCAGCAGGCCGGTGGTGGCGCAGACCAGGGCGGTTCTCTCGTTGCGGCCGGTGGCGAAGGCGTTCGGCACGTCGCTGTCGGCGATCGCCACGCGGGGCTTGGGCATGTCGGCGAGGGCACAGATGCGGTCCACGGTGCCGTGCAGCTCGGGCGCCTGCTCGGGGGTGACCTCGCGCGCGCCCATGCTGTAGGCCGCGATCCGGTCGCTGAACCAGAACTGGGCGACGAACACGGCGCCCGCGATCACCAGGATGATGGGCCACGAGCTCTTGAGGAGGGCCAGCAGGACGCCGACGAAGACCACGTAGAGCAGCCCGATCAGGAACATGGTCGTCACCATGCGGGTGGTGAGTCCCCTGTCCGGGACATAGCGGGAATGTGACCGGGCCTTGGGCATCTGAGTCACCCTCCAGGCGGAACATTGTTACTGCGCCCCTACCTCCTTAATTGTGCCCCTTTCATGCATATATCCGACATAAAGGATCCGACGGAGGGGGGCCCGGGCTTGGTGCCCGGGCCCTGCTTCCCGGCTCGGGCCTGGCACCTGGAACCCGGGCCTTGGGCTTGGGCTTGGAGCCTGGGCTTGTGCTTGGAGCCTGGGCTTGGGCTTGGAGCCTGGGCGTCAGAGCCAGCCGTTGCGGCGGAAGCCCCGGTGGATGACGAAACAGGCGATCGCGATGACCCCGAGGGCGACCGGGTAGCTGTACGTCCACCGCAGCTCGGGCATGTGGTCGAAGTTCATGCCGTACACGCCGCAGACCATCGTCGGTACGGCCACGATCGCCGCCCACGCCGTGATCTTGCGCATGTCCTCGTTCTGGGCGACCGTCATCTGCGCCAGATGGGCCTGGAGGATCGAGTCGAGGAGCGAGTCGAAGCCGTTGACCATCTCGCCCGCGCGGGCGAGATGGTCGGAAACGTCCCGGAAGTACGGCCGGATGTCCGGGTCGATGAAGGAGGCGGGCTGGGTGGCGAGGGCATCGAGCGGCCTGCTCAGCGGGGACATCGCCCGCTTGAACTCCAGCAGTTCCCGCTTCAGCTGATAGATCCGCCCGGCCTCGCCACGACCCGCGGCACCGCGGCCCGCGTGTTCGGAGAAGACGCTGGTCTCGACCGCCTCTATGTCGTCCTGGACGGCATCGGCGACGGCGACGTACTCGTCCACGACGAAGTCGGCCACGGCGTGCAGCACCGACGACGGGCCCTTCGCGAGCTGCTCGGGCGTCGCTTCGAGCGCCTCGCGCAGCGGGCCGAGCGAGCCGTGCCGCCCGTTCCGGATGGTGATCACGAAGTCCTTGCCGATGATGACCGTGATCTCGCCGGTCTCCACGACCTGGCTGGTGGCGGTCAACTGGTCGTGCTCCGCGTAACCGACGGTCTTGAAGACGGCGAGGAGCGCGTCGTCGTACGGCACGACCTTGGGCCGGCGATGCGCATTGACGGCGTCCTCCACTGCGAGCGGGTGCAGGCCGAACAGCTCTGCCAGCGACGCGAATTCCTCCAGCGTCGGCTCGTGCAGCCCGATCCAGACGAAGCTGTTGGTACCGGGGTTGTCGCCGTTCTCCTTGCGGACGCGGCGCAGTGCCTCCTCGGCCGGGCAGTGGCCGGACTGCCGCAACCCGGCCGCGTATCCCACGCAGTTGACGACGGCGCTGCCCAGCGGCGATCGGGCCGGGTGGCTCAGGTCGACGGTGCGCCGGTACGCGCGGCGCACCGCGCGGCGGAGGTTCCGGATCATGGACAACGTGGGCTCCCGAACGGATGAACAGGCTCTCCTTCCCACCCTCCCCGACGACAAGTCGCTTGTCCACGGCGGTCCGTGTCCGGGGACTGGACGGCGGTCCGGCGGGGGGCCGCGCAGCTGTCCGGGCGGGGCCGCGCGGCGGGCCGACGGCGGCCTGCGCCCCGGCCCGTCGTTTCGTGCGCCCGGTCAGGCTGCCGCGTCGTCGCCGGGTGTCCGGGTGGGCGAGCAGGGCGCCCGCGAACGCGGCGACGGAACCCGCGAGGGCCTGACGCCGGCTGCCGTTGGCCTGGTTGCCGCGGTTGAAGAGGTCGCGCAGCAGCTCGCGCCGGGCGGCGAACATCCGCTCGTAGAAGAGGGACGTGATCTCGCCGATCGCCCCGCTCACGGCGGGCAGCGTGGCACGGACGGCTTCGGTCGACTTCTCGGACAGCACGGCGGCACTCCCGGACGGCTGGGACAGGGCTCTGACCTGTTCCAGCCTGTCCGCCCGAAAAGTCACGGCAGCGTGGCTTTCGGCTGGATTCGTCCGCACGAAAGTTACGTGAGGGTCCTGGGGTGATCCCGCACTTCCCGGTATCCGGACATTCTTTTGAACGGTGAACTATCTCCAGCCGTGCCCCACGCCGGCCGATGACCACAGTGCACGCGTCGCGCGTGCGCCCGTCCTGTCGCGTGCACGCGCGGTGTCGCGACATCCGACCCACCGAGGAGGCCCGGCGTGGGCGACGTCCTGCTGGCCCTGTGCATCCCGCTGATGGTCTGCGCGAGCGGCATCTACGCGGTGTGCGAGAGCTGGTGGCGGCGCCGCAGACGTGCGACGGCGCCGCCGTGGTCGTCGTGGTCGTCGCCGTCGCCCTGGCAGTCGCCGTACGCGCACGCCGGGGCCCGCCGCGCCGAGCGCGAGATGCTCATGGCGGCGGAGGAGATCGTGGAGGAGGCGTACGCACGTCTTGCCGGGCTGTACGAGGGCGGGTGCGCCGGCGCGTACGGCGGCTGCGCCTGCGGGGCGGACGCCGTCGAAGGCGCCGACGGCGAGGCGGACGGCCGCGTCGGCAGGGGCGGCTGCGTCAGCGCGGGCTCCACCGCGGATCGCGGCCCGTCGTCGCCAGCAGCCGCTCGAACGGGGACGCGTCCTCCGGCACACTGACCGGCTTGCCGAACGCCTTGTACTCCTGGGCCATCGGGGCCATCTCCTCGACCGCCGGGCCGAGTTCGGCGACGACTCCCGGATCGGGCTCGTACGACTGCCCGGTCGCGCGGGCCAGGTCCCATACGTGCGCGGTCATGTCCAGAAGCACCATGTGGCCGACGGTCCTGGCGGGAAGGCCCAGCGAACCCGTGGTGCCCTCCTCCGCGCCAGGCTCGGCCCAGGCCTTCACCAGGGCCGCGGTCTCCTCCTCGAAAAGGCCCTGCCAGTCGCCGGCCGTCCGGTCGGGGGTCGTGGAGAAGTCGGAGTCCTTCTTGGCGGCGAGCGCCTGGAAGTTGACGATCACCTGGAGGAGGTGGTTGATCAGGGCGCGTACGTCGTAGTCCGCGCACGGCGTCGGCGCGGCAAGGGCCTCCGAGGCCACTCCGCGTACGACGGGAAGGGCGCGTGCGGTTGTCGCTTCGAGCAGTTCACTGATGGCCTTCATGCCGTCGACGCTGCCGGACGCGGGGATCTGCGTCTTGAACAAACGCGACAGAGGATCGGGCGATTAGGATCCCAGCATGGTGAGCAGGAGCGAGCCACAGGGCGCAGTCGGCCCGCGACGTGACACCCGGGGCATCGTCGACGCCCCGGAGCTCTTCGCGCGCGTACGTTTCCGGCGCCGCGCGCCGGCCCCGCCGCTGCGGCCATATCTGGAGCACTACTGGCTCATCGACTGGGAACTGGCCGAGCCGTACGCCTCCCATGTGGTGCCGCATCCGTCCGTGAACGTCGTCTTCCAGCAGTACGGGGACGAGGAGCCGTGGGGCGAGGTCGCGGGCGTCGGCCTCCAGCTCTTCACGCAGAAGCTGGAGGGACGGGGGCGGGTCTGCGGGGTGCAGTTCCGGCCGGGCGGCTTCCGGCCGTTCGCGCCGGGACGGCCGGTGTCGGACTGGACGGGGCGCCGGGTGCCGGTGGGCGAGGTCTTCGAAACTCCTTCCCGTGTCGGTGCTGGTGCCGGTGCCGGTGCCGGTGCCGGTGCCCTGGGAGCTTCGGTCGCATCGGCCATCGTCGGGCCGGACGACGAGGACGCGCGGGTCGCGGCGCTCGACACGTACCTGCTCGGCCTGGGCCCGGAGGCCGATCCTTCGGCCGAGCGCGCGATGGCACTGGTCGAGCAGGTCCGTGCCGACCGCACGATCCGCCGCGTCGCCCAACTCGCCGAGGCGGAGGGGGCGTCGGCGCGCACGCTCCAACGGCTCTTCGCCGTGTACGTCGGCGTCGGACCCAAGTGGGTCATCCTGCGCTACCGCATCCACGAAGCCCTGGAGCGGGCCGAGGCGGAGAGCCCGGGCGACGCCGGCGGCGAGCCGGACTGGGCGGCCCTCGCCGCTGAGCTGGGCTACAGCGACCAGGCCCATCTCGTACGGGACTTCACGGCGACGGTCGGCGTGCCACCGACGGCTTACGCGGCGCATCGGCCCAGGTGAGGGGCGGTTTGCGAGGCCACGGGCGAGAGGGCTCACGAGCCGCTTCCGGGGCGCTTCCGGGGCGGGTGTCGGACCCCGGGCGTACGGTGCGGTCCATGGCGGAGAAAACACAGGCGGACACGACAGCAGTGGTGCGGATCGAGCCCTGGTCGGAGGGCGACTTCGCGCTGCTCCAGGCGGCGAACGCACCGGAGCTGATGGAGCACCTCGGCGGACCCGAGACGGACGAGAAGCTGGCCGAGCGGCACAAGCGGTACGTGGCCCTGAGCGCGGACCGGACCGGGGCGGGATGCATGTACCGAGTGGAGCTGAACGACGGGGGCGAGGCCGTCGGCTCCATCGGGTTCTGGGAGACCACCTGGCAGGGGGAGCAGGCGTACGAGACGGGCTGGAGCATCCTGCCCGGCTTCCAGGGACGCGGGATCGCCACGGCGGCGACGCTCGCGGTGGTGGCGGAGGCGCGGGCGGCGGGCAAGCACCGCTGGCTGCTCGCGTTCCCGTCCGTCAACAACGCTCCGTCGAACGGGGTGTGCCGGAAAGCGGGCTTCTCGCTGCTGGGCGAGTGCGACTTCGAGTACCCGCCGGGCAGGCCGATGCGCGGCAACCACTGGCGTCTCGATCTCCGGGCCCCGGAGGCGGGTCCCGAGCAGAAGGACTGACAGCTGCTTAATGGTTTGCCGTGACATATCCATTAGCATGCCGTGTAGCCTGACCATCGGCCGTCGCCACGGCGACCGAGAGAACAGTCCACAGAGCAGCGGACGGAACAGCCGCCTTCACAGGTGCCACAACAGGGGTAGGGGGACGCCGTGCCGGACACCGTGTTGCTCGCACACGTCAGTGATCTGCACCTCGACGGGGCGGAACGAGCGGCCGACCGGGCCGCCCGCACCATGGCCTGCCTCCGGTCGATGACACGGCGGCCTGACGCGGTGCTGGTCACCGGCGACATCGCGGACCATGGCGCGCCCGCCGAGTACGCGGAGGCGGTCGAGCTCTTCGCCTCACTCGACGTTCCGGTACTCCCCTGCCCGGGCAACCACGACGACCGCGCCGCGTACCGCAAGGTGCTGCTGGGCGAAGACGCCGCCCCCAAGGCCCTGTCTGCGACGGGCAGCGGGGCGTACGCCCCGATCAACCGCCTGCATCACATGGGCCGTTACGCCCTGCTGCTCTGCGACTCCACGATCCCCGGCGAGGACGAGGGCCTGCTCGACGACGAGACCCTGGAGTGGCTCGCCCGCACGCTCGACGAGCTCGGCGACACCCCGGCCCTCCCCGCCTTCCACCATCCACCGGCCACCCTCCACCACGGTTACGCCGACTCGGTCGGACTCACCAACGCGGACCGCCTGGCCGAGGTGCTGGACGGGCGCCGCAATGTCCCGGCCGTCCTCACCGGCCATGCTCACACCGCGGCGGCGACCACCTGGGCCGGCCGCCCCCTGCTCGTCGCGCCCGGTGTCGTCTCGACGCTCCGGATGCCCTGGGAGCCGGGCGAAGGCCTCGTCGACGGCGCGACCCCGCCCGGAATCGCCTTCCACGTCCTGGACGAGGGCGGCCGCCGTGTGACGACCCACTTCCGGGTCGTTCCGTAGCCCGCCCGGACACCTGCGGCGGGGCGGAAAGCCGTGGCCCGCTCCGTCCGCCCAATGGCATGCTGGCGGCGTGAACGGACCGGAGATCCACATCAGTTTCGCCCCGGAGCTGCGACTCTTCGTCGCCGCGGAACGCCGCAACGGGCGGACGCGGCTCATCACGGACGGCTCCTCGACGCTCGGCCATGTCGTCGAGTCGCTGGGCGTCCCCCTCACCGAGGCGGGACGGCTCGTGGTGGACGGCAGCCCGGTCCCGGTCTCCCACATCCCCGCCGCCGGCGAGCACATCGACGTGCTCGGCGTCGAGCGCCCGCAGCGCGTGCCGGGCGCACCCCTCCGCTTCCTCCTCGACGTCCATCTCGGCACGCTGGCGCGACGGCTGCGGCTCCTCGGCGTCGACGCCGCGTACGAGAGCGAGGACATCGGCGACCCGGCGCTGGCCACTCTCTCCGCGCGCGAGCAGCGCGTGATGCTGTCCAGGGACCGTGGACTACTGCGCAGACGGGAGCTGTGGGCCGGTGCGTACGTCTACAGCGACCGCCCCGACGACCAGCTCCGGGACGTCCTGCAGCGGTTCGCACCCGCCCTCGCGCCCTGGACCCGCTGCACGGCCTGCAACGGCCCGCTCACGGACACGGACAAGGAGTCGGTCGAGCACCACCTGGAGCAGGGCACGCAGCGCTCCTACGACGTGTTCGCCCAGTGCACGGCTTGCGAGCGCGTCTACTGGCGCGGCGCCCATCACGCCCGGCTGGAGGCGATCGTCGAGGGCGCCCTGCGCGAGTTCGGCGACGCTGCCGCCTGAGCCCGCACACACGGGCTCCCCGCGGGCTCCCCGCCCACTCTCCGCGCGCTCTCCGCCTACGGGCTCTCCGCGGTCAGATAGCGCTGAACGGTCGGCGCCAGCCAGGCGGTCACCTCCTCCTTGGTCATCTCGACGGCGGGCGGGATGTCCAGCACATAGCGAGCGAGCGCCATCCCCAAGATCTGCGATGCGACGAGCGCGGCCCGGCGCGGGGCCTCGGCCGGGACGGGGCAGACCCCGGCCGCTATCGGCAGCAGCTGCGACCTGAAGACCTGCTGCATGCGCTCGGCACCCGCGGCATTGGTGACACCGACCCGCAGCAGGGCCGTCAGCACCTCGTCGTCCTCCCAGCGGTCGAGGAAATGGGAGACGAGGACCGCGCCGATGTGCCTGCCGGGCATCGCGCCCAACTCCGGCAGTCGCAGATCGATTTCGGAAGCGGCGGCGAACAGTCCCTCTTTGTTGCCGTAGTACCGCATCACCATCGACGGGTCGATGCCGGCATCCCGGGCGATGGCGCGGATCGTGGCCCGCTCGTACCCGTCCGCGGCGAACCGCTCGCGGGCGGCCTCGAGGATCGCGGCGCGGGTGGCGTCCGAGCGACGAGGCGTGGTGGCTGCTTCCGAATTCATGCCAACAACTGTAGGCCAACAAGCGTTGACACGCCAGATCCCCTCGCCTACATTTGCCAACAAGCGTTGACCAACAAGCGTTGGCAGGAGGCCGCCATGACCGGCAAGCCCAGCACCAACAGCACGGAAGCCACGATCCCGACCGCCACCCCCGCCGGCTACGACACGGACGTCACCGTCGTGGGCGCGGGCCCGACCGGCCTGTTGCTCGCGGGCGACCTCGCGGCGGCGGGCCTGCGGGTCACCGTCCTCGAGCGCCGTCCGCACGAGGCGAGCAATCTGACCCGGGCCTTCGGCGTGCACGCCCGCACGCTGGAGCTGCTCGACGCCCGCGGCCTCGCGGACGAGCTGGTGAAGAAGGGCGCCCCCATGACCACCCTGCGCTTCTTCGGCGAGCTCGCCCTCGACCTGTCCCGGCTGCGGTCCCGCTTCCCGTTCCTGCTCATTACCCCGCAGTACGAGGTGGAGCAACTGCTGCAGCGCCGGGCGCTGTCCGCCGGGGCCGACTTCCGGTACGGCACGGAGCTGCGCGGCCTCCGCCAGGACGCCGACTCGGTCACGGCCGAGCTGAAGGACGAGCAGGGGCGGGACGCGACGCTGCGCTCCCGCTATCTCGTGGGCACCGACGGAGTGCGCAGCTCCGTGCGCCAGGCCCTCGGCCTGCCCTTCCCCGGCGGGGCGGTCATCCGCTCCATGGCCCTCGCGGACGTCCGTTTCACCGAAGAGCCCGAGAGAGGAGCCGAGAGCCGTCTCTTCGCGGGCGGCACGGGTGACGCGTTCGCCGTCGTGGCCTCCTTCGGTGACGGCTGGTACAGGGTGATGGCCTGGAGGCGCAGCCACCAGGTGCCGGACAGTGAGCCGGTCGACCTGGAGGAAGTGCGCGCCATCACCCGCCAGGCATTCGGCACCGACTTCGGCATGCGGGACGCCCGCTGGCTCTCCCGTTTCCACAGCGACGAGCGCCAGGTCCCGGAATACCGGAAGGGCAGGATCTTCCTCGCCGGAGACGCGGCACACGTCCACTCCCCGGCCGGCGGACAGGGGATGAACACCGGCCTGCAGGACGCGGCGAACCTGTCCTGGAAGCTCGCGGCGGCCCTCCGCGGTCACGCACCGGACGCCGACGCCCTCCTCGACACGTACCACTCGGAGCGGCATCCGGTCGGCCGGAAGGTGCTGAGCAGCAGCGGCGCGCTCGTCCGCCTGGCCATGGCGCACAACCCGCTCCAGCGGCTGGCCCGTTCCCTCGTCGCCCGGATCCTCTCCACCGTCCGGCCCGCGTCGGAGATGGCGATGGGCATGGTCACGGGGATCGGCATCTCGTACGGCGCGGAGCGCGGCGCCCACCGGCTCACCGGCAAGCGCGCCCCCGACCTGGCGCTCGCGGAGGGCCGGCTCTACGAACTGCTCCGCAAGGGCGAGTTCGTACTGATCACGCCCGACGACGCCCCCGCCACCGCGTCGGCCGCGCCCACCGTCCCCGGCCCCGTCACCCGGGCCCACTGGCGGACCCCGCGCGACACGTCCCTGCTGGTCCGCCCGGACGGGTACATCGCATGGGCGCAGCACTGACCCCGCCCGCGGCCGGGGCCCCCGAGCCCCGGCCCCCGGCCGCCGCCTCAGAAGACGTATCCGTCGCCCGTCGCCGGCACCAGGACGGTGTGCTCGTCGTTCGCGTGGTTGCGGTCGACCGCACCGTCGCTCCACACCGTGGTGATGCCCACGATGATCTCGGGCGGGTTGCCCGGGATCAGCAGGTCGAGGGCGATGCCGCCCCCCGTGCCGCCTGCCCTCAGCTCACCGGTCCGGCACAGGATCACCCGGTCCCCGCCCCACAGGCAGGCCGGCGGCAGTTGTCCACCGCCCGTCACCGTGACCGGGGCCGAGAAGCTCAGCCGTACGGTCGCGTCGGCCAGCTGCGCCGGACCGTGGTTGTCGCTCTCCAGCCAGACAACGATCCGCCCGCCCCACAGAGAGGCATGACCATGGTGTGCCACATCAGCCTCGGCAACCGGCACCCGGACTACGGCCGCACCAGCCGTATCGGCCGCCTCCGGCACACGGTCACCGATGTCCGCACCCGCACCTCCACCCGCGGCCAGCATCACCGTCGCCAGCGCGGTGGACGCCACGAACAGAGTCCTACGCATCACCTGCATGCCCGAAAGATACCTATTATCCGCCCGCAGGACTGACTCCTCGTCAGCACCGGCGCGTCCCGCGCGGACCGGCCCTTTCCCGGCCCACCCCGGGGGCCGGCTCACCACCACCCCCCATGACACGCTGACCTCATGCTCATCGCCCGATCCGCGCTCCTGTTCGCCGTCGCCGCGCTCTTCGAGATCGGTGGAGCCTGGCTCGTCTGGCAGGGCGTGCGCGAGCACCGCGGCTGGATCTGGATCGGCTCAGGCGTCCTCGCCCTCGGCGTGTACGGCTTCGTCGCCACGCTCCAGCCGGATGCGCACTTCGGCCGCATCCTCGCCGCCTACGGCGGAGTGTTCGTCGCCGGCTCGCTCGCGTGGGGCATGGTCGCCGACGGCTACCGTCCCGACCGCTGGGACGTCATCGGCGCCCTGATCTGCCTCGTGGGCATGGCCGTGATCATGTACGCACCGCGCGGCCGCTGACGGCCGCCTATCCTGGCCACTGGCCACCGGTATCGATCACTTGTCCAAGGAGCCGCCATGACCGCCGCCGCCCCCATCGCCGTCGTCACCGGAGCGAGCAGCGGCATCGGCGCCGCCACCGCGCGCGGCCTCGCCGCCGCGGGCTATCACGTCGTCCTGACCGCCCGCCGCAAGGACCGTATCGAGGCCATCGCCGCCGAGCTCAGCGAAGCCGGCCACCAGGCCACGGCCTACGCGCTCGACGTCACCGACCGTGCGGCCGTCGACGCCTTCGCCGCCTCCCTCGACGGTCCCGCCCCGGTCAAGGTGCTGGTCAACAATGCGGGCGGAGCGCTCGGCGCCGACCCGGTCGCGACCGGCGACCCCGCCGACTGGCGCCAGATGTACGAGGTCAACGTCCTCGGCACCCTCCACACCACCCAAGCCCTGCTCCCCGCCCTCACCGCCAGCGGCGACGGCACGGTCGTCGTGCTCTCCTCCACCGCGGCCCACGCCACGTACGAGGGCGGCGCAGGCTACGTCGCCGCCAAGAACGGCGCCCGGGTCCTCGCCGAGACTCTCCGCCTCGAAATCGTCGGCACCCCGGTCCGTGTCATCGAGATCGCCCCCGGCATGGTCAAGACCGACGAGTTCGCCACGACCCGTTTCCGCGGCGACACCGAGAAGGCCGCCAAGGTCTACGAGGGCGTGGCGGAGCCCCTCACCGCCGACGACGTCGCCGACACCATCACGTGGGCCGTCACCCGCCCCTCCCACGTCAACATCGACCTCCTGGTGGTCCGCCCCCGCGCCCAGGCCTCCAACACCAAGGTCCACCGCGAGCTCTGACGCCCTTTCCCTCGCTGCTCGCAGCGTGTTCTCACACCGCCACGCAGAACGGGTTGCGGCACCTGGTTCCTCGAGGTGTCCACGACGCCCGAGACCCGGGTCGACCTCAGCTTCGGCGGCGACCTCGACGCGACTGCGGAATTCGAAGCGCGCAAGTCGACGGCGCCCTGCGCCTCTGGGTCGACACTGCCGACGCCATGTACGCGGATCTGGATATTCCGGCCGTCGACTCCTGCCTGCTCTCCAAGAGACCCTGAGCCCTTCCGACACCAGGAAGCCCCGGACCGTCACCGATCCGGGGCCCTGGCGGCGTGCGCCGAAGTGCTCGGCCCTTCACGCAGATGACCTGCTTCAGCTTCGCGACGACCTCCACCAGGGTCCCGCTGCTTGTCGATGACCTTCTCGATCGGCGTGCACGCCGCCGGGATCCCGGCGAAGTCGCGGGGATCCCGGCGACGGATGCGATCCGGCGCCGGGCGCGGTCGCCGGCAGCCTCGGTGGCAGTGGCTCGGCCATTCGGCTGCGGTCGGCTCGCGCACGTTGCCGGACCGCGGTGCTGTTGACACGGATGCGTGCCGACGTCGAGCGCAGGGGGGCGTCGGGCGCTCAGCCGTGAAAGGACAAGGCATGCACATATCTGGGCCGATAGCGGGCCGTCGGAGTCGTGCCGCGGCCATCGCCGCGGTGGTGACCTGCTCGACGGTACTGACCGGGCCGGGCCTCGCCGCGGCCGACGGTACGCCGGCACCTTCGGTGCCCGCCCCGAAGCTGGACTGGAGACCCTGCGTTCAGGGCAGCCAGTTCGACTGCGCGACCGCGAAGGTGCCGCTGGACTACCGCGACCCCCACGGCCGCACCGTCGAACTGGCGGTCGTGAAACGGAAGGCAACCGGCCCCGGACGGCGCATCGGCACCCTGTTCTTCAACCCTGGCGGACCCGGTGGGCCAGGAACGGTCCAGATGCCACAGAATTACGAATCCTTCCCGCGAGAGGTACGGGAGCGGTTCGACATCGTCAGCTGGGACCCCCGCGGGGTCGGCAACAGCACCGCGGTGAACTGCTTCGAGAATCGCGAAGAAGCCGACGCCTGGGTTGCGAGCCAGGCGGCAGGCTTCCCGGTCGGCGAACAGGAGCGGAAGACCTGGATCGCCGCGTACAAGGATCTGGCCCGGCGCTGCCAGCAGCGTGACCCCGGGCTCCTGCGCCATGTGTCGACCGCCGACACCGCTCGCGACCTCGACCGGCTCCGCCAGGCGGTGGGCGACCCGCAACTCACCTACCTCGGGATCTCCTACGGCACGATCCTGGGCGCCACCTACGCCAACCTCTTTCCCGGCAAGGTCCGGGCCATGGTCCTCGACAGCAACATCGACCCGCAGGCCTGGACGAACCACGCCTCCGACGACGACCCCCGGCTCACGACGTTCGGGCGCATGGGCTCGGACCGCACCGCGGTTGCGACCCTGGACAAGTTCCTCACCCTGTGCGGGTCCACCACCACCGCTCGCTGCGCCTTCTCCGCCGACAGTCCGAAAGCGACCCGGGACAAGTTCGACCAGCTGATGCGACGGCTCCGGGAGCATCCCGTGGGCGCATGGACCTATGGCCGTACGGTCGGTGACGTGGTGAACAGCCTCTACGTCGTCCATTCCGGATGGACGGACCTGGCCGGCAGGCTGCAGGACCTGTGGCAGGACCGCGTCCCGGAGCCGTCCCCTCTTCCACCCGCACCACCGGTCCCGAATCCGAATCCGTACCTGGGCGAAGAACAGGCCGCTGCGGTGTTGTGCAGCGACAGCCCCAATCCGCGTGACCCCGCTGCCTACCACGCCATCGAGGAGGCCAGCGCGGCCCGTGCGGGCGACGCCGGACGCTTCTGGACCTGGGCCGCCGAGGGGTGTGCCACCTGGCCGGCGGTCGCCGCCAACCGTTACCGCGGCCCCTGGAACAAGCCGACGGCGCACCCCGTCCTGCTGGTCGGCACCACCTACGACCCCTCCACTCCCTACTCGGACGCGCAGGCCATGGCCAAAGAACTGGCCAACGCCCGCCTGCTCACCCACAACGGGTACGGGCACACCGCACAGGTCAACCCCAGCAGCTGCATCAGGGCCCACGAGAGCCGCTACTTCATCGACGGCACCCTCCCACCGGTCGGAACGACGTGCCGACCGGACACGCCCCCCTTCTCCACACCCAAGCCGAGCAACGGCGTCGCCACCGGCGGCGGAGCGATGGCCGGCATCGTCTCCTGAGCCGGCCGTCGCCCCCTCAGCCAGGGCACGCGCCGACTCGCTCGAGCTCCGGAACGCTCCGGGATCCATGGCGCGCCACTTTGCCACCGGGTCCAAGACCTCCTGGCAGTACCACCGTCACCTCTGAGTCAGTGCTTGAAGGCGCTCACGTCTCCCGGCTCGGTCTCCAGCGCCTCGCGGTCGAATTTCAGCATGACGAGGAAGAACAGCCCGCCCGCGAGGAGCAAGCCGGCCACGATCACGACGGATACGAACGCCTCCCGGGGTGCCACCAGCACGAACAGCGCGACGAGCGTCCACACCAGCGCGCAGATCGCGACCGGCAGTTCGAAGCGCCCGAGGTCGAACGCACCCTTCTTGCGCTCCAGTCGTTTACGCACCGCCAGGTAGAGGACGACCGTCGAGCCGTAGGTGATCGCCGGAAGGATCGTCGATGCCGTGATCAGCTCCAGCAGCGCGGCACCCGGCAGGGCGACCATGAGGATGGCCCCCAGGGCGAAGATCAGGACCGTCGCCGGGATCGGCGTCTGCGTGCGCGGGTTGACCCGCCGAATCAGCCGGTGGGCAGGGAAGCGCCCGTCGCGCGACATTGCGAAGATGATCCGCGAGCACGAAACCATGATCACCACCCCAGCTCCGAAGAACGCGAACGTGATCGCGACCAGCAGCGTCCTCTCCATCACCGGGCCGAGCTGATCGCGCAGGATCGCCGCGACCGGGGAGCCGCTGTCGCTGATCCGGGGGATGTCGTCGATCGCGACGGTGAGCGTGATCAGGAACAGCAATCCCAGCAGTCCGGCCGCCACGACCGATCCCACGATCGCGCGTGGCACGGTGCGATAGGGATCCTTGGCCTCCTCGGCCAGGTTCGCCGCGGAGTCGAAGCCGACGAGCGTGGCGAGGCCCATGATCATTGCAATCATCAACCCGCCACCGACGGCGAAGTAGTCGGGGGCGTTCTCCGCGACACCGCGCGAGGTGAGGTTTCCGGCTGCTCCGTCGCCCGTGATCGCCACAGCGATGGTGAGCGCGATCACCACCACCACGACGAGGACCAGTTCGAGCCCGACCGCGAGGCAATTGATCAGGCTGACGATGCTCGTGGAGGCCACTGCGAGCACAGCCTGGACGAGCAGCACCACGACCGTGATCAGACGCGCCGTGTCCTCATCCGGCTCGAGACCGACGAGCGGCATGAACGCCTGACTCGCGAGCGCGTTGTCGGCCGCCACCACGGCGACCGCCAGGTAACAGAAGGTCAGCCAACCGAACCCCCAGCCGATCTTCGGGTTGGCCAGCCGCGAGGCCCATTGGTAGGAGGAGCCGCTGAGCGGGATGCGGGCCGCGAACTGCGCGACCACCAACGCCACCAGGGTCTGCCCCACCCCCGCGATCACCCACAGCCAGATGCCGACCGGCCCCGCGCTCACCAGCACATCGTCGTACGTCGCAAAGATACCGACGGCCACGGAGATGAACGCGAACGAGATCGCGAACACCTGCCAGGAGCCGAGCGTCCGTTTCAGCTCCTGCTGATAGCCCCCGAGTTCGACGGAACCCTCGCCGTCCTGCGTGTCTGTCGAAGCTTCCGCCACCTCGGCCACCTCACCTTCCGTCGGGGCCGTCGACCGCCCACACCCATGTGGATTTCACGACCAGCGCCATATCCTCATCTGTCGTGTCGCGTTTTTCCTGATACGACACGGTTGCGATATTTACGCACCCGCGAATCGGTCCGCACGAGGCCCTGGGAGCCCGCCCGAAGCGATGACGGCCAACGCACGTGAGCCCCCGGACGGACACAGTCCGGGGGCTCATCGATGACCTCAAGTGCGGCTCGCGTGGGCCTAGCCCTTGACGCAGATGACCTGCTTGAGCTTGGCGACGACCTGCACCAGGTCCTTCTGCTGGTCGATCACCTGGCTGATCGGCTTGTACGCGGCCGGGATCTCGTCCACGACGCCGGAGTCCTTACGGCACTCCACACCCCGCGTCTGCTCCTGCAGATCCTTCGTCGAGAACTTCCGCTTCGCAGCGGTCCGGCTCATCCTCCGGCCGGCACCGTGCGACGCCGAGTTGAACGACTTCGGGTTGCCCAGGCCGCGGACGATGTACGACTCCGTGCCCATGGAACCGGGGATGATCCCCCACTCCCCCGAGCCCGCGCTGATCGCTCCCTTGCGGGTGACCAGCAGATCCATCCCGTCGTACCGCTCTTCGCTGACATAGTTGTGATGGCAGCTGATCACGCCAGGTCGGTACTCGACGGTCCTCGTCCGGCCTTCACCATCTTCCTGCCGGCAGGAGACGACCGGATCGAAGGTCACCCTGGCCTTCCTGAACTCCCTGCGGACGACCTCCTGGAACAGCCCCATCATGATCGCGCGGTTGTACTTGGCGTACTCCTGCGCCCAGAAGAGGTCGTTCCGGTACGCCGCCATCTGCGGGGTGTCCGCGACGAACACCGCCAGGTCACGGTCGACCAGGCCCTGGTTGTGCGGCAACTTCTGCGCCTCGCCGATGTGGTGCTCGGCGAGCTCCTTGCCGATGTTCCGCGAGCCGGAGTGCAGCATCAGCCAGACCGCACCCGACTCGTCGAGGCAGAACTCGATGAAGTGGTTACCGCTGCCCAGCGTGCCCATCTGCTTCGCCGCCCGCTCCCGGCGGAACTTGACCGCGTCGGCCACCCGGTCGAACCGCGACCAGAGGTCGGCGAAGCCCGGCGCCTGGAGCCCGTACACCCGCCCCGGGTCCACCGGCTCGTCGTGCATGCCGCGGCCCACCGGGATCGCCTGCTCGATCTTCGACCGCAGCCGGGACAGATCACCAGGGAGGTCGTTCGCGGTGAGCGAGGTCTTCACGGCCGACATTCCACAGCCGATGTCGACCCCGACCGCCGCCGGGCAGACCGCCCCGTGCATCGCGATCACGGAGCCGACCGTCGCGCCCTTACCGTAGTGCACGTCGGGCATCACGGCGAGCCCCTTGATCCACGGCAGCGTGGCGACGTTCCGCAGCTGCTGCATCGCGCCGTCCTCCACCGTGGACGGGTCCGTCCACATGCGGATGGGGACCTTCGCCCCCGACACCTCTACATACGACATATTTCCTCGATCCCCCCAGAAGCCTGAAAACGCAAAACCGGCGCCAGGGTCGGCAAAAGGGATAGCGGACCGGCGTTCACAGCTGCGCGTGCGATACACATTGTGTCCATCGGCCCGTCTCGGGCGGCAACCACTTTTCCCCCGACAGCGCGACAGAAGGAGCTCGGCACCGTGCAGCGAAAGGCGTACGTACCCGCCCTGGCGGCGCTCCTCGTCGCACTCGCCGCCGGCTGCTCCGCCGGATCCGGTGACGACGCATCGGCCGCGGATGCCCAGCCGGGCGGCTCCCCCGGCTCCGTCGCCGCCCCGGGCAAGTACCGCACGCTCTACGAGCCCTGCGGCGCCGTCCAGCGCGCCACCCTCAGGGATCTGCTCCCGGGCGCGGCCGAGCTGCCCGAGGAGCAGCAGGAGAAGGTGTACCAGGGCACGGCGGCCGTCACCTACGACACGGATCGCCGCGTCGGCTGCAGCTGGAAGTCCGACGCGCCGGACGCCTCGCACCACCTCCGGATCGACGTCGAGCGCGTCGTCTCGTACGACCCGGACGTCAGCGACGACGACCGGGCGCAGGAGGTCTACGCCCGCAAGAAGGACGCGGCACAGCTTCCAGCCCCCGCCGACCCGCGCGACGAGAAGGCGCAGGAGACGCAGACCGCGGGTGGCACCCCGACACCGACGAACAGCACCGCCAAAAGCACCGCAGGCACCACGGGCGCCACCGCCGGCGCAGGCGTCACAGGGACCGCAGGCGCCGCGGGAGGCACCCCGTCCGGCACGCCCGCGTCCCCCGAGGGTCTCGAGCCCCGCGAGCTCGACGGTCTCGGCGACGCGGCCTTCCTCGACGACGCCCTCACCCGGGCCGGTTCCACCGCGCAGCACCGGACCGTGAGCGTGGTGTTCCGCACATCGAATGTGATCGTGACCGTCGAGTACATCGAGCAGCCCGCCCGTACGACAGAGATCCCCGACAGCAGGGAACTGCAGGAAAAGGCGCAGGCCCTGGCCCGGAACCTGGCCGAGCGCTTCAACGAATAGCGCGCCGTCCGGCCCCCCGGCACGGCCCACGGCGGCCGCATGCACGCGCCGCCGGGTTCCCGCACCGATCCCGCGGGATGCCTCCGGCGTCGTAACGTGTCGGCTTATCGTGGCCGACCGGGAGGCTCCGTACCGAGCGGCCGACCGCCGCGCGCGTAACGACCGGCCGACCGTCCGTCCGTCCCGCACAACGGCGGACCGTACGACACACCGAGTGAAGGAACCATGCACCGATCAGCACCGCGACTCACCCGCATACTCGCCTGCGCCGCCGTCCCGGTGATGCTCGTCGTCGCCGGCTGCTCGTCGGACTCCGGCGGTGAGGACAAGTCCTCCGGTTCGGGCTCCTCCTCCGCGGCATCGCCCGGCGACAAGAAGTCGGAGGCGTCCGTCACACCGGCGAAGTTCGCCAAGCTGCCCGAGCCCTGCAAGACGATCACCTCGAAGACGATCACCGAGCTGGTGCCGAAGGCGAAGAACAAGGCCGGTACGGCAGGCACCTCCAGCGACATCACCGCCCGCGGCGGCTGCTCCTGGAACGGCCTCGAGGACAAGGGCATCAAGGGCTCGAACTACCGCTGGCTCGACGTCGCCTTCCTGCGCTACGAGTCCGACCCCGGCCTGGGCAGCGGCGAGAAGCGCGCCACGGACGCGTATGCGAAGGAGATCGCCAAGGCCGAGGCCACGGAGAGCGCCAAGAACGTCAAGACGTCGCCCACGACGGGCATCGGCGACGAGGCGACCTCGATCAGCTACGACCTGAGCAAGACGGGCGAGACCTTCAAGTACGCGACGATCGTGGCCCGTACGGGCAATGTCGTGGTCACGCTCGGGTACAACGGTGCCGGCTACGCCGGGGCCAAGACCCCGGACGCGGCGGAGATGCTGAAGGACGCGGTCAAGGCGGCGAAGGAGGCGGCGGCCTCGGTCGCGACGGCCAACAAGTAGGCGACCCCGCAGGTGGGCCCTGTGCTGGGGCCGCGGCTGCGGGCCGCGGCCGAGCGCTGCGGACGGTGGGCTGTGGGCCATGGCACGTCGGCCCCGCCCGGCCCCGCACACCCCATCAATACGCGCGACGGCGGCCGTTGAACAGACGGCCGTGAGCCCGGGCCGCCTCCCCGGAGGCCCGGGCTCCGCAAACGTGTGCCAGGCTTGGCCCGCGCCGAGTCGGATGCGGCGGCGCCGGAATTCGATCCGAAATTCGATATCGGGAGGGGATCGCGGGTGGCCGCGATGCAGCTGACACGCACGCACCGCATACTCATCGGGGTCGTCGTCGCCGGTGCGGTGATCATCGCCGCGATCGGTTTCGCCGGGTCCTACGCCGCCGTGCGCGAGCTCGCCGAGCAGAAGGGCTTCGGCAACTTCTCCCTGGTCTTCCCCATCGGCATCGACGCGGGCATCTGTGTGCTGCTCGCCCTCGACCTGCTGCTGACGTGGATCCGGATCCCGTTCCCGCTGCTGCGCCAGACGGCGTGGCTGCTGACAGCGGCGACGATCGCGTTCAACGGTGCCGCCGCCTGGCCCGACCCGCTCGGTGTCGGCATGCACGCCGTCATCCCGGTGCTCTTCGTGGTCTCCGTCGAGGCCGCCCGGCACGCGGTCGGCCGGATCGCGGACATCACGGCGGACAAGCACATGGAGGGCGTGCGGCTCACCCGCTGGCTGCTGTCGCCCGTGCCCACGTTCCGGCTGTGGCGCCGGATGAAGCTGTGGGAGCTGCGCTCGTACGAGCAGGTCATCAAGCTGGAGCAGGACCGGCTGATCTATCAGGCCCGCCTCCAGGCCCGTTTCGGGCGCGCGTGGCGGCGCAAGGCGCCGGTGGAGGCGCTGATGCCGCTGCGGCTCGCGAAGTACGGCGTTCCGCTGGCGGAGACGGCACCCGCCGGGCTCGCCGCCGCCGGGATCGAGCCGGCGCTGCTGCCGCCGCCCGCACCTGCGGGGCAGCTCCCCGCGACACCGGTTCCGGGGCCGGGTCCGGCTCAGCAGGAATGGCCCCAGGAGTACCCGCAGGCCCACCCCGAGGAGCAGCAGCAACTGCTGCAGGGCGGTGTCGTCAGTACCGGCTCCCACGAGAGCCCTTGGTTCGCGGCGCCGCAGGTCCCGCAGGAGGCGTACGAGACCGCGTACAACCCCACGTACGTCGAGGGCCTGGAGCCGACCCCGGTCGCGGTCCCGGCCGGACCGGACGCCATGCCCGTCGGTCCCGGTCCCGGCCCCGGTGCCATTCCGGGACCGCGCGCCGAACAGCAGCCGGTGTACGAGCAGGCCCCGGCGCCCGAGCCGCTGGAGGAAGCGGAGCCCATCGAGGACACGGAATTCGCCGAGCTGGCGTACCCGGTCTTCAAGGAGTACACCCACCGCCACGGCGTCCACCCGAGCAACGACCAGCTCGACATAACCCTCGCCGACGTCCACGGCATCCAGCATCCGCGCAGCGCCAGCCTGCTGCGCCGGTTCATGCCGGAGTTCCAGAACCGCTTCCAGGCCGAGATGGAGGCGGAGCACATCGCGTAGGCGGCGGCCCGCCCCTCGCCCTGCGCCGGTGACCCGGACCATCCACAAACGCCGGAGGCCCTCATCCACAAGGGATGAGGGCCCTCCGACGAACGCAGCCGACCGGTCGGGGCCTGACCGGTCCGGCCTCGGCCGATCAGGCCCCGAGCAGCTTCCGCACCCGCTCCGCCCCGACCGCCAGCAGCAGCGTCGGCAGCCGCGGCCCCGTTTCGCGGCTCACCAGCAGGCGGTACAGCAGCGCGAAGAACGAACGCTGGGCGACCTTCAGCTCCGGCGTCGGCCTGGCGTCCGGCTCCAGGCCCGCCATGACCTTCGGCACGCCGTAGACGAGCGTGGTGAGCCCGTCCAGCGACCAGTGCGAGTCCAGCCCGTCCAGGAGCAGCCGCAGCGACTCCCGCCCCTCGTCGTCGAGCGAGCCGAGCAGCTCGGTGTCGGGCTCGGAGCGGACGACCGTGCGGGCGTCGGCCGGGACCTGGGTCGTGATCCAGTTCTCGGCGCGGTCGAGACGCGGCCGGACCTCGTCGAGCGACGCCAGCGGGTTCGCCGGGTCGAGCTCACTGAGGATCCGCAGGGTCTGCTCGTCGTGACCGGCCGTGATGTCGACGACCGAGGCGAGTGTCCGGTACGGCAGCGGCCGCGGCGTGCGCGGCAGCTCCCCGGCCGCAGTGCGCACCGCGCGGGAGTACGCGGCGGCGTCGGCCGGCAGCGCGGACCCTCCCCCAGAGCCTCCGGCCTGGGAGGTGCCCCCGACGACCTTGGACTCCAGCTTGTCCCACTCGTCGTAGAGCCGCTGGATCTCCTGGTCGAAGGCGATCTTGAAGGACTGGTTGGGCTTGCGGCGCGCGTACAGCCAGCGCAGCAGCGGCGCCTCCATGATCTTCAGCGCGTCCGCCGGCGTGGGCACGCCACCACGGGACGACGACATCTTCGCCATGCCGGAGATGCCCACGAAGGCGTACATCGGGCCGATGGGCTGCACGCCGCCGAAGACCTCGCGGACGATCTGCCCGCCCACGACGAACGACGATCCGGGCGACGAGTGGTCGACGCCGCTGGGCTCGAAGATCACGCCCTCGTACGCCCAGCGCATCGGCCAGTCGACCTTCCAGACCAGCTTGCCGCGATTGAACTCGCTCAGCCTGACCGTCTCGGAGAAGCCGCACGCCGTGCAGGAGTAGGTCAGCTCGGTCGTCGCGTCGAGGTACTCGGTGACCGTCGTCAGGTCCTTCTCGCAGTTGCCGCAGTACGGCTTGTACGGGAAGTAGCCGGCGGAGCCGCCGCTGCCGTCGTCCTCGCTCGCCGCCCCGGAGCCCTCCTCGGCCTCCAGCTCGGCCTCGTCCGCCGGCTTCTGCTGCTGCTTCTTCGCCTGGACCTTGGCCTTCGTCCGGTACTGGTCGAGAATTCCGTCGATCTCGGCGCGGTGCTTCATCGCGTGCAGGATCTGCTCGCGGTACACCCCCGACGTGTACTGCTCGGTCTGGCTGATCGGGTCGTACTCGACGCCCAGCTCGGCGAGCGACTCGACCATGGCGGCCTTGAAGTGCTCCGCCCAGTTCGGGTACGGCGAGCCCGCGGGCGCCGGGACCGAGGTCAGCGGCTTGCCGATGTGCTCGGCCCAGGAGTCGTCGACACCGGTGACACCGGCCGGCACCTTGCGGTAGCGGTCGTAGTCGTCCCAGGAGATCAGGTGGCGAACCTCGTACCCCCGCCGGCGGATCTCGTCCGCGACAAGGTGCGGGGTCATGACCTCGCGCAGATTGCCCAGGTGGATGGGCCCGGACGGGGACAGGCCAGAGGCAACCACGACCGGTTTCCCGGGCGCACGCCGTTCCGACTCGGCGATGACATCGTCCGCGAAACGGGAGACCCAGTCGGTCTCGGTGCTGCTCTGAGCCACGATCGGCACGTCCTTGAAAGCTTGATTCTGTCGAAGCTGGCGTTAGCCATTCTCCCAGACGGAACAGCGGGCTCGGTGGTTGTCCACAGCCCCCGTCCGGTGGGAGAAACAGGTTGCTCCCCCGTGGGACACTTGACTACCGAATTAGCACCGATCACCCACTGACAGGAACGGAAGCTCATGGCCTCGGTCCCTTCCCTCGCTTCGACCGTGCAGCAGCGCCTCGCGGACGCCCTCTCGGCAGCCCTGCCGGAGGCCGGCTCCGCCGACCCGCTGCTGCGACGTAGCGACCGGGCCGACTTCCAGGCCAACGGCATCCTGGCGCTCGCCAAGCAGCTCAAGGGAAACCCGCGCGAGCTGGCGTCCAAGGTCGTCGAGGCGCTCCCGGCCGATGACGTCCTGAAGGAGATCGAAGTCTCGGGCCCCGGGTTCCTGAACATCACGATCACCGACGAGGCGATCGTGAAGACCCTCGCCGCCCGCGCAGCGGACGACCGGCTGGGCGTCCCGTACGCCTCCGGGGCCGGCACGACCGTGATCGACTACGCCCAGCCGAACGTGGCGAAGGAGATGCACGTCGGCCATCTGCGCTCCGCCGTGATCGGCGCCGCGATGGTCGAGATCCTCGAGTTCACCGGCGAGAAGGTGATCCGGCGCCACCACATCGGCGACTGGGGCACCCAGTTCGGCATGCTCATCCAGTACCTGATCGAGCACCCCCACGAGCTGGACCACAAGGACGAGGCCACCGTCTCCGGCGAAGAGGCCATGTCCAATCTGAACCGGCTCTACAAGGCCTCGCGCGCCCTCTTCGACTCCGACGAGGAGTTCAAGGACCGGGCCCGCCGCCGGGTGGTCGACCTCCAGGCGGGCGACAAGGAGACGCTGGCCCTGTGGCAGCGTTTCGTCGACGAGTCGAAGATCTACTTCTACTCGGTCTTCAACAAGCTCGACATGGAGATCGAGGACGCGGACGTCGTCGGCGAGTCCGGCTACAACGCCATGCTGGCCGAGACCTGCCGCCTGCTCGAGGAGTCGGGCGTCGCGGTCCGGTCGAACGGCGCGCTGTGCGTCTTCTTCGACGACGTGAAGGGCCCGGACGGCAACCCGGTGCCGCTGATCGTCCAGAAGTCCGACGGCGGCTACGGCTACGCGGCGACGGACCTCTCCGCGATCCGCGACCGCGTCCAGAACCTCGGCGCGAACACGCTGCTGTACGTCGTGGACGCCCGCCAGTCCCTCCACTTCAAGATGGTCTTCGAGACCGCGCGCCGCATCGGGTGGCTGAACGACGGCGTGAAGGCCGTCCAGCTGGCCTTCGGCACGGTCCTCGGCAAGGACGGCAAGCCGTTCAAGACCCGTGAGGGCGAGACGGTGCGGCTGGTGGACCTGCTGGACGAGGCGATCGAGCGGGCGACGGCGGTCGTGCGCGAGAAGGCCGAGAAGGTCGGCCTGACGGAGCAGGAGATCGTCGAGAACGGTCAGTACGTCGGCATCGGCGCCGTGAAGTACGCGGACCTGTCCACGTCGGCCGTCCGGGACTACAAGTTCGACCTGGACCAGATGGTGTCGCTCAACGGCGACACGTCGGTGTACCTCCAGTACGCGTACGCCCGTATCCAGTCGATCCTCCGCAAGGCGGGCGACGCCAAGCCGGCCGCCCACCCGGAGCTTCCGCTGGCCCCGGCCGAGCGGGCGCTCGGGCTGCACCTGGACCAGTTCGGCGAGATCCTGGCCGAGGTCGCCGCGTCGTACGAGCCTCACAAGCTCGCGGCGTACCTGTACCAGCTGGCCTCGCACCTGACCACGTTCTACGACCAGTGCCAGGTGATCAGCGAGGACAACACGACGGAGGTCTTCGAGAACCGCCTCTTCCTCGTCGACCTCACCGCCCGCACGCTCCACCAGGGCATGGCCCTGCTCGGCATCCGCACCCCCGAGCGTCTCTGACCCACAGGCGCAGGGCGGCCCCGGCGATCGTCCCGCCGGGGCCGCTCTGCGTTCGCGCCACCGTGCTCAACGGGTCAGCGGGTGCGCCGGCCTTCCCGTGGTCTCCTCGATCTCGTCGTGGGCCTTCTTCAGCATCTGCTGTGCCATGTCCATCAGTGCCCGCGCGCCCGCGATTTCCTCGCCGACCCGAAGCTGCTCGGGATCGGACGGGTGACGGCTGGCGTTCCCGTGCCCCCGGACTTCCGTACCGTCGGCGAGGCGGACCATCGCGGCCGCCTTGGTCTTCTCGCCCTCCTCGGCGAATTCCATGTCAACGTGCCATCCGGCGAGTGTCTTCATGACGGATCACCTCCACCAGTACCACCTTCAGGGTGCGCTGCCCGGCCGCAGATCACCACCTCACTCACCACTCACCAACTGGTGAGTACCTGACCAAATAGTCGGTACTTGTCCCCACCTCGGCCCACGGCAATGATCGGAGACATGACAGCCTCTCCCGTTTCGGTCCTCGGCCTCGGAATGATGGGCTCCGCCCTCGCCGCCGCGCTCCTGAAGGCCGGCCACCCCGTCACCGTCTGGAACCGGTCCCCTGCGAAGACCGGCCCGCTCGTCGCCCAGGGCGCGCTCCCCGCGGCCACACCGGGCGACGCCGTGGCCGCGAGCCCGCTCGTCGTCGTCTGCCTCGTCACCAACGACGCCGTCCAGGAGGTCCTCGGCACCCTCGGTGACGCCGTCGCCGGCAGGACCCTCGTCAACCTCACCAACGGCACCCCTGCCCAGGCCCGCGAGCTCTCGGCCTGGGCGACGGGGCACCGCGCCCGGTACGTCGACGGCGGCATCATGGCGGTCCCTCAGATGATCGCCGGCCCGCACGCCTACGTCTTCTACAGCGGCGACGACCAGGCGTACGCCACCCACCGCGCCACCCTCGCGGCCTTCGGCGGCACCACGTGGACGGGCACCGACCCGGGCCGTGCGGCGCTGCACGACCTGGCCCTGCTCACCGGCATGTACGGCATGGTGATGGGCGTCATGCAGGCCTTCGCCCTGGTCCGCACGGAGGGCATCTCCGCCGAGCAGTTCTCCGAGCTGCTCGTGCCGTGGATCGGCGCGATGCTCGGCGGCGCCCCGGAGTGGGGCAGGGCGATCGACACCGGCAGGCACCTCACCGACGTCTCCAGCATCGCGGTCAACCAGGCGGCCTTCCCGAACTTCCTGGCCGCCTTCCGCGAGCAGGGCGTCAGCCCGGAACTCTTCGAGCCGTTCCAGGCGATCCTGGACCGCGCGATCACGGAAGGCCACGCGGCCGACGGCCTCTCGCGCCTCGCCGGCCTGCTCACGGTTGAGCGCTGACCGCGAACTCGCACCACACGACCTTCCCGGGCATCCGTTCCCCGACGCCCCACTCGTCCGCGACGGCGGCGACCAGCAGCAGCCCCCGCCCCGACTCCTCGTCCGGCTCCCGCGGCCGGGGGCAGCCGTCGCCGCTGTCGTGGACCTCGACGCGCAGGGCGTCCTCGTACCGCTCGTGGGCGCGCTGGTGGCCCTGTTCCGGGAGAGCGCCTGCCTCACCCAACGCGAGCTTGGACCGGCTGCCAGGAGACCAATGAGCACCGCACTTGAGTGGTTCACGTCCAGCTACAGCGGCAGCGACGGCGGCGAATGCGTCGAAGTAGCCACCCACCCCACCGCCGTCCACGTCCGCGACTCCAAGATCTCGGACGGCCCCATGCTCACCCTCGCCCCCGCCACCTGGTCATCCTTCGCCGCCTTCGCAGCAGCTCACTCCGGCTGACCATCACTGGGCGATCCACTCGCCCTTCTCCGGCCAGTGGTGGTACAGCTTGCCCTCGTCGAAGGCACTCGTGCGGAAGGGCTTTCCGTCGTCGTCGACCCGTACCGTCCCCTTCCGGTCGCCGCTGCTCCATGCCAGCTCCAGGTACCACGTGGCCTCGTGACCTTCGGTGTGGACGTCGAGGTTCAGGACCTGGGGATCGTGGGTGGAGACTTTGTACGGGAAGTCCTTGGCCGGTACGACGGTGTCGCCGTCCTGCCCGGCCACGGGCTTGACCAGCGGCCGGGCGTTGTCCAGGTCGATGTCGAAGGTCTGCGGGGTGACGCCGCTGCCGCAGCCGTCCCCCATGGAATAGGCCTGCCAGGGCAGCGGGGCCTTCCGGCCCACCACGCGTACGTTCAGGTCGGTGATGACCACCGCGTCGTCCGTGTTGCCAGTCACGGTCAACTGCAGCTTCGTATCGCCGGCGCTGACACCACCCAGGGCGCGTGCCCAGTTCCGGGTGTCCTGGGGAGCGGGCGGCGGCGGGACCTGGCCGGGCCGCTGGTCCAACAGGTACTCCTCGCCGCACGGCTCTTCCCAGTTGTACGAGCTGATCCCCACGCTGGGGGCCGCGCCACCGCTCTGCTCTGCGGGCGCCTCCGATTTCTTCGTGGCGGCCGGGTCCGACGGCGAGGCGCTCGCCTTCTTCCCGCCGGGCGAGGCGCTGCCGCTCGGTGAGGCGGAGGTAGACGCGGAAGCGGACGGGGACGCGGAGGTCCCGGTCGTGGCGTCGGCCCCCGCTCCTGCGCGGGGCTGCCCCGTACCGTCGGCCTCACCCCCGAACTGGCTTACGGCGACGGCGGCCGGGACGGCGACGGCGACAACGGCGGCCGTGGCGACGGCGATACGAAGACGACGCTTGCGCGAGGTGGGCTCGGGCCCGACGACCAGCGACTCGGGGGCCTCGTCCTCGGGCTCCCGCTCGGGCGCTCCGGCTCCTGGAGCCGGGACGGGCGGGACGCCGGGCTCCGCCTCACCCGTTGGCTCAGGCTCACCGGATGACTCACTGGACGGCTCACCGGGCGATTCGGCCGCACCAGCCCGGCCACGCCTGCGGGCATCGTCGGCCAGGATCCATTGCCGGTGCAGCTCCACGAGCTCGTCCGGGGTCGCCCCACACAGCCGGGCGAGCCGCTCCACGGGGGCGTACTCCGTCGGTACGGCGTCGCCGTTGCAGTAGCGGTGCAACGTGGACGTACTCATGTGCAGCTGTCTGGCGAGAGCCCCGTAACTGCGACCGGAGCGTTCCTTCAGCGCGCTCAGCAACCCCGCGAAGTCGTCCGTCCCCGCTGCCATTTCAGCCCTCCCCCTCGTTCCGCCGTCCCGGGAACGCATTCCAGGCACTGGGTGTTTCCCCTGGTCAAACCCCGTTTCGGCGTTCCAGCTTCCCCTATTTTCCCTGGTCGGTTGTCCCACGATCCGCTGCCCCCACAGAGTTTGTGCAGCACCAACCGAACCGGAAGCTCAGATGCGAACCCGCTTCAGCATCAGCGTCAGCGATGCTCTCGCGATCGTCGTACTGATCACCTGCACCGCAGTCGTGATCTCGCTGATCAACGGTCACTGAATCCACCACCACAACGGGGAGTCGATCCACCATGCGCACCATCCGTACCCGCACAGCCATCGCCGCGACCGCCGCCCTTCTTGCGGGCCTGTCCCTCACCGCCTGCCAGGGCGACGACAAGGCCAAGGCAACGGACCCGGCCGGCGGGGGCAAGGCGAGCGCCACCGCCTCGGAGGCCCCGGCGGCCACCCCGCCCTCGGGCACGGGCGGCGGTACCGCGTCCGCAGCCCCGGCCGGCGGCAGCAGCGACGCCTCCCCCGTCACCTGCACCGGCGACAACACCAAGGTCGTCGCCAGCAAGCTCACACGCCCCATCAACCACCTGCTGATCACCGTCACCAACACGGGCTCGCGCCCCTGCAACGCCTTCGGCGCCCCGTACCTCCGCTTCGACGAAGCCCAGTCCCCCACCCAGTTCGTCGAGGACAGCAAGCCGCAGGCCGTCGTCACCCTGGACCCCGGCCAGTCCGCCTACGCCTCCGTCACCCTGACCGGCGAGCCCGGCAAGAGCAAGGGCCGCACCGCGAAGCACCTCACCGTCTCCTTCGACGCGGGCAGCGGCTCCGGATCGACCGGCGCGCACGCCGAGGTCACGCTCCCCGCGGACACCTATATCGAGGACGACAGCGCCATGGTCACGTACTGGCTGAGCGACATGTCGGACGCGCTCACGTACTGATCGCCCACGCGAAGACCGGTGTGGAGGCCGCCCGTTGTGGACGGCCGGCCTCCGTTGTCAGTGTCGGCCTCTACATTCGGTCCATGGCGATGCTTCCCAATCCCCTGCCGACCCTGGCCATCGACCCCGCAGGCCACTCACTGGGTCTCGACCTGCCGTCCGGGCGGCTGATCAACACGACCGTCGACGGCCCGTGGCACGAGCCCCTGATGTGGTGCGCGGACGAGCCCGCCCGCCCGGGCGACTGGTCCGCTCTGCTGGCCGCGCGCAGGACCGCCGGGCTCCACCCCGTACTCATCGGCTCGGGCAGCAGCCGCGAAAGGCAGCCCGAGGACTGGGAGTTGGCCCCGGCGATGATGTCGTACGCGGGTGATCACGACGCCGAGGAGGTCCTGGAGGCCTTCTGGGAGGAGTACGCGGCGGACGAGCTCGGCGCCCCCGAGGACTACCCCGGCCGGGACACCGTCGTCGCCCTCTTCGGCGAACCCCCGACGTTCGACGAGAAGGTCGCGCCGTTCGGCGCCCAGTGGCCCGGCCTCGCCCCGGCCGCCGTGTCGGGCATCGATCCGGACGTGTTGGCGGCCGAGGTGGCCGAATCGCTCATCGAGGAGGACTCCTGGCTGGAGCGGTGCGGGCTCGCCCTCGTCCCGGCCCGCCGCAGCGCCGACATACCGGCGGCGCTGGGCTGGACCGGTCCGCTCAACTACGAGAACGACGTGGCGCGCCTCTGCTCTGTCCTGCGCTCGTGGGAGGACCGCTTCGGCATACGCGTCGTGGCGCTCACCTTCGACCAGTTGGTGGTCTCCGTGGCGGCCCCGCCGACGACGCCGGCCGAGGCGAGGGCCGTCGCCGCCGAGCACTTCGCCTTCTGCCCGGACAACATCACCCAGGGCCACTTCGGCGCCCTGGACGAGTACGCGGCCAAGGCAGTGCTGGACCAGAGCGTGTGGTCGTTCTGGTGGGACTGAGCCGCGTTACGCGCGGCCGAGCTTCTGCGCGACCTCCGTCGCCCAGTACGTCAGGATCATCTGCGCACCTGCGCGCCTGATCCCGGTCAGCGTCTCCAGGATCGCCTTGTCCCGGTCGATCCAGCCCTTCTCGGCGGCCGCCTCGACCATCGCGTACTCACCGGAGATCTGGTACGCGGCGACCGGCACGTCGACCTCCGCGGCGACGCGCGCCAGCACGTCCAGATAGGGGCCCGCCGGCTTGACCATGACCATGTCGGCGCCCTCCTCCAGGTCGAGCGCCAGCTCCCGCAGGGACTCCCGGAGGTTGGCCGGGTCCTGCTGGTACGTCTTGCGGTCGCCCTGCAGCGAGGAGGCGACGGCCTCGCGGAACGGCCCGTAGAAGGCGGAGGAGTACTTGGCGGTGTACGCGAGGATCGACACGTCCTCCTTGCCGATCGTGTCCAGCGCATCGCGGATGACGCCGACCTGACCGTCCATCATCCCGCTGGGGCCCACGACGTGGACGCCCGCGTCGGCCTGGACCTGCGCCATCTCGGCGTAACGTTCCAGCGTGGCGTCGTTGTCGACGCGCCCCTCGGCGTCCAGCACCCCGCAGTGGCCGTGATCGGTGTACTCGTCCAGACACAGATCGGACATGATCACGAGCTCGTCGCCGACCTCGGCCTTCACGGCGCGGATGGCGACCTGCAGGATCCCGTCGGGGTCGGTGCCCGCCGTGCCGGCAGCGTCCTTCTTGGCGTCCTCCGGGACCCCGAACAGCATGATCCCTGAGACGCCCGCGGACACGGCCTCCACCGCGGCCTTCCGCAGGGTGTCCAGCGAGTGCTGCACGACCCCGGGCATCGCCGCGATCGGCACGGGCTCGGCCACGCCTTCCCGTACGAACGCCGGGAGGATCAGATCTGCGGGGTGCAGCCGCGTCTCGGCGACCATGCGCCGCATCGCAGGGGTGGTCCGCAGCCGCCGCGGCCGCGACCCGGGAAAGGATCCGTACACAGTCATGGGTCCACGCTACGCCGCCGCGCGGAGAGCTTTTGCCGACAAAGCGCCGGAGAAAACCGGCCGGGCTCCCGGCCACCGGGCGTGGCCCGGGCCCACCGGGCGGGCGTCCCGGGCGACCGGGACAGGCGTTCCCCTGCCCACCGGGCCGGGCCCTCCCGTATCGGCACCCGGCGCCGGGGGCTTTGCCCGCCCGTTCCTCCCCCTAGGACTCCGTCCTGGGGGACCCAGCGAAACGACTGCCCACAACGCTGTGGGGGGGGGGGGGGGGGGGGCCCCCCCCCCCCCCCCCCCCCCGCCCCCCCCCCCCCCCCCCTCTCCCCCCCCCCCCCCCCCCCCACACCCCCACCCCCA
>NZ_JBHWKX010000030.1:78319-95332 GCF_042730885.1 Streptomyces sp. NPDC059909
CTCCCTCCCTCCCCTGGAGATCCCTTTCTTGTGGCTCAATGAGAAGAGTTTCCCATAACTTTGGGGGGGGGTTCTCGCCCCCCCCCCCACACCACATCACGTCGTACGACGCCTCCGCGCGCCCGGCCGCCGCTCGCTCGGGCGGGTGACCGGGTCGCCGGCCTCGAGCGCCGCCTCGCGGCGCCGCGCGCCGAACTCCGCCAGCGCCTCCGCCAGCTTGTGCACCGACGGCTCCGGCGACAGCACGTCCACGCGCAGGCCGTGCTCCTCCGCGGTCTTCGCGGTCGCAGGGCCGATACACGCGATGACCGTCACGTTGTGCGGCTTCCCGGCGATGCCCACCAGGTTCCGCACCGTCGAGGACGACGTGAACAGCACCGCGTCGAACCCGCCGCCCTTGATCGCCTCACGCGTGTCCGCCGGCGGCGGCGACGCGCGCACGGTCCGGTACGCCGTGACGTCGTCGACCTCCCACCCGAGCTCGATAAGGCCCGCCACCAGCGTCTCCGTGGCGATGTCGGCACGCGGCAGGAACACCCGGTCGATCGGGTCGAAGACCGGGTCGTACGGCGGCCAGTCCTCCAGCAGCCCGGCCGCCGACTGCTCCCCGCTCGGCACCAGATCGGGCTTGACGCCGAACTCGACCAGGGCCTTCGCGGTCTGCTCGCCCACCGCCGCGACCTTGATCCCGGCGAAGGCGCGGGCGTCGAGCCCGTACTCCTCGAACTTCTCCCGCACCGCCTTCACGGCGTTGACCGACGTGAAGGCGATCCACTCGTAGCGCCCTGTCACGAGCCCCTTGACCGCACGCTCCATCTGCTGCGGCGTCCGCGGCGGCTCGACGGCGATCGTCGGCACCTCGTGCGGCACCGCCCCGTACGAACGAAGCTGGTCGGAGAGCGAAGCGGCCTGCTCCTTCGTACGCGGTACGAGGACCTTCCAGCCGAACAGCGGCTTGGACTCGAACCAGGCAAGCTGGTCACGCTGGGCCGGGGCACTGCGCTCGCCGACCACGGCTATGACGGGCCGGTGTCCCTCCGGCGAGGGCAGCACCTTCGCCTGCTTGAAGACCTGCGCGATGGTCCCGAGCGTCGCCGTCCACGTCCGCTGACGCGTCGTCGTACCGGCTACGGTCACCGTCAGCGGGGTGTCGGGCTTGCGCCCGGCCGCCACCAGCTCGCCCGCCGCGGCCGCCACCGCGTCCAGGGACGTCGAGACGACGACGGTCCCGTCCGACGCCCCGACCTCCGTCCAGCAGCGGTCGCCGGCGGTGCGGGCGTCGATGAAGCGCACATCGGTCCCCTGCGCGTCGCGCAGCGGCACACCGGCGTAAGCGGGCACGCCCACGGCCGTCGCGACACCCGGTACGACCTCGAACGGAATGCCTTCCGCCGCGCACGCGAGCATCTCCTGGACGGCGTCGCCGTCCAGCCCGGGGTCACCGCTCACCGCACGGACGACCCGCTTGCCGCCCCGCGCAGCCTCCATGACAAGATTGGCCGCATCCCTCAACACGGGGACACCGACGGTCGTTGACACATCGTCAACAACCGTCAGCTCAGGCGTGCTCACGCCCGCCCTCGCATGGCCGCGAACGACTTCGAGGACCTCGGGCTCGGCGATCAGCACGTCCGCGCCCGACAGCGCCTCCACGGCGCGCAGCGTCAGCAGCCCCGGGTCGCCGGGACCGGCGCCGAGGAAGGTGACGTGCCCGGAAGCGGAGAACGCCGAAGAGGCAGAGGTGGCAGTGGTGGTGGGGCTCAAAGTGCTCGCTCCCCCATAAGACCGGCCGCACCCTTGGCGAGCATCTCGGCCGCGAGTTCGCGTCCGAGCGCCACGGCGTCGTCGTGCGACGTGGGTACGGGACCGGTGGTGGACAGCTGCACCAGCGTGGATCCGTCGGTCGTGCCGACAACACCGCGCAGGCGCATCTCATGAACAACCTGTCCGTCGGCCAGCAGGTCGGCCAGCGCACCCACAGGTGCGCTGCAGCCGGCCTCCAAGGCGGCGAGCAGGGATCGCTCGGCGGTCACGGCGGCCCGCGTGTGCGGGTCGTCGAGCTCGGCGAGCGTGGCGGCGAGTTCGGCGTTCGCCGAAAGGCACTCGACCGCCAGGGCCCCCTGGCCGGGGGCGGGCAGCACCGCGTCGACCGACAGGAAGTCGGTCACGTCCTCGATCCTGCCGATACGGTTCAGCCCGGCCGCGGCAAGCACCACGGCGTCGAGCTCCCCGCTGCGGACGTATCCGACCCGGGTGTCGATGTTCCCCCGGATCGGCACGGTCTCGATCTGCAGCCCATGGGACCGCGCGTACGCGTTGAGCTGCGCCATCCGCCGCGGCGAACCGGTGCCGACCCGGGCACCGTGCGGCAGCTGGTCGAGCGTCAGCCCGTCCCGCGCCACGAGCACGTCCCGCGGGTCCTCACGGCGCGGAATCGCGGCCAGCACCAGATCGTCGGGCTGCGCGGTCGGCAGGTCCTTCAGCGAGTGCACCGCGAAGTCCACCTCGCCCGCGAGCAGCGCGTCACGCAGCGCGGTGACGAACACACCCGTGCCGCCGATCTGCGCCAGGTGCTCGCGGGAGGTGTCGCCGTACGTGGTGATCTCGACGAGCTCGACGGGACGCCCGGTCAGCCGGGTCACCGCCTCAGCCACATGCCCGGACTGGGCCAGGGCGAGCTTGCTGCGCCTGGTCCCCAACCTCAAAGCCTTCTCGGCCCTCTCGGTCATACTCGCCCTCGGTTCTTGACGTCGGCGTCGTTCAGGTCGGCCCGGCTGACGGATGCGACCGTCTCCGGGTCGAGGTCGAAGAGTGTGCGCAGCGCGTCCGCGTACCCGGCGCCGCCGGGCTCCGCGGCGAGCTGCTTGATCCGCACGGTGGGCGCGTGCAGCAGCTTGTCGACGACACGCCGCACGGTCTGGGTGATCTCCGCGCGCTGCTTGTCGTCCAGGTCCGGCAGCCGGCCCTCCAGGCGCGAGACCTCGCCGGCCACCACGTCGGCGGCCATCGCGCGCAGGGCGACCACGGTCGGCGTGATGTGCGCGGCGCGCTGCGCGGCTCCGAAGGCGGCGACCTCGTCGGAGACGATCGTGCGCACCTGGTCGACATCTGCGGCCATCGGGGCGTCCGCGGACGCCCCGGCGAGCGACTCGATGTCCACGAGACGGACGCCGGGAATCCGGTGCACGGCGGCGTCGATGTCCCGGGGCATGGCGAGGTCGAGGAGCGCGAGGCGGACCGGTCCTGCGCTCTGCGCGCGGACGGTACGCCGGCCCGGGGTGGGGCGCCGGTCGGCCGCCGCGTTCTCCACCCAGGCGCCGTGCAGACCCATGTCGTCGGCGGGCAGCCCGGCGGCAGCCGCCGCGGTGCCGGTGGCTGCGGCGTCGTCCTTGTCGTCGAGCCCGACCGGGCACTCGCCGTCGGCGAGGAGAGCGGGGTTCTCCTTGACCCGCTCGAACCCGGCGAGCCGCGCGATGACCTCGGCGTCCGCCTCCGCGACGTCCGCGACCGTCTCCGCGGCGACCGTGCCCGTGCGGGCCTCGTCGACCGCGTCCATGGCGGCGAACGCCTCCGGCGCGTCGCCCGGCACGGCCTCGTCGAGGGCCGCGGCGACCGCCTCGGCCGTCAGCACGAGCCCCGTCGCACCGGTGCAGGACACCACGACGTCGACTCGTGTCAGTTCGTCCGCAGCCGCGTCCATGGGCACGGCCCGTGCGGCGACTCCGGTGCCTCCCGGCTCCGTCAGGATCTGCACGAGCCTCTCGGCCCGCTCCTGCGTCCGGTTGGCGACGACGATCTCGGCGACCCCGGCTCGCGCCAGCGTCGCCGCCGCGAGCGACGACATCGAACCGGCGCCGATGACCAGCGCCCGCTTGCCCGCCGCCCACTCGTCCACCGGCGCACCGCACGCCAGCTGCTCCAGGCCGAAGGTGACGAGCGACTGCCCGGCCCGGTCGATCCCGGTCTCGCTGTGGGCGCGCTTGCCCACCCGCAGCGACTGCTGGAAGAGGTCGTTCATCAGCCGGCCCGCGGTGTGCAGCTCCTGGCCGAGCGCGAGCGCGTCCTTGATCTGGCCGAGGATCTGCCCCTCGCCGATGACCATCGAGTCGAGACCGCAGGCCACCGAGAAGAGATGGTGGACGGCGCGGTCCTCGTAGTGCACGTACAGATAGGGGGTGAGCTCCTCCAGCCCGACGCCGCTGTGCTGGGCGAGCAGGGTGGACAGCTCGGCGACGCCGGCGTGGAACTTGTCGACGTCGGCGTACAGCTCGATGCGGTTGCAGGTGGCGAGGACGGACGCCTCGACCGCGGGTTCCGCGGCGAGTGTGTCGTGCAGCAGCTTGACCTGCGTGTCCGCGGACAGCGAGGCCCGCTCCAGCACGCTGACCGGGGCGCTGCGATGACTGATTCCGACGACCAGGAGGCTCATGCCGGCATCACGGCGGGGACGTCCCCGTCGGGTCCCTTCCGGCCCGGGGCCGAACCGGTGGCTCCGTGCGACGCGGGCGTCGCGGACCCCACCGGCGGAACCGGGGCCACGGCAGAAGCGGCGGCATCCGCCTCCAGCTCCTCACCGGCCTTGCGCTGCTCGTGGAACGCGAGGATCTGCAGCTCGATCGACAGGTCGACCTTGCGTACGTCGACGCCGTCCGGCACCGAGAGCACGGTGGGCGCGAAGTTGAGGATGGAGGTGACGCCCGCGGCGACCAGCCGGTCGCACACCTGCTGTGCGGCGCCCGCGGGGGTCGCGATGACCCCGATGGAGACGCCGTTGTCCGAGATGATCTTCTCCAGCTCGTCCGTGTGCTGGACGGGAATGCCCGCGACCGGCTTCCCGGCCATCGCCGGGTCGGCGTCGATCAGGGCGGCGACGCGGAAGCCACGTGAGGCGAACCCGCCGTAGTTCGCGAGCGCGGCGCCGAGGTTACCGATACCGACGATGACGACCGGCCAGTCCTGGGTGAGGCCGAGCTCACGGGAGATCTGGTAGACGAGGTACTCGACGTCGTAGCCGACGCCACGCGTCCCGTACGAGCCGAGGTACGAGAAGTCCTTCCGCAGCTTCGCGGAGTTGACCCCCGCCGCGGCCGCGAGCTCCTCGGAGGAGACCGTCGGCACGGAGCGCTCCGACAGTGCGGTCAGTGCGCGCAGATACAGCGGAAGCCGAGCGACCGTGGCCTCGGGGATTCCTCGGCTACGAGTCGCCGGTCGGTGAGTTCGGCCAGTTGCCACGGTGCTCCTGCGGGATGAGCGAGGCTGCAGGCGGCCGTACTTCGCAGGACCGCCCCGTCGAATGCAGGCTATGTCTTTGTGAACGCGTGCACAAAGATGGTGTCCGCTTTGTCCGAGCAAAGTGACCGGGGTCACGCGATTCGAACACGGGATTCGGGAACTGCGGACCGCCTCTGTCCGCAGAAAGCGCAAAGGGAGCAAAACGCTGCACGCTCCTCACGACCCTGCCCCCGAGACCCCAACAAAACGCCCACGATGGTAACCGCCTTTCGCGTCAGGCCCCCAGTTCGCGACGGAGCCGGCCGGCGTCCACACGCCAGAACGTGTGCTGCTCACCGTCCACCAGGACGACCGGGATCTGCTCCCAGTACTCCCGGTGCAGCTCCTCGTCCTGAGTGATGTCCTTCTCCTCCCACGCGGCGCCGGTCTCCGCGCAGACCTCCTCGATCACGGCCCGGGCATCGTCACAGAGATGACACCCGGGCTTACCGATCAAGGTCACGACCCGTTCGCCGGCCTTCTTCTTCGTGCGCCGCAGCAGAGGACTCATGACCCCATTCTCCGCCCCTCGCCCCGGGCTCGGATCGCACGTCCGACTGGTCGGGTTTAACAATCCGGCCGCCCAGAGTTCACGCCTTCGCATCCCCGCGAGTCGGGAAGTTCCGAACTGACTGGCTATGCTCACGCCATGGCCGCACTGGGATGGCTCACCCCCCGTAGGCGCTCCGCGACCGCCCGGAGCGTCCTCGCAGGCGAGGCCGCCGCCGAGGCAGCACGCAAGACCTCGCAGCAGTTCGAGGCGGACGCGCAGACCGAGACCCCGGAGACCGCCGGCGCCAAGCGCAAGGAGCCGGACTTCCCCGTCGTCGGGGACGTCCGCGCCGCAGCCTTCTTCGACCTCGACAACACGGTCATGCAGGGCGCCGCGATCTTCCACTTCGGCCGGGGCCTGTACAAGCGGAAGTTCTTCCAGCGCCGCGAGCTGGCACGGTTCGCCTGGCAGCAGACGTGGTTCCGGCTTGCCGGGGTCGAGGACCCGGACCACATGCAGGACGTCCGCGAGTCCGCCCTGTCGATCGTCAAGGGCCACCGCGTCTCCGAGCTGATGTCGATCGGCGAGGAGATCTACGACGAGTACATGGCCGACCGCATCTGGCCCGGTACGCGCGCCCTGGCCCAGGCCCACCTCGACGCGGGCCAGAAGGTGTGGCTGGTCACCGCCGCGCCGGTCGAGACCGCAACGATCATCGCCCGCCGGCTCGGCCTGACCGGCGCGCTCGGCACGGTCGCCGAGTCCGTCGACGGCGTCTACACCGGCAAGCTGGTCGGCGAGCCGCTGCACGGCCCCGCGAAGGCCGAGGCGGTACGGGCTCTCGCGGGGGCCGAGGACCTGGACCTGTCCCGCTGCGCGGCCTACAGCGACTCGCACAACGACATCCCGATGCTGTCCCTCGTCGGGCACCCGTACGCGATCAACCCGGACACCAAGCTGCGCAAGCACGCGCGCGAGCGCGACTGGCGGCTGCGTGACTACCGGACGGGCCGCAAGGCGGCGAAGGTCGGCATCCCGGCCGCGGCGGGCGTGGGCGCGCTGGCGGGCGGCACGGCGGCGGCCGTCGCCCTGCACCGCCGTCGCCGCTGACCCCTGCGCCGGCGGCGCCGTACGTGTGGGCCGCCGGCGAACGCGTCACCGAACCACCGTGCGCCGCTGACTGCGACGCACGGCGCGCGGCATTCCGGTTTTTCTACCCGGCCGCACGCCCCGCCAGTCCCGTTACGGGCACATGAGCACAACCCATCACGCGCCGCAGCAGATCGCGAAGTAATCCGATCAATAACCGATCACAACCTGCGACTTGATCCGCCGCTTTGCCGTAACAGAAGCGACGGAATCGATGATTTAAGCAACTGGGTGTAGCGCTGCCTGTACGAAGCGTTATTCTCCTCAGACGCATTAAGGACCCCACACGTCGCCACGACGAGTGAACGGTCCCGTACTGCACGTGATGGAAGCTCTGCCTCTGGGAGTCCCGTGTACCCACACGTCGGGGTTGACGCCTCGGGCCTGGCTACGCTGCGCGCAACGGTCTTCGACCACTTGCGCGGCTTCGTCCCCACCGCGTACGCCGTCCCCGCCTTCGCCGCGCCGGGCCCTGCCGCCCTCGGCCCTGCCGGCCCCTGCTACGCCCTGGCGGGCGGAATCGACAAGGGGTCGGCGCGCAGCGGCGTCGTCGAGGGGCGGCGATCGGGCGACGGCCGGGAAGTCGGCAGACGGGGCGGCCGCGGCGGTGCCGGCGCCTCGACCACCGCCCGCCGCCCCAGCGCCGACAGCGACAGCGCCCGCATGATGGAGCTCGTCGAGCGCGCCCAGGCCGGCGAGGCCGAAGCATTCGGCCGTCTGTACGACCAGTACAGCGACACCGTCTACCGCTACATCTACTACCGCGTCGGCGGCAAGGCGACGGCGGAGGACCTCACCAGCGAGACCTTCCTGCGCGCCCTGCGCCGTATCTCCACCTTCACCTGGCAGGGGCGCGACTTCGGCGCCTGGCTGGTCACGATCGCGCGCAATCTGGTCGCCGACCATTTCAAGTCGAGCCGCTTCCGACTGGAAGTGACCACTGGCGAGATGCTCGACGCCAATGAGGTCGAACGCAGCCCCGAGGACTCGGTGCTCGAGTCGCTCTCGAACGCCGCGCTGCTCGAGGCCGTACGCAAGCTCAATCCCCAGCAGCAGGAATGCGTCACGCTGCGTTTCCTGCAGGGGATGTCGGTGGCCGAGACCGCGCGGGTGATGGGCAAGAACGAAGGTGCGATCAAGACCTTGCAGTACCGTGCCGTCCGCACCCTGGCCAGGCTCCTCCCGGACGACGCCCGCTGACCCTCCGCCCCCGCACCCCTCACTCCCCCACTCCCCCACTCCCCCACTCCCCCACTCCCCCCACGAACCAGTCCCCCCACATCAAGCCCCCCACGCTTGCCCCGTTCCTTCAACTCACCACCCGTGAGCGGTTGATGACGCACTGGTCCGATCATCCTTCGCGCGTAACCCAACTGCCGAGCCGCTCGTTGTGCGGAATGCAGACTCCCTGCGGTCACGCCATGCCCGCAGCCACTCACTCGATCGTGTGGATTGGCTCAAGGCGTGCAACCTTCCGGACCTTCCGGGGAGTCGACCGTCATGACGAGAGGAGGTGCCGCCAGTGATCGCGAACGTTTCGGCGCACCGGCGGGCGAACGCCTTCGCCCAGGTCCTGGAGAATCAGACGCTCCGGGACACGGCGGCCGAGCAGCCCGATGATGCGGCCGAACCGGCCGAGCAAGGGCGGCTGTTGGCCCTGGCGAACGGCCTCGGCAAGCTGCCGAAGCCCCAGTTGGACCCCGAGGTCAAGGTGGTGCAGCGAGCCCAGCTCGTTGCTGCCATGGAGGCCATGCTCCTGGAGGGCACAGCCTCCGAAGGAGGTGCGTCCGCCGGCCCCAAGGTCCCGGTGCAGCGCACCTCCGGCCGTGGCGCCCACCGGGCATCACCGCTCCGGAAACTGCGGCCGCGCTCCCGCTGGTCCAAGGGCCTCGCGGCCGGCGGCCTCACCGTCGGAGTCGCCGCGGGCGCCTTCGGCGGAGTGGCCGCCGCGAGTTCCGACGCACTCCCCGGTGACTCGCTCTACGGGCTGAAACGGGGCATGGAGGACCTCAAGCTCGGCATGGCCGACGACGACGCGGACCGCGGCGAGCTCTACCTCGACCAGGCCTCCACCCGCCTCAGCGAGGCCCGCCGCCTCATGGAGCGCGCCCGGGCCGGCGAACTGGACCACGAGTCCGTCGGCGAAGTCAGGCGCGCCCTGACCGGAATGCGCCACGACGCCACGGAAGGCCACCGGCTCCTCCACCAGGCGTACGAACGGGACGGCTCGCTCGGCCCCATCGCGACCCTGTCCTCGTTCGCCAACTCCCACCGCGGAGCCTGGAACGGACTGCGCGACCGCCTCCCGGCCCAGCTCACCGACGTCGGCAACGAAGTGAGTTCGGTCTTCGACGCCATAGACCAGGAAGTCGGACCGCTCCAGTCGCTGCTGCCCCGCGCTCCCGAGAAGGAGAGCGGCGGATCGCAGCGACCCGGGGCGTCACCCGGCAGCTCCCCGGGTTCGTCCGGTTCGTACGGTACGGACCACCCGTCGTCGTCCTCGCCCTCCGCGGGCCAGTCGGACGGCGGCACCCTGCCCCACCCGTCGGGCTCCGGCACGACGGAGAACGAGGGCCTGCTCGGGGGCAACACGGGCGGCCTGCTCAACCCCCCGCTGAACAGCACGACGCCCTCCGCCCCGTCCGGCGACGACACGACAGGTCCCGTGCCGGACGTGACGATCCCGCCGCTGCTGCCCGGCCTGCTCCCGGGGCTGGGCATCGACGCCGAGGACGACCGCTAGAGGACCGGTGCGCCGGTCGTACGGCCGGTCAGACGACGGAGAGGGGTAGGTGGCCCGGGCCGGGCCACCTACCCCTCTCCGTTGTGTGTCGTCAGAAGACGCCCCGCACGGCGACCGACCGGCGCTGTCAGAAGAAGACCGACCGGCGCTGCACGAGCAGCTTGTACAGCGTGTGCTGGATCTGCTCCCGCACCTGGTCCGTCAGGTTGAACATCAGCATCGGATCCTCCGCCGCCTCCGGCGGATAGCCGTCCGTCGGGATCGGCTCCCCGAACTGGATCGTCCACTTCGTCGGCAGCGGCACCGCCCCGAGCGGCCCCAGCCAGGGGAAGGTCGGCGTGATCGGGAAATACGGGAACCCCAGCAGCCGCGCCAGCGTTTTCGCATTGCCGATCATCGGATAGATCTCCTCCGCCCCGACAATCGAGCACGGCACGATCGGTACGCCCGCCCGCAGCGCCGTGGAGACGAAACCGCCCCGCCCGAAGCGCTGCAGCTTGTACCGGTCGCTGAAGGGCTTTCCGATGCCCTTGAAGCCCTCGGGCATCACCCCGACGACCTCACCCTGCTGCAGAAGCCGCTCCGCGTCCTCGGAGCACGCCAGCGTGTGCCCGGCCTTCCGCGCCAGCTCGTTTATCACCGGCAGCACGAAGACCAGGTCCGCGGCGAGCAGACGCAGATGCCGGCCCGCCGGGTGCTTGTCGTGCACCGCGATCTGCATCATCAGCCCGTCGAGCGGCAGCGTCCCGGAGTGGTTGGCCACCACGAGCGCCCCGCCGTCCGACGGGATGTTCTCGATGCCCTTCACGTCGACCCGGAAGTACTTCTCGTACAGCGGCCGTACGAGTGACATGAGCACCTGGTCGGTGAGCTCCTTGTCGTAGCCGAACTCGTCGACCTCGTAGTCCCCGGTGAGCCGCCGCCGCAGAAACGCCAGTCCGCCCGCAAGGCGCCGGTCCCAGGCGCCCGGGCCACCCCGGGTGCCGTATCCGTCCGAGTCCGCCACGGGCGGCTCTCCCGCGGCGCCTCGGCCGCCGTCCGCGGCGTTCCGGACGGGGCCGGTCTCGCGCGTGGCTCCCGTGCCCGCCGTACCCGCGCCCGCCGCACCTGCCGCGCCCACAGCCGATCCGCCCGGCTGCTCCCTGTCGGGCTGCCCAGGCACCGCACCGACCGGCACCTCACGCACCGCCACCGCCTCGGCGGCGCCCTTGCGCCGGCCCGTCCCGGGGCGGCGCCGCACCGGGCGTGGCGACGCGCCCGTGCGTGACCGGTCGTCGTCGAACGGAATGACCTTGGCGTCCGCCATCGTTGCTTGCGCTCCTTATCCGGTGCTATCCGGCGCTCTGAGTGCTGTTCGCAGTGCCCGCCGCGGTGCCGTCCGCGGTGGTGTGCGCGGTCTTCCTCGTGCAGCCCGCCGCAGTCGGCAGAGAGGCGAGCTTGTCCACCGCCCTGGCCACGGTCTCCGGCGGCAGCAGCCCCGGCGCGCGGCTCCGCGCGAACTCCGCGAAGGTCTCCGCCGTTGTGTACGCGGGGGTGAAGCCCAGGGTCTCGCGCATCTGGACCGTGCTCACCACCCGGCCGTGGGTGAGCAGCCGGATCTGTTCCGGGGAGAAGTCGGTGACCCCGACCGTACGCAGCGCGGAACCCACCCAGGTGACCGCAGGAAGCAGCACCGGCACCGTCGGACGGCCCAGCCTCCGCGAGCACTGCGAGAGCAGCAGCACCCCGTCACCCGCGATGTTGAACGTACCGCTGTTGAGGGTTCCACGGCGCGGCTCGTGGGAAGCGATGCGCAGCACGTCGATGACATCGTCCTCGTGGACGAACTGCAGCCGCGGGTCGTAGCCGAAGACCGTCGGCATGACGGGCAGCGAGAAATAGTCGGCGAGCGGGGAGTCGGCCCGCGGCCCGAGGATGTTCGCGAAGCGCAGGACGCACACCGCCACGTCCGGCCTGCGGCGCGCGAAGCCGCGTACGTACCCCTCTACCTCCACCGCGTCCTTGGCGAAACCACCACTCGGCAGGGACTTGGGCGGAGTGGTCTCCGTGAAGACGGCCGGGTCGCGGGGCGCGGAGCCGTACACGCTCGTACTGGACTTGACGACCAGCCGCCTGACGGTGGGCGACTTCTGGCAGGCACCGAGCAGCTGCATGGTGCCGATGACGTTGGTCTCCTTGACCGAGGTCCTGCCGCCCGAGCCCAGCGGCGTACCCGTGACGTCCATATGGACGACCGTGTCGACGCCGTACTCGGCGAGCACGCGGGCTATGGCCGGCTGACGGATGTCCGCGCGGACGAAGTCGGCACCGCCGAGCTGGTGCTCGGGAGTCACCGCGTCCACGCCGACCACCCGGTCCACCTCGGGGTCCCGCTGGATACGGCGTACGAAGCGGCCCCCGAGCTGCCGGGCCACACCGGTGACGAGCACGACCTTGCCCAAGATCAGCGCCTTCCGTTCGGTTCTCCCCTAGGCGTCACCGTAGCGGGTTGATGTTGCGCTGTGATGACCGCAGGACAGTCTTCACGGCTCATTGCCCCCAACGCCGTACGACGCACCGCGGCCCTCCCACCATGCTGGTGGAAGGGCCGCGTATGTCGCGGACAGGCGCCGCTTACTTCTTGTTGCGACGCTGAACGCGCGTGCGCTTGAGCAGCTTGCGGTGCTTCTTCTTGGCCATCCGCTTACGCCGCTTCTTGATAACAGAGCCCACGACTACCCTCGCTCACTTCTCTTCACTCGGTGCGGGGCTGTCTGGGCCCACACGACCTACGTCGGCCTAGCCTACCGGCCCGAGCTCCGAGCCTGTAATCCGAGGGGTGCCTCAGGCGGACTCGACCCCCACAAAGGACTCGCGGAGGTACTCGTGAACCGCTTGCTCCGGGACCCGGAAAGACCTGCCCACCCGAATCGCCGGCAGATGACCACTGTGCACCAAGCGGTACACGGTCATCTTCGACACGCGCATCACCGAGGCGACTTCCGCCACGGTCAGGAACTTGACCTCGTTGAGAGGCCTCTCGCCAGCAGCCATGACCCACCTGTACCTTCCGCACACGACGCACACCGGCTTCCCCTCCGGTGACTCTTCGTCGCTGTGCGCTCACTCACCAGACTAGGGGCGGGTGGTGCGAGTGGGGAAGAGGAGCAGCCATCGGCCGTTTACTGTGACAGACACGCTCGATTGAGTACATAGCGAGTAAGCGGCCGGTAGTAATCGGACCGAACGGCATCATCAAGCGGAACGGCGACCGACACCCGCCCCTCGGCCTCGCCGACGAACAGCGCGGGATCGTCCGTATCGGCGAGCCCTATGGCATCGAACCCCAGCTGACCTGCCCCGCAGACCCAGCCGTGATCCCCGACGACCAGCTCGGGCAGCGGCCCGCCGACCTCGGCCAGCCCTTCCAGAGCGACCCGGACCGGGAGGGGCGAGTGGGTGTGTGCGCCGGCGTCCCGCCCGGCGTCCCAGGCGCCGGGTTCCCGCACCAACGCGACTCCTCGTACGTAGTCGAGGTTGTACGTGCGTACGCCGAACCGGGTCGTTATGTCGACACATCGCCCCTGCGCCGGTGTGAGTACGGGACAGCCTGCCGCCGACAAAGCGTCTGCCAGCTCGGCGTAGAACGCGAGCAACCGATGCGGATGCCCGGTCCCGAACAGCACCGGGGCCTGCCGCCCCGCCGCCTCGGCCAGCCTCTCGGCGAAGGCATCGAGCCCACTCATCGTCCTTTCGGGATCGATCACATCCGGTCCCGACACATGACCGGGATCGCCCGAAACCCCGCACTTGTCGGCCATGAGGGCGATCAAATCCCGCTCTCCCCATGCCCATTCGGGATCGAGTCCGAGCGTCACCCGTGGATCCCGCGCCGCGAACAGCCGATAGCTCCGCAGGCTCTCCTCCCTCGACGTGGCCACCGGGCCGGCCAGCCTCGCCGCCAACAGATGCGCACGCAACGCTCCCCTGCTCAGCACCCCCCGATGCTCCCGCACGCCTCCGCCTCATGCGCCAAAACCCCGGCAAATCCGACCAGTTGGCGTAACTGCGAGTACCCTCCACACTGACCGTCGGCTCATGGGCGGTCCACCCAGGTCGCGGGACGACCCTCCACGGGCTGGCCCTTCGAGGGATGCCGCCGCCGTGGGAAACAGGCCCTACGCCAGCATCCCGCGCAGCGGGAACACCGCCCGCCTCGTCGCCAGCACCGCCTGGTCCAGCCGGTCCGCCGGGTCGTACCCGTCCTCCCACCCGCGCCACACCGGAGTCCGCCCATCCGTCATCCGCCCGGGGCCCAGCTGCCGTGTCCGCGCGTACACCTCGTCCCGCCACGACGACGGAATCACCGACTCCGGGTCCACCGGTACATGTCCGGCGATCCCCACCAGATGCGTCCACGACCGCGGCACCACGTCCACCACCGCGTACCCGCCCCCGCCGAGCGCGACCCATCGCCCGCCCTCGACCCACTCGTGCGCAAGCGTGTGGCACGCCTCCTGCACCAACCGCTGCGCGTCCAGCGACACCGCCAGATGGGCCAACGGATCCTCGAAGTGCGTGTCCGCCCCGTGTTGCGTCACCAGCACCTGCGGCCGGAAGTCGGCCAGCAGCTCCGGCACCACCGCGTGAAACGCCCGCAGCCACCCCTCGTCGCCCGTCCCCGCCGGCAGCGCCACGTTCACGGCCGAGCCCTCCCCCGGCCCGGCGCCGCCCGTCTCCTCGGGCCACCCCGTCCCCGGGAACAGCATCCGCGGATGCTCGTGCAGCGAAATCGTCAGCACCCTCGGGTCGTCCCAGAAGGTCGTCTGCACCCCGTCGCCGTGATGCACGTCGACATCCACGTACGCGACCCGCTCCGCCCCCAGCTCCAGCAGGCGCGCGATGGCCAACGACGCGTCGTTGTAGATGCAGAACCCCGACGCCGCCCCCGGCATCGCATGATGCAGCCCACCCGCGAAATTCACCGCATGCGCGGCGTCTCCTCGCCACACCGCCTCCGCGGCCCCCACGGACTGGCCGGCGATCAGCGCGGACACCTCGTGCATGCCGGCGAAGGCCGGGTCGTCCATCGTCCCGAGCCCGTACGACTGGTCGGCCGCCCGCGGGTTCTGGGACGCCGCCCGCACGGCCGCCACATAGTCCTCGCGGTGGACCAGGCGCAGCGTCGACTCCCCAGCGGGCTTCGCCGCCACCACATCCACGGCGCGGTCCAGTCCGTAGGCCCGCACCAACCCCATGGTCAGCGCAAGCCGTACCGGATCCATCGGATGGCCGGCACCGAAGTCATACTTCGTTACCGCCTCGTCCCACATCAACAGTGCGCGGCCGCTCATGAACGCCACCGTATCGGTCGGACTCCGCTGCGAACGACCGGGCATACACCAACGTCACCAGCACCAACGCCATGGGAACGAGCATCGCGCCCCGGTAGTTCCAGGTGTCCCCGAGCGCCCCGACCAACGGCGACCCGATCAGGAACCCCACGTAGTTGAAGACGTTCAGCCGTGCGACAGCCACATCGCTCTCGCCCGGGAACAGCCTCCCCGCCGCCGCGAACGTCTGCGGGACGATCACACACAGCCCGAGCCCCAGCAGGGTGAACCCGGCCAGCCCCACCCATGGCCCGGGCGCCACCGCGACCACCGCGAACCCGCCCGCGGCCAGCACCGTCCCGCACCGCACGACCGCCGCCGCACCGAAGCGCCGCACCCCGAGGTCCCCGACGGCCCGTCCCAGCAGCGTCGTCACCATGTAGGCGTTGTACGGAACGGTCGCCAGCTCCTCCGAGCTGCCCAGCACGTCCTGGAGGTACTTGGCACTCCAGTTGGAGACCGTCGAATCCCCGATGTACGCGAACGTCATCACCAGGCACAGCGGCAGCAGCACCGCGAAGGCGACCTTCCCGCCCCGGGCCCCCTGCTCCTGGCGCACCAGGCTCTCCCGCTCCCCGTCCACGTACCACCGGCTCCCGATGAGCGCCGCGGGCAACAGCACCGCCACCACCGGCAAATACGAGACCACGAGCGGCAGATCCCAGTGGGCCCCCGCCCACGCGAGGGAAGCCCCGGCGATCCCGCCCAGGCTGTACGTGGCGTGGAAACCGAGCATGATGCTGCGGCCGTAAACCCGCTGGAGACTCACCCCGAGCATGTTCATGGACGCGTCCAGCGCACCGACCGCCAGTCCGAACGCCCCCAGAGCCACGGCCACCTGCCACAGTCCACTGCCAGCCCCCACGGCCAGCAACGCCAGCAGCACGACGGGCTGCGACCACCGCAGGACGACTCCCGGCCGTACGCGCGCCACAACCTTCTCGGTCGCCACGCTGCCGACACCGGCCAGGATCGGCACGGCCGCCAGGAACAGGGGCAACAGCCCGTCGGATATCCCGTACCGGTCCTGGATGGCAGGGATACGCGTCACAAGCAGCGCAAAGGTCACCCCCTGCACAAAGAAGCTCAGCGCCAACGAGCCCCGACCGTGCCGCAACCGCGCATCCGTCATGGCCGCACAGCGTAAGGCGCTCAACTACCCATGGGTAGATGGATCAGGCGAGCAATCCCGGCAGCTCCGCCATGTCCGCGAAGAACCCCTTGGACCCGGACAGCGTCCCGGCCGGCGTCATGGCGGTGAACCCGTACACATCCATCCCGGCCGCCTGAGCCGCCGCCACCCCGAGCCTGCTGTCCTCCACCACGACACACCGCTCCGGAGCGACCCCCATCCGCTCGGCGGCGTACAGGAACAGATCAGGCGCCGGCTTCCCCCGCCCCACATCCTGCGCGCTGAAGGTGTTCTCGTCCCGGAACCACCCGTCCAGTCCAGTCTTCCGGTGCCCGACCCGGATCCGCTCATGGCTCCCCGAGGAGGCCACGCAGTACGGAACCGCGTCCGCGACCAGCTTGCCGAGCACCTCGACGACCCCTTCCACAGCCTCCAACTCACGCTCGAAGGCGGCGAAGACACGGGAATGAAGGGTCTTGTCGAAATCATCGGGCAGCCGCTGCTCGGTCCGCTCCAGGACAAGGTCGTGCACCCTGTGCACGGCCGCCCCCATGTAGTCACGGAGGGAGTCCTCGTACGACGTCGGATACCCGAGCTCGGTCAGATACGCGGCCAGGATGGTGTTGGAAATCGGCTCACTGTCGACGAGCACTCCGTCGTTGTCGAAAATGACGAGGTCATAGCGCATGACGCCACGCTACCCAGAACGCAAAAAGGCCGTGACCCCCGGATCGAAATCCAGGGGCCACGGCCCAAAAATTGTTCGGCGGCGTCCTACTCTCCCACAGGGTCCCCCCTGCAGTACCATCGGCGCTGAAAGGCTTAGCTTCCGGGTTCGGAATGTAACCGGGCG
>NZ_JBHWKX010000031.1:0-18614 GCF_042730885.1 Streptomyces sp. NPDC059909
CTCGGCGGAACCCGCACCTCGCACCTCGCCCGACTCCAACTCGCCGCCTGACGACAAGATCACACCCACCGGTTTACGCATTTCCCAACGGAGTCCTTTAGGGCGGGGAGCGGAAGTCAAGGCATCACCGATTTCACCTGGGAGCACCACACCCGCTTCATCGGCATCGGCACCCGCGAGACACTGGAGAGCCTGCGCGCCGAGTACGGGATCGACGCCCCGGTCGAGGAGCTCCTGGCCGGGAAGAACCACCACTATCTGGCGCTGGCCCGTGCGAAGACGGAGGTCTACCCGGAGATGCGCACGTTCGTGGAGCGGCTGCACACGGACGGCGTGCCGATGGCCGTGGCCTCCGGCTCCTCGCGCGCGGCGATCGAGGCGGTCCTCGAGGGCACCGGCCTCGACGCGTACATCACCACCCTGGTCTCCGCCGCGTGCTTCGCGCTCGGGCTCCCCCTGCCCACGGGCACTGGCACGCCCTTTCAGGACCTGCTGCCCGTCTCCTGGGACGAGCGGTTCACCGACGACGTCGAAGCCGCTCTCGACGGGGACGGCGCCGAGGCTGTGGCAGCGGAGCACGACCCCGAGGCAGCCGGTGCCGGAGCGGGCACCGCCACACTGCCCGACCTCCGGCAGGCCGACCAGGAAGTCCGCCGCAGGTACCGGCGCTTGGTGGAACGCCTGGTGGCCTTCGCTCTCGCTCCCGAGCGGGGCCCTGTGGAACGCATGCTCGTCGTCCGGCTGACCCTGTGGTTCGTCGCGGCAAGCGCCTGGCCTCCGACACATACCGGCTGAATTCCCCTGCTCTCCCGCGCCGTACGCGCCCTGGGCGAGCATGTGCCCGAGCGCGTTGAGCCCCAGGTCGGCAGCCTCGCCGCAGTCGCCCTCGCCGTGCTCCGAAGTCACGCCCCACGCTACGAGATCACCCCTGAAACGCTCGCCTTCAACGAAGCTTCCCAGGCAGTCGGTCACCTGCTTCCCGCAGTGGATTCCGCGTACGTCACGGAATACACAGCGCTGCTCGACGCAGCCTTCGGCCCGGCCGTCGACCAGGCCGCCGTGCTCGATGTCGCGTCGGGCGTCGTCCAGGACGATCCGCTCGCCGACGCCGTATGGTCCCTCATCGAGAAGGGCCGCGACGTACACCGCCACGGACAGCTGCTACTCCACGTCACCGGCCGCTTCAGCAACCCCGCACTGGTGGCACTCGAAGCGGTCGGCGCCGCCGAGGACGCGCCGCTGGTCGGAGCCTGGGCCGACTCGGGGCGCAGCAACGGCCCCTGGGCGCTGGTTATCTGGCGTCGACCGGACCTCATCGTGGTCGATGCCCACCGGCCCATTCCCCTCTGGCGCCACTGCCGGCTCACAGGGCTGGTAGGCCCCCGAGCTCTCGCCGCACAGCGCACCTTCGGATCCGCAGTTTCCGTACCGCACGGCTCCCGCAACCAGCCCTTCAAACTGGCTCTCCAGGTCCTGTCGGATCTCCGTTTGACCGGTCCCCAGCCGCCACACTGTGAGCCATAGCCCGTGGACTACGCGGCGAACCCATCGTGGGGAGACGCCGCGCCACCAGCTATCGGCCCACGTCCATCAATCCGCCGTCTCACCCCGGTCGATCACGGCCATCAACTCCGAGACTTCTTCCTCAGCTTGGCGCAGGTCGGCGGCGCTCTGCTCCTTGTCCTCCTCCCAACTCACGCTCTCGAAGGTCTTTTCCGCTTCCCACTCATCGAGCAGATCGTGAGGTCTGTAGTCCCAGTTGCCGAGTTCCCCGTAGTACTCCCTGGCGCTGTACAGCAGCCGGAGATCCGCTTCGACGAGTCGATAGCGGGGGCTCGCCGCATAGAAGTGCTGGTGCATCGGGCGTCGAAGGTGTACCTCGACAGCCCCGAGATAGCTCGCCGACCCCGCCAGGAGCGCTTGATGCAGGTCGTCGAGTTGGCTTCTACGCACACCGCGCACGAGGGCGTAGGCCACTTCCACATCTGCCAGCAAAGTGCCCAGGCCGTGAATGGAGTGCGTCGACCACACTTTGGGCGTGCCTGCCAAGAGGGCCGCGGCGATGTCCAGCGGCTTTGGCATGGCGGTCAGTACCGAGTGGGTGAAGACAGTGCCTATGGAGACCGTGAGATCACGCCTGAATTCCGGTATCACACGCATCAGCTGCCGGAATGTCTCCCGCTCGATCTGCCCTGGATGGACCTCGAGTTCGTTGAAGTGCAGCGCCACAGTGACGTAATCGCTGCTCGGGTCACTAGGAGCCCCCTGCAGCTGGGATCCCGACGCACTCGACGACACCTCTGTCTCGAAGTCATCGACAGCTACTGCTCTTGCGATCGGGCCCTCGCCCTGAACGATGTACTTCATGTAAGCCCCTTCTGAGGTTTGCGGCTTCCCGAAGAACAGCGCGGAGATCCGAATGGCGTCGGCCGATTCGCCTACGACGAGGCCGATCCCGGCATAGGCGACCTGCTCCGCTTCTGCGCTGACCAAATCCGTGCCAGCGGTGGCGGTGGTCAGCCATTGCGGGTCGTACCGGATCATGATCGTCCGTCCACCCAACCGAAACGACAGGTAGGGGTCGTCTTGCCATGACCCGGTAAGCGGCCGAGGAAAAGGCCGGTTGGATGTGTTGCGGCTGCGCATCGGCGCGTTGAACGCCACGTACATCCCCTGCTGGATCGTGCCCAGACGCACTTCGTCGAGAGGAACGGCATGATCCCGCCACGACTCAAAGACAGGACGTACCGTCCCGACGAACACCCCGGGGGCGAACCCCTGCCCAGAGAACGGCCGCGTGGGGTCGAGGCCAGCACGTTGAGCCGCCTGGCGCACGACATCCCCGCCCGGAAGCATCGCGACCCTCGGCACGTTGAGGTAGTCGATGCTGCTGTAGCACATCCTCCACGCCTGTCCGGCTTTCCTCAGCGCGGCAGTCCAGGTCTCATGTTCCGCCTTGCGCCTGGACAATTCCTCAACGGTGTACGCCTTCCCGTTGTTCTTGTCGACGATGTCGTGGCAGGTCGAGCACAGCAATAAGAGGTTCGATACGGCGTTCCTAGCCTCGATCGGCAGGGCGGGGTCCGCTCGGGGCCCATGATCGCTGAGCGCCACGTTGTGTGCCGTCTGAGCCGTTGCAGTGCGTCCAGCAGTCCCGGGATCCAGCTCCCGCCGACACATCTGGCACATGCCGTTTGCCAGCCTCCAGAGCTCCCGTCGAACGCTCTCACTAACCTCCGGCCCTCTGGCCATACTGCCCCCATCCCATCGCCACTTCGGTTCGCACATGCGTGTGCGCGCTGCTCAGACGCACCGAATCCTGCCAGCGATCAAGTCGGTAAGCGGTAACTCCAGGCCATCTCTTCAGGCGCCTCACGCGACGTTGGCCGGCACCGCATGGTTTTAGCCGCCACGAAGGCGCCCTCATGTCCTTTCCAGGCCGAGCAGTTCCGATCCGAGCGATGGCGAAGCACCTGGACATCTCGAGGAACATGGGTGAGGCGAGCCCTGACCTTGGGCGATCACACCCGGCGTCCTCACCACTGTGGTGACGGCAGTCGTCGTGGTGATGGCCGCTGTGGCGCGATCCGCGCCGGTTCCCGTCCCAGCACGAGACTGGAACTCCACCCGCTGGGAGCCACCTGGGAGCCAACCCGCTCCCCAAGCCCCTTCGGCACCACCCGAGACCACCACACCCCAATGCCCTGACCAGGCAAAACACCAAACCACCCGGTGCCGACCCCACCCGAACCTCATTCGGGACGAAGAGGTCGTGGGTTCAAATCCCGACTCAACGGCCGCGCCGCACGCGGGCCGCCTTGCGGGCTTCCGCGAGCTTGCGCGCCTCGCTCCCCTTGCGGGACTTACCGCCGGAGCCGCGAGCCTCGTCCTTGCTGGTGCCCAGACCGCGGAACGGAGCGTTGTGGTTCTTGGGCCGCGCTGCGGCGGGCCCACCATCGAGGGACACTCCGGAGGGGGCCCTGGCGCCGGTGATCCGGCTCAGGTCCGCCTCGCCGGACCGTACCTTGGTGATCGTGGGCGCGATGCCGGCGTCCGCCATGACTTGGCTCGTCTCGCGGCGCTGTCCCGACAGCACCAGCGTCACGACCGTGCCGGATCGGCCGACCCGGGCCGTGCGACCCGCGCGGTGCACATAGTCCTTCGGATCGGTGGCCGGGTCGACGTTGACCACAAGGTCGAGGTCGTCGACGTGCAGGCCCCGCGCCGCGACATTCGTCGCCACCAGCGCGGTGACCTGTCCGTTCTTGAACTGTGCCAGGGTCCGGGTGCGCTGCGGCTGCGACTTCCCGCTGTGCAGGGACGCGGCGGGGACTCCGCTGGCCCGCAGATGCCTGGTGAGCTGGTCGACCCCGTGCTTGGTGTCCAGGAACAACAGGACGCGGCCGTCACGGGCGGCGATCTCCGTGGCGACCGCGTGCCGGTCCGGACCGTGCACGACCAGGACATGGTGCTCCATCGCGGTGACCGCCCCGGCCGACGGGTCGACCGAGTGGACGGCGGGGTCGTGCAGGTAGCGGCGGACCAGTTGGTCGACGTCACGGTCGAGGGTGGCCGAGAACAGCATGCGCTGCCCTTCGGGACGCACCTGGTCCAGAATCTCGGTGACCTGCGGCATGAACCCCATGTCGCACATCTGGTCGGCCTCGTCCAGGACGGTGATGCACACCCGTCCCAGACGGCAGTCCTTGCGCTCGATCAGGTCGTGCAGGCGACCGGGCGTGGCGACCACGATCTCGACCCCCTCGCGCAGCGCAGCAGACTGCCGGCCGATGGACACCCCGCCGACCACGGTCGCAAGGCGCAGCCGCAGCGCCCGGGCGTACGGGGTGAGCGCCTCGCTGACCTGTTGCGCCAGCTCCCTGGTGGGCACCAGGACGAGCGCCAGTGGCTGCTTGGGCTCCGCTCGCCGCCCGGCCGTCCGGGCGAGCAGCCCCAGACCGAAGGCGAGCGTCTTGCCCGAGCCGGTGCGCCCCCGGCCGAGGACATCCCGGCCTGCGAGAGCGTTCGGCAACGCGACCGCCTGGATGGGGAAGGGCTCTGTCACACCGAGTTCGTCGAGCATGCGCAGCATCTCGGCCGGCAACCCCAGCTCCGAGAAGGTCGCCGCCGGAGGCAAGGCCGGAGTAAGGGTCGACGCCACGGACAAGTCTCCTTGCCGGGCGTCGGCGCGTGCTGAATCGCTCACAGAGAGCCTTCCTCCAAAGGGACCGTACCGAGGAAGGCGCGGCTGGGACGCAGCCACCGATCCCGGGGCGTCGGGCGGAGTCCCGGTACGACGGCGCTGCAAACGCATCAGGCTAGCACGGGGCCGTCTCCCCGGCTCCGGTCCATACAAGCCAGCGTCACGCCGCCTGGGAGTGGCTCGTTTGGCACGGCCGGAGTCCAGCCCTACAGTCGTTCCCCCCGCGACACCCTCACCCAAGAAACGACAACCGCACCTGGCGCTCGGGGTTGTCCCTGTTGGTGTCGACCAGGCAGACCGACTGCCAGGTGCCGAGCTCCAGCCGGCCGCCGATGACGGGCAGGGTGGCGTGGGGCGGCACCAGTGCGGGCAGGACGTGGTCGCGGCCGTGGCCGGGGCTGCCGTGGCGGTGCTGGTAGCGGTCGTCGGCGGGGAGCAGCACGTGCAGCGCGGCCAGCAGATCGTGGTCGCTGCCGGCGCCGGTCTCGATGACCGCGATGCCGGCGGTGGCGTGCGGCACGAAGACGTGGAGCAGGCCGTCCCGGCCCGCCGCGGTCTCCTCCAGGAACTTCTCGCACTCGCGGGTCAGGTCGGTCACGGCCTCGGCCGTGCCGGTGACCACGTTCAGGACTCTGGTCGTGAAGGCTTCGGGCATGGTTCCATCCTCTCGCCCATCCTGCAGGATTGCGCGTCCGCGTGGCGAGACGCCATTGACCGGCCACTGACCCGGTCGCTACGTTCTGCGCCATGTTGCGTACAGCCTTGCTCACCACGCGCGGTCACATCGACCTGCTGCGGGTGGCCTCCGCCGCGTGTCGCCGCGGCTGCTGACGCCTTCTCAGCGCTTGGAACGGATCCGGTGCTTCGACCCTGCGCGTAGGCCGTAGCGCCGCACCGCTCTCGTTCTCCTTGTAGTTCTCCCCCTCTTCCCACTCGCCTCGCCCGGCCCCCGGCGGTCACGGCTTCGCCGTGCTGTCGCAGGGGCGCTGAGGCACACCTCCCCGCCCAGGAGCCTCCGTGACCGTCGGCCATGCCCCGCCGGACATTCCCGGCATATCCACATCCAAGACACCACCCGTCGACGCCCCGCCCCCATCCTCTGTCGAGGCGCCGGCACAAACCTCGGCCCCGGCCTCCACCTCCGCCGCGTTCGTGCTCGAAGCCGTCACCCCGCCCGGCGGCGGACGCAGCGGTGGCGCCCGCCGCCGTTCCGTACCCCGCTGGCTGCGCCGCACCGTCGGCCCGCTGCTGCTGCTCGTCCTGTGGCAGGTGGCCAGCTCCACCGGGCTCCTGCACGCCGACGCCCTCGCCTCCCCCGGCACCATCGCCCGCGCCGCCGCGGATCTGGTCGCCGACGGCACGCTGCCGAACGCGATGGGCGTCTCGCTGCAGCGCGTCGCCGTCGGTCTGCTGCTGGGGGGCGTGACCGGCATCGGCCTCGCCCTGGTCTCCGGTCTGTCCCGGCTCGGTGAGGACCTGGTCGACGCGACCGTGCAGATGCTGCGCACCGTCCCCTGGGTCGGCCTGATCCCCCTGTTCATCATCTGGCTGGGCATCGGCGAGGCCCCGAAGATCGCGCTGATCGCGCTCGGTGTCGCCTTCCACCTCTATCTGAACGTCTACGCCGGAATCCGCGGCGTGGACGAGCAACTCATCGAGGCGGGGCAGTCGTTGGGTCTCGGCCGCTGGGGGCTGATCCGGCACGTCGTGCTGCCGGGTGCGCTGCCCGGCGCGATGACCGGGCTCCGCTACTCGCTCGCGACCGCCTGGCTCGCGCTGGTCTTCGGCGAGTCGATCAACGCGGACGCCGGCATCGGCTTCCTGATGAACCAGGCACGGGAGTTCTTCCGCACCGACGTCATCGTCGTCTGCCTCGTCGTGTACGCCTTCCTCGGCCTGCTCGCCGACGCCATCGTCCGTACTCTCGAAAGGCTCCTGCTGCAATGGCGACCGACGTTCAAGGGACAGTGAGCCCCCCGGTGGGCACGGCAGCGAGCGCGCCGGGGAACCCGGGGACCACCGGGGCCAGTGGGACCCCCGGAACCACCACGGCCGCCACGGCCGCCACGACAGCCGATGCCGTACGCGTCGAAGGGCTGACCCGCTCCTTCGACGGCCGTCCGGTCATCGACCGTCTCGATCTGACGCTGCGCGCGGGCGAGTTCACCGCACTGCTGGGCCGCAGCGGCTGCGGCAAGTCGACGCTGCTCCGCGTGCTCGCCGGGCTGGACCGTGACATCGAGGGGACGGTCCTCGTCCCCAAGCGGCGGGCCGTCGCCTTCCAGGCGCCGCGGCTGATGCCGTGGAAGCGGGTGTGGCGCAATGTGCTGCTCGGCCTGCCGGGCAAGCCCGAACGTGCCGTCGCCGAGTGCGCGTTGGAGGAGGTCGGTCTCGGCCACCGCTCCGGTGCCTGGCCCAAGACCCTCTCCGGCGGCGAGGCGCAACGGGCCTCGCTCGCCCGGGCGCTCGTACGCGAACCCGATCTGCTGCTGCTCGACGAGCCCTTCGGCGCGCTGGACGCGCTGACCCGGCTCAAGGCGCAGCAGCTGGTCGCCGAGCTGTGGCAGCGGCGCGGGTGCGCCGTGCTGCTGGTCACGCACGACGTGGACGAGGCGCTGCTGCTCGCGGACCGGGCGCTGGTCATGCGGGACGGCGTGATCGCGTACGAGACCCCGGTCGCCCTGGACCGGCCGCGCACCGTCGGCGATCCGCAGTTCGCCGCCCTCCGGGCCCAGCTGCTCACCGAACTCGGCGTGGACGAACCCGCCCCGTCCCCGCAGGCCGCCCCGTCCCCGCAGGCCGCCCCTTCCCCGTCCGCCGCGTGAACCACCCTCACCAGAAAGTCACTCAGCCCATGAAGCGCACACTCCCCGCCGCCCTCCTGCTGCCCCTCGCCCTCCTCCTCTCCGCCTGCTCCGGCAGCTCCGCCGCCGACGACTCCTCGGGCGGAGCCGGTGGCAGCGTGGACGGGAAGGGCTCGCTCACACTCAACGTCGGCGACCAGAAGGGCGGTTCGGAGGCCGTACTGCGGGCAGCCGGTGAGCTCGACGACCTCACCTACAGGATCAAGTGGTCGACGTTCACGTCCGGGCCGCCGCTGCTGGAGGCCGTCAACGCCAAGGCGGTGGACATCGGCTCGGTCGGAAACACGCCGCCCGTCTTCGCGGCCGGCTCCGGTTCGAAGATCACCGTCGTCGCGGCCGCGCACGGCGACTCCGCGGGTGAGGCGATCCTCGTCCGCAAGGACTCCCCGTTGCGGAAGACCGCCGACCTGAAGGGGCGGACGGTCGCCGTCGCCCAGGGCAGCTCGGCGCACTACCAGCTCATCGCCTCGCTGAAGAAGGCCGGGCTCGGCCTCGGCGACATCAAGCTGAGCCTGCTCCAGCCGGCCGACGCACTGGCCGCGTTCACGAGCGGCAAGGTGGACGCATGGGCCGTGTGGGACCCGTACACCTCGCAGGTCCTGCGGGGCGGGCGGAGCAGGGTCCTGACGGACGGCAACGGGCTGGTGAACGGACTGAGCTTCCAGGTCGCCGCGCCGTCCGCACTCGCCGACAAGGAGAAGGCGGCCGCGATCGGCGACTTCGTCGAACGACTGCGGCGCGCCCAGGACTGGGTCTTCGAGCACCCGGCGGAGTGGGCGAAGGTCTGGGCGAAGGACACGGGGCTGCCGTACGAGGTCGCGCTCGACGCGGTGAAGCGCTCGTACGGGACCAGGGTGCCGGTCGCCGTCGACGCCGCCGCGATCGCGTCCGAGCAGAAGATCGCCGACGCCTTCGCCGGGCTGAAACTCATCCCCCGGCGCTTCACGTTCGCCGACTACGTCGACGACCGCTTCAACAAGAACCTGCCGCCGTCGACCACCCCGGCGCGCAGCTACGGAAAGGCCTCTTCCTGATGACCGTTCATCTGCACTGGTTCCTGCCGACCGGCGGCGACGGCCGCACCCTCGTGGACCGCCACGCGTACACGGACGGCGGCATCAAACGGTCCCGGATCACCCCGGTGAGCGGGGTGCGGGCGCCGGACATCGAGTATCTGGCACAGATCGCGAAGGCTGCCGAGCAGCTGGGCTTCGAAGCGGTGCTGACGCCGACGGGCACGTGGTGCGAGGACGCCTGGCTGACGACGGCGGCACTGGCCCAGCACACGGAGCGGCTGAAGTTCCTGGTCGCCTTCCGGCCAGGCGTCATCTCGCCGGTGCTGGCGGCCCAGATGGCGGCGACGTACCAGCGCATCACGCGCGGGCGGCTGCTGCTGAACGTCGTGACAGGTGGCGACTCGACCGAGCAGAGGCGCTTCGGTGACCACCTGGACCATGACCGGCGCTACGCACGGACGGCGGAGTTCCTGTCCGTGGTGCGGGGTGTGTGGGGTGGTCGGCCGTACGACTTCGAGGGCGAGCACTTCCGGATCGAGGGCGGACTCACGGCGCTGCCGCCGGACCCACTGCCGGAGATCTTCTTCGGAGGTTCGTCGGCAGCGGCGGGGCCGGTCGCGGCGGAGCACGCGGACGTGTACCTGACCTGGGGCGAGCCGCCCGAGCAGGTCAGGGAGAAGATCGACTGGATCCGCGGGCTCGCGGAGGAGCGGGGCCGCAGCGTCCGCTTCGGTATCCGGCTGCACACGATCTCCCGCGACTCGGCGCGCGAGGCCTGGTCGGTGGCGGACCGGCTGCTCTCCGACCTGGATCCGGAGACGATCGCCGCCGCGCAGCAGGCACTCGGCCGCAGCGAGTCGGTGGGCCAGCAGAGGATGCTCGCCCTCCACGGGGCGGGGTCCGTCGACCGCGAAAAGCTGGAGATCTCCCCGAACCTGTGGGCGGGCGTCGGTCTGGTCCGGGGTGGTGCGGGGACGGCGCTCGTCGGCAGCCACGCGGATGTCGCCGACCGGATCGAGGAGTACCACGACCTCGGCATCGAGCACTTCGTGCTGTCCGGGTACCCGCATCTGGAGGAGGCGTACTGGTTCGGGGAGGGCGTGACGCCCGAGCTGGCCGCGCGGGGCCTGCTTCCGAGGATTCCGGTGTCTCCGCTGCGGGCTGTCCCGGCGACGAACGGCCGCCCCGCCTCGGCACCTGGCGGCGCGCCCCTGCTGGTGGGGGGCACCGGGCGGTAGGGCGTGTCCTGCGGGCCCGCCGCCCCCGGTCCCGGGTGCCACCCGGTGACGCCCGGCACCGTGCGGTGGGCCTGCGTGTCCGTCCTCGAGCGCCGGACGGGCTGAAGACCGGCCCGCCGAGGCTCCATGGACGCGCAGGCCACCGCCAGCCACCATGGCCTCATGGCTCACGACACTGCTCGTACGCCCCCGCCCGCGTCGGCGCCTCCTCCCCTCCCGCCCTCCGCCGAGATCGTCGTCATCGGCGCCGGTGTCATCGGCGCCGCCATCGCCTTCCACCTCGCCGAGGCCGGGGTCCGCGACGTGCTCGTCCTGGAGCGGGACACGCCGGCGTCCGGCTCCTCGGGCAAGCCGATCGGCGGCGTACGCGCACAGTTCTCCGATCCGCTCAACATCCGGCTCGGGCAGCGCAGTCTGCGGGCCTGGCACGACTTCGCCGTGCGGCCCGGCGCGGACGTGGGGCTCGAGACGGTCGGCTATCTGTTCCTGCTGGGCCGTGACGAGGACGCGGCCGCGTTCCGGGAAGCATCGGCCGTGCAGCGCGAGCTGGGCGTGCGGAGCCGCGTCATCAGCCCCCGCGAGGCCCATGAGCTGTGCCCGTACATCGACCCGGCCGCGATCGTGGCCGCCGCCTGGTCCCCCGACGACGGGTACGCCCTGCCGAGGGCCGCCGTCCTCGGCTATCTGCGCGCGGCGCAGCGCCTCGGCGCGACCGTACGGACCCGGTGCACGGTCACCGGCATCGACACCGACGGGGGCACGCTGCAGGCCGTGCACACCACGGCCGGCACGGTCCGCACGCGCACCGTCGTCTGTGCGGCCGGCGCCTGGTCGGCCGCGGTCGGCGCGATGGCCGGCGTGCCGCTCCCGGTCACCCCGCTGCGCCGCCAGATCGCCCTCACGGGCCCGATCGTCCCCCATCCGCCCCGGATCCCCTTCACGCTCGACTTCGCATCGACTCTCTACTTCCACAACGACACGGCAGACGGCCTCGTCCTCGGCCTGTCCGACACTCGCCAGGAACCCGGCTTCGGACGGGACTTCAGCGAGGAGTGGCTGGAGCCGTTCCGGGAGGCCGCCGCACGCTGCGCCCCCGCGCTCGCGGGGCTGGAGCCGATGAGCGGCTGGGCGGGGCTGTACGAGATGACGCCCGACCGCAACGCGCTGATCGGCGAGGCCGCGAACGTCTCCCGTTTCCTGTACGCCACCGGCTTCTCCGGGCACGGCTTCCTCCAGGCGCCGGCGGTCGGAGAGATCGTGCGCGATCTGTGGCTGGGGCGGGAACCCTTCCTCGACGTCGGCCCGCTGGCGGCGACCCGTTTCGAGGGCACCGCCTCGGCGCGGCCCGAGGCCCACATCATCTGACGGAGGTTCGCATGGTTCCCACCTGGCAGCTCCGCGCCGCCTTCGCCCGCCGCCTCTCCGCGATGTACGGAAAGGAGGTGCCCACGTACACCACGCTGGTGGAGGTCGCGGGGCAGGTCAACGACGACGTGCTGCGCACGGGCGGCGAGAGTGCCCAGCGGCTCGGCAGCATCGAGCGGGTCACGGCGGAGCGGCACGGCGCGATCCGGGTCGGCACGCCCCGCGAACTGCGGCAGGCGGCCCAGATCTTCGCCGCGCTCGGCATGGAGCCCGTCGGTTTCTACAATCTGCGGGACGCGACGACCAGTGCCGTCCCGGTCGTCTCCACCGCCTTCCGGCCGGTCCTGCCCGAGGAGCTGGACCGCAATCCGTTCCGGGTCTTCACCTCGATGCTGACCCCGGCCGACCGCCGCTTCTTCGACGCGGATCTGGAGCAGCGGCTCGAGGCGTTCCTGGGGCTCCGTGAGCTGTTCCCGCCGGAGTTGCTGGAGCTGGCGGCCCTGGCCGAACGGGAGGCGGGCCTGCCCGAGGAGCGGGCCGAGCGGTTCCTCACGCTCGCGGTCGCCGCCTTCGAGCTGTCCCCGGAGCCGGTGGACCGCGCCTGGTACGCCGAGCTGGAGAAGGTCTCCGCGGTCGCTGCCGACATCGGCGGTGTGGCCGGCACCCACATCAATCACCTCACCCCGCGGGTGCTGGACATCGACGAGCTGTACCGGCGCATGGAGGAGCGGGGCATCACGATGATCGACCGTATCCAGGGGCCTCCGCGCTGGGAGGGCCCGGATGTGCTCCTGCGCCAGACGTCGTTCCGCGCGCTGGCGGAACCCCGTACGTTCCGGGAAGCCGACGGCAGCGTCACCACAGGCTCGCTGCGGGTGCGCTTCGGCGAGGTGGAGGCGCGCGGCGTCGCGCTCAGCCGTGCGGGCCGGGCCCTGTACGACCGGCTCGTCGACGGACCGGTCGAGGAGTGGGCCGCGCACTTCCCGCGCACCGAGCGCCAACTCGCCGTGGAGGGCCTGGGGTTCTTCACGTACGAGGCCGTCCCCGACCGCCCGCGCGACGGTCGGCGTCCGCCCGACGATCTCGCGGGCCTGCTCGACGGCGGCTGGCTGACGGCCCGCCCCATCGTCTACGAGGACTTCCTGCCACGTTCGGCCGCCGGGATCTTCCAGTCGAATCTCACCGATCCGGGTGCCCGCGACTCCGCCCGGCCGGGCATCCATTACGACCAGCACGGGATGTCCGGGGCGATCGGACGCACGGTGCACGACCCGTTCGACCTGTACGCCGCACAGCAGGATGCCTCGCTGGGCCGGGCCCGAAAGGGCCTGGCCGCAGCATGAGCAGCAGTACGCATCGACGTGATCCGCAGGACGAATCGAGGAGAGCGACGCATGACCACCACCGCACTGCCCGACACCGACGTGCTGCGGGCGCGGGCCGAGGAGGCCCTGCGCCGCTGCGGCGCCCAGCTGCCGACCGGCGGCGACGGCGTCACGGCCCGTACGCCGTTGACCGGCGGCACGCTCTTCACGCTGCCCGCCACCACCCCCGACGCCGCCGATGCGGCGATCGCGGCGGCCGACGCCGCCTTCCGTGAGTGGCGCACGGTCCCCGCGCCTCGCCGGGGTGCACTGGTCAAACGGCTCGGTGAGCTGCTCACGGCCCACAAGGAGGACCTCGCCGAACTGGTGACGATCGAGGCCGGGAAGATCCACTCCGAGGCGCTCGGCGAAGTGCAGGAGATGATCGACATCTGCGACTTCGCGGTCGGTCTCTCGCGGCAGCTGTACGGCCGCACGATGGCGTCCGAGCGGCCCGGCCACCGGCTCTCCGAGAGCTGGCATCCGCTCGGCGTGGTCGGGGTGATCTCTGCGTTCAACTTCCCGGTGGCCGTCTGGTCCTGGAACACGTCGCTCGCGCTGGTGTGCGGCGACACCGTCGTGTGGAAGCCTTCCGAGCTGACCCCGCTCACCGCGCTGGCCTGCGACGCGCTGCTCGGCCGGGCGGCAGCGGACAGCGGCGCGCCCGCGGGCGTGCACGGGCTGCTGCTCGGCGGCCGGGAGTGCGGCGAACGCCTGGTGGACGACGCGCGGGTGGCGCTCGTCAGCGCCACCGGGTCCGTGCGGATGGGACGGGCGGTGGGACCGCGCGTGGCAGCCCGCTTCGGCCGCTGTCTGCTGGAGCTCGGCGGCAACAACGCGGCGGTCGTCACCCCGTCCGCCGATCTCGGTCTGGCGGTGCGCGGCATCGTCTTCTCGGCGGCCGGGACGGCGGGGCAGCGCTGCACGACCCTGCGCCGGCTGATCGTGCACGAGGACATCGCCGACGAGCTCACGGAGCGGATCGTCCACGCCTACGGCCAGTTGCCGATCGGCGACCCCTTCCGCGCGGACACGCTGGTCGGTCCGCTGATCTCGACGGCGGCGCACGAGGCGATGACCAAGGCGCTGGAGGCGGCGCAGGCGGACGGCGGCAAGGTGCTGACCGGCGGCGACCGGAGGCTGCAGGACGAGGCTCCGGCTGCCGCGTACGTCCGTCCTGCGGTGGTCCGCATGCCCGCGCAGACGGCGATCGTCCGGGAGGAGACCTTCGCACCGATCCTGTACGTCCTCACCTACCGCACGCTGGACGAGGCGATCGAGCTGCACAACGGGGTCCCGCAGGGGCTCTCCTCGTCGATCTTCACGCAGAGCCAGCGTGAGGCCGAGCGGTTCCTGGCCGCGGACGGCTCCGACTGCGGGATCGCGAACGTCAACATCGGCACCTCGGGCGCCGAGATCGGCGGCGCGTTCGGCGGAGAGAAGGAGACGGGCGGCGGCCGGGAGTCGGGCTCGGACGCATGGCGCGCGTACATGCGCCGGGCGACGAACACGGTGAACCACTCGGCCGATCTGCCGCTGGCCCAGGGCGTGAACTTCCTGTCAACTTGACCCGGCCGTAAGCGACCGGGTTTGGACGTGGCGCCCAACTGGCGCGCCGGGTGAACTCCTCCGTCCAGATACCCAGACACCCCTATGGGGTGGCAGGGGCGCGTGACTCACGCACCGCAGTCCACGCAGCCTCGCCCTTGTGGGCGATGTCGCGAGAAGCGTTCCGGTCTGCGTGAGCATTGACCCCGCAGTTCCGGCAGGTGAAGAGGCCTGGCTTGCGGGGTTCCTCGCCAGATCATGCTGAAGGCGCCGGGAAGATCCACGCACCGCCCCCTGTTAGTGGAAACGTGAACAACTTTGGGGCGCGGGACGTGGACGTGGTCGTCATCGGCGCCGGACAGGCGGGCCTGTCCGGCGCCTATCATCTGCGGCGCGCGGGGCTGCGCCCCGACGTGGACTTCGTGGTCCTGGACCACGCACCGCGGGCGGGCGGTGCGTGGCAGTTCCGCTGGCCGTCGCTGACGTACGGCAAGGTCCACGGCATGCACGCACTGCCCGGCATGGAGCTGACGGATGCCGATGACAGCCGTCCGTCGTCCGAGGTGATCGTCGAGTACTTCACGCGCTACGAGAACACCTTCGATCTGCGCGTGCACCGCCCGGTGGACGTGCGCGCGGTGCGGGAGGGCGAGGGCGGCCGGTTGCTGGTGGAGTCGTCGGAGGGTACGTACGCGACGCGTGCCCTCATCAATGCGACCGGCACCTGGGACCGGCCCTTCTGGCCCCGCTATCCCGGGCAGGAGACCTTCCTCGGGCGCCAGCTGCACACGGCGGCCTACCCGGGGCCGGAGGCGTTCGCGGGTCTGCGCGTGGTGGTGGTCGGCGGTGGGGCGTCGGGCACCCAGCATCTGATGGAGATCGCGGAGGAGGCCGCGGAGACCACATGGGTGACGCGGCGCCCGCCGGTCTACCGCGAGGGGCCCTTCGGCGAGGAGCAGGGCCGGGCGGCCGTCGCCCTGGTGGAGGAGCGCGTACGACGCGGACTGCCGCCGCTCAGTGTGGTCTCGGTGACGGGGCTCCCCCTGAACGATGCGATACGGCGTGCCCGCGCCGAGGGCGTGCTGGACCGGCTGCCGATGTTCGACAGGATCACGCCGACCGGGGTGGCCTGGGACGACGGCCGCACGGTCGAGGCGGATGTCATCCTCTGGGCGACGGGCTTCCGCGCGGCCATCGACCATCTCGCGCCGCTCAGGCTCCGCGAGCCCGGTGGCGGCATCGCCCTGGAAGGCACCCGCGCGGTGCGGGACGCACGCATCCATCTCGTCGGCTACGGCCCGTCGGCGTCGACGATCGGCGCCAACCGGGCGGGCCGTGCCGCCGTCCACGAGATCCAGCGCCTCCTGGGCCACGACCCCGCGCTCGTCGGCGCGCCCGCCTGAGGCGGACAAGGACGGCGCAAGGCGGCACCGGCACCGGCAGGGGCACGGCCACCGACACCGGCAGGGACCGACCGCCGGCTCCGGCTCCCGCCCTCCGGCTCCGCAGGGGAACGGGCGCCGACCGGGGCACGGTCAGGCCGTGACCGCTGCTGCCGGTTCCGCATCGCGCCGCACCAGCGCCGCATAGCGCCCGTCGCGGTCAAGGAGCTCCGCATGGCTGCCGCGCTCCGCGATCTGGCCGCCGTCCAGCACGACGATCTCGTCCGCCTCCCGGACCGTCGAGAGACGGTGGGCGATCGTGATGGTGGTGCGGCCCGCCGAAAGCGCGTCGATCGCCCGCTGCACCGCATGCTCCGTACGGGTGTCGAGGGCGCTCGTCGCCTCGTCCAGGATCAGCACCGGCGGGTCCCGCAGGATCGTGCGCGCGATGGCGAGGCGCTGCTTCTCACCGCCCGAGAAGCGGTAGCCGCGCTCGCCGACCAGGGTGTCGTAGCCGTCGGGCAGGGACGCGATGTGATCGTGGATCTGGGCCGCGCGGGCCGCTGCCTGAATCTCCTCGTCCGTGGCGTCGGGCTTGGCGAAGCGCAGATTGTCGGCCACGGAGGCGTGGAAGAGATACGTCTCCTGGGAGACGACTCCGACGGCCTGGGACAGCGTCTCGAAGTCCAGGTCCCGCACGTCGACGCCGTCGAGCGTGACCCGGCCGCCGGTGACGTCGTACAGCCGGGGCACGAGATAGCTCAGCGTGGACTTGCCGGACCCGGTGGGCCCGACGACGGCCAGGCTGCCGCCCGCCGGAACGGTGAGGTCGATACCGTCGAGCGTCGGCAGTCCGCTCTTCTCGTCGTAGCTGAAGTCGACGTTCTCGAAACGCACTTCGCCGCGGATCTTCTCCAGGCGCACCGGCTGCTCCGGCTCCCTGATGTCCACCGGCAGGTCGAGATATTCGAAGATGCGGTGGAACAGGGCGAGCGAGGTCTGGATCTGCACCCCGGTGGAGAGCAGGCTCACGGCCGGGCGGAAGAGGCCCTGCTGGAGCGAGACGAAGGCGACGAGCGTACCGATGGAGATCGCCGGCCCGCCGTTCTGGAGGGTGAGTCCCGCGGCCCAGTAGAGGAGCGCCGGCATGGCGGCCATGATCATGCCGATGGTGGACATCCGCCAGCGCCCGGCCATGCTGGAGCGGACCTCCAGATCGACCAGCCGCTCGGACTCGTCGGCGAACGAGCGCGTGAGCGAGTCGGCGCGGCCCATGGTGCGGCCGAGCAGGATGCCGCTGACCGACAGCGATTCGGTGACCGTGGCGGCCATGGCGGCCATCTGCTTCTGCCGCTGTGTCGTGATCTGCTTGCGCTCCCGGCCCACCAGGCGGCTTATCCACACGAACATGGGCAGCAGGACGAGCGAGACGACCGTGAGCCGCCAGTCCAGGGCGAGCATGGCGACGATCGTCGCGACGACGGCGGTGAGGTTGGAGACCAGGGACGTCGCGGTCGAGGTGACGGTCGCCTGCATGCCGCCGATGTCGTTGGCGATGCGCGACTGGACCTCACCGGTGCGTGTCTTGGTGAAGAAGGCGAGCGGCATGCGCTGCAGCTGGGCGTAGACACTGGTGCGCAGGTCGTGCATGACGCGCTGGCCGACGGTGGTGGAGATCAGGGTCTGCAGCACGCCGAAGACGCTCGTCGTCACGGCGGTCAGGATCATGCCGAGGGCGAGCAGCGACAGCAGCCCCGTACGGCCCTGTGGGATCGCGGTGTCGAGGATCTCGCGGAGCAGGAAGGGCGACGCGACGGAGACGAGCGACGAGGCACCGACGAGCAGCCCGACGAGGGCGAGCCGGCCGCGGTACGGACGGAAGAGCCGGAGGATGCGCCCCACCTGTGCGGGCGGCTCCGGCCGTGTGGGATCGAGCGGACGGCTGGGTGGGGTCCATGACGGACCGTCGTCGTGAGGGCGCATGGGCTCCTTCTGAGGGTGGGGCGGACTCCCGGGCCGGGACGGACGGGCTTCGACGAACAGATTTCAGGAGCATAGCTCACTGTTACCTATACTCACAATGAACCTGGTCCTGATATTGTTCCCCGTATGACCATCCCCGCCCCCGCCCCCGACGCCGACGGTCTGCTGGCCGAGCAGCTGCTGCGGCTGACGCGCCGGCTCCACCGCATTCAGAAACTGCATCTGGAGCCGGTCGGCATCACGCCCGCGCAGTCCCGGCTGCTGCGCGTCGTCGCGCACTACGACGGGGCGCCGCGGATGGCCGATCTGGCCGAGCGGCTGGAGGTCGTGCCGCGGGCCGTCACGACGCTCGTCGACGGACTGGAGTCGAGCGGCCGGGTCCGGCGCGTCCCCGACCCGAGCAACCGCCGGGTGGTGCGCATCGAGCTCACCGAGACCGGCCGCACCACGCTCCGGCAGCTGCGCAGCGCACGCCGCGCCGCCGCGGAGGACATCCTGGCGCCGCTGACGCCCGGTCAGCGCGAGGTGCTGGGCGGGCTGTTGTCCGCCCTGGTCGACGGAGTGCCGGGGCAGCGCTGCTGAGAAGCGCCGATTGGCGCGGTGGGGGGGGGGGAGAGGGGGGGGGGCATGATGCCGCCCTTGGTCTCGATG
>NZ_JBHWKX010000031.1:18624-95141 GCF_042730885.1 Streptomyces sp. NPDC059909
GTGGAGCGCAGGGGTGCTAACATGCGCGGGGTTGGTTGTTTGGTTCCCGCTTCCCCCCTGCGAAAACACCTCCCCCCCGCGCCCCCCCCCCCCCCCCGCCACCGGTCGGCACCTATGGATCAGGCTCCGTCAGGCCACCGTCACGCCCCGGCGCCCGACTTCGACGTGTACGACGCGGCGACCTGGACGGCACCGGTGCTGCTCAGTCACCTCTCGGTGAAGGCGGGCGGTGCCTCGTCTCGGTGAAGGCGAGCGGTGCCTCGCAGGAGATCCCGGGGAGGAAGCCCCGCTCCGGAGCGGACTCCGAGAAGCCCTCGGCGTGAGCGGTGCGGGGCCCGGCCGCCGGTGCCGGGCCCCGTGCGCCGTCAGCAGCGCCGGCGGTCCTCCGTGAGCACGCCCTGCACGGTCCGCAGGCTCCGGTCGTAGCAGCCGTCGGGCGCCTGCGCCCCGTACAGCCGGTAGCGTTCCGCCGTCGTGCCGACCGCGTGGCGCTGGTCGCGCGCCACGTTCGCGGTGTACGTCGCGTCTCCCGCGTACGAGTCGTCGAGCCGCGACCAGGCGGTGCGCTTCCCGCCGCGCAGCACCATGGTGTCGGCCCTGTCCCCGAGCGTGAGCACGGTCCGCAGCCGGTCGCCCGCACCGAGGGTCGTCTCGCCGTCCATCGTGTACGTGCGATGGGTGCGGGTGGTGGTCCGGCCCGAGGTCACGGTCTCGTCGTCGGTCCAGGTGCCCTCGAGCGCGTCCGGGTTCTCGCCCTCGCCCCAGCGGTGCGCGGAGGTGTGCGCGAGCGAGCGTGTCACCTCGGTCGCGATCCGCCCGTGCGAGGTGTTCACGTATCCGCCGACGGTGAGCCGGTGCCCGGCCTTCGTGTCGAGCCGGTGCTCGGTCGAACCGGGAGTGTACGTGGAGGAGTTGGCGAGGTCGCCCTCCTCGTGGCGGGTCAGGGCGCCGGTCACCACGGTGCTGCCCTCGTCCTGCCAGATCAGGACGTTCGTGGGCGTGCTCCAGCCCGTCTGCCCGGCCGGCACCCCTGCGACGGATACCTCGATGCGGTGCGGGCGGCCGTCGTTGAGCTGGCCCGCGAACGGCGTGAGGTCGTACTGGACCGGCTTGATGTCGAAGGCGCGCGGTCCCGGAATCACGTACCAGAGGAAGGGGTTGGACCAGCCTCCGGTCCACACGGTCGGGAACGGTGCGGCGATTCCCGCGAGGCGCCCGTCGACCCTGATCTGCACCTCGCGGTACGGACCTCGGTCCGCCTTGCAGGAGTACGGGGCCGGGTCGGGGACGGTGAGGTACCAGTACTCCTCGCAGCCGCCGCCCGAGCCGGTGGCGTACACCTCGGCGAGGATCCGTTCGGAGTTGCGCGGGGTGGTGAGGCTCTGCGCGTCGAGCGGGAGCACCCGGTCCGGTACCGCGGCCCGGTCCGTGCGGCCGTCGGCGGCGTAGAAGGTGAGCGTGACCTTGACGTCGATGACGCCCGTGTAGGTGTCGTTGACGACGTTGCCGATGAGCATCTCGACGGGCTGGGGGCGGCTCAGGGTGTCGCGGTAGCGGGTGACGTCCTTCTCGACGGACCAGGTGATGCCGTCGGGCGAGGGCTGCGGGGTGGACGTACGGAAGATCTCGACGCCGCCGACGGCGAGGTGGCCGAGGCGGTCGTACTGGCGGCCCTTGACGTTGCCGTCGAGCCGCAGCACCACGGCGCTCCAGCGGCTGCCGCACTCCTCAGGAGGCGCGTAACTCCCCCTGTACGGCGTGAAGTCGCGGAACTGCGCCTCGGCGAGGGTGACCGAGCAGGACCTGGTGGCCGGCTTGGTGACCGGCGGCACCGCGGTGAGCGGATCGTGCCAATCGCTGCCGAACTCGGCCGGTGGCGTCGGGGCGCCGGCGGGTGCCGTCACCGCCGCGGCGGGGCTCGCGCCGAGCGCGGAACCGGCCGCCAGGGCCAGTCCCGCGAGCATGGACATGATCTGTTGTCGTCTCATGCGTCGGGAGTGAAGCGTGAGGATCGCGCGGGCGCCAGAGGGCGTGGCGGCACGGCCGGTGATCATGGCGGGTTCTGTGCCATGCCGCCCGAAAATCGGTTGCTACGACCGACTGCGGAGAGCGAACCTTGCACGTCCGAGCCGCCCTCTCGAACGATCTGGGACATCATGCAGATTCGCGATCTTCCGTATCCCGATCCCGGCGTTCCGGATGTCCGGTCGGGACTGCGGTTCCTCGTCTGGCTCGGGCGCAAGCAGCTCGGCGGCCAGCTCACATCCCTCGCCTGGGGCATGCTGCACTTCGTCTCCGTGATGGCACTTCCGTACGGCGTCGGTCTCGCCGTACAGGCCGTCGTCGACCATTCGGGCTCCCGGCTCGCGCTCGCGGGCGGGCTGATCGCCCTCGCCACGGTCGGCATCGCGGGCGGCGACACCATGCTGCACCGCACGGCCGTCACCAACTGGATCACTGCCGCGGCGCGCGTGCAGCAGCTGCTGGCCCGCAGGACCGCCGAGCTGGGCTCCGCGCTCACGCGACGGGTCGCCGCGGGTGAGGTCGTCGCGGTCTCCACCGGCGACGTCGAGAAGATCGGCTGGTTCGTGGAGGCGGTCTCGCGCTTCCTCGCGGCGGCCCTCACGATCGTCGTGGTCGTCGTGGGTCTGCTCGTCTACCAGCCGGCGCTCGGTGTCGTGGTCGCTATCGGCGTTCCGGTGCTGGCGCTCGGCGTGCTGCCGCTTCTCCCGCGGGCGACGCGGCTCGCGGACGCCCAGCGCGAGAAGGCGGGCAAGGCCACCGAGCTCGCCTCCGACACGGTCGCGGGACTGCGGGTGCTGCGCGGCATCGGCGGCGAGGAGCTGTTCCTCCGGCGCTACCGCCGCGCCTCGCAGGAGGTGCGCCGGGCGGCCGTCCGCAGCGCCCGGATGTGGTCGCTGATCACGGCGCTGCAGGTGCTGCTGCCGGGTCTGCTGCTCATCATCGTCGTCCTGTACGGCATCGGGCTGGTCGGCGACGGGCGGATCGAGGTCGGTGAACTCGTCACCGTCTACAGCGCGGTGATGCTGCTGAGCTACCCGCTGCGGCACTTCGAGGAGATCGCCATGGCGTACTCCTTCTCCCGGCCGTCCGCGCGGCGCGCGGCCCGGGTGCTGTCGCTGGAGCGGCCCTCGGGCGGCTCCGGGGAGGCGTCCGACGCCGTGGCCTCGGGCGATCTGTACGACCCGGCCAGCGGGTTGCTCGCCCCGGCCGGGGCACTGACCGCCGTCGTGTGCGGCGATCCGGACGAGGCTGGGCGGCTGGCTGAGCGGCTCGGCGGGCATGCCGCGGATCCGCAGGGCCTGCCGTCCATGCTGCTCGGCGGTGTCGCCCTGGACGAGCAGCCCCGTGAGGTCGCGCGCGGCCTGGTCCTGGTCCAGGACAAGGACCCGGTCCTGCTGTCCGGGAGCCTGACCGAGCTGCTCGACGTGCCCGCGTCCGGGGCGGTGTCCGCGACCGATGCGCTGGCCGCCGCCGAGTGCGGGGACGTGCTGGACGCGCTGGCGCAGGCCGCGCTGGACAGGGACGCGATGGGCGCGCCCATCACCGAGCGCGGCCGCTCGCTCTCGGGCGGGCAGCGGCAGCGGCTGGCCCTGGCCAGGTCGCTCGTCGCGGACCCCGACGTGCTGGTGCTCGACGAGCCGACCTCCGCGGTCGACTCGCACACGGAGGCACGGATCGCCGAGGGGGTGCGGGCCCTGCGCTCTGGACGCACCACGGTCGTCTTCACGTCGTCGCCGCTGCTGCTCGACCGGGCCGACCGGGTGGTGCTCGTCCGCGAGGGCGAGGTCGCGGCCGTGGGCGTGCACCGCGAGCTGCTGCACAAGGAGCCGCGGTACCGCGAGGTGGTGACCCGGGAGACGGAGGACACCCCGGCCCATGTCGGCGAACAGCTCACCGAGCCCCTGACCGGGCAACTGACCGACGCCGGAATCGACATCGAGGAGACGGCATGATCGGCGTGGCGCCACCGGCATTCGACCCGGCGGCCCCCCGGACGGCGACCACCCTGCCGGTGGGCACGCCCGCGACGGTGCGCGCGTACGTACGCGAGCTGCTGCGGCGGCACCGCCGGGCGTTCGTCCTGCTCGTCGCCGTCAACACGGTCGCCGTCGTGGCCTCGATGGCCGGGCCGTGGCTGCTCGGCTCGCTCGTCGAGCGGGCGGCGGACGGGGCGCGCGAGCTCCATCTGGAGCGCACCGCGGCGCTGTTCGCGGTGGCGCTGGTCGTCCAGGCGGTGTTCGTACGGCTGGTGCGGCTGCGGGGCGCGATCCTCGGTGAGCGGATGCTGGCGGATCTGCGCGAGGACTTCCTCGTACGGTCGGTCGGGCTGCCGCCGGGCGTGCTGGAGCGGGCCGGTACGGGCGATCTGCTGTCCCGGATCACGACCGACATCGACCGGCTGGCGAACGCGATGCGCGAGGCGGTACCGCAGCTGACGATCGGTGTCTTCTGGATCGTTCTGCTGCTCGGCGGGCTCACCGTGACCGCGCCGCCGCTCGCCCCGGCCGTGCTGCTGGCGCTGCCGGTGCTGGTGATCGGCTGCCGCTGGTACTTCAAACGGGCGCCGTCCGCGTACCGTTCGGAGGCCGCGGGGTACGCGGCCGTGGCCGCGGTGCTCGCCGAGACCGTCGACGCGGGCCGGACGGTGGAGGCGCACCGGCTCGGGGCGCGGCGCGTGGCACTGTCGGACCGCCGGATCAAGGAGTGGACGGCGTGGGAGCGGTACACCCTGTGGCTGCGGTCCGTGCTGTTCCCGGTCATCAACGTCACGCACGCGACCGTGCTCGGGTCCGTGCTGATGATCGGCGGCGTCTTCGTGCTGCAGGGCTGGATCGGGATCGGGCAGCTGACCACCGGCGCGCTGATCGCGCAGATGATGGTCGACCCGGTGAACCTGATCCTGCGCTGGTACGACGAGCTCCAGGTGGCCCAGGTGTCGCTCGCGCGGCTCGTCGGCGTACGGGAGATCGAACCCGACGCGGGCGACGGACAGGTGCGCCCGGAGGGGCGCGCGGTGCGCGCGGACGAGGTGCACTTCGGGTACCGCGAGGGCGTCGACGTGCTGCACCGGGTGTCCATGGACGTGCCGCCCGGCACCCGGCTGGCGCTCGTCGGCCCGTCCGGCGCGGGCAAGTCCACGCTCGGGCGGCTGCTCGCGGGGATCTACGCGCCGCGGACGGGCCGGGTCACGCTCGGTGCGGCCGAGCTGTCCCGGATGCCGGCGGAGCGTGTACGGGAGCACGTGGCGCTGGTCAACCAGGAACACCACGTCTTCGTGGGCTCCCTGCGCGACAATCTGCTGCTGGCACGGGCGGGGGCGGACGACGCCGAGTTGTGGGCGGCGCTGGGTGCGGTGGACGCGGACGGATGGGCGCGGGCGCTGGAGGACGGCCTCGACACCGAGGTCGGCTCGGGTGGCCTCGCCCTGACCCCGGCCCAGGCCCAGCAGATCGCCCTGGCCCGCCTGGTCCTCGCGGACCCGCACACCCTGGTCCTGGACGAGGCGACGTCGCTGCTCGACCCGCGCGCGGCCCGGCACCTGGAGCGCTCCCTGGCCCGGGTGCTGGACGGGCGCACGGTCGTGGCCATCGCCCACCGGCTGCACACGGCCCACGACGCGGACGTGATCGCGGTCGTCGAGAACGGCCGCATCAGCGAACTGGGCAGCCACGCCGAGCTGGTGGCGGCGGGCGGGGCGTACGCGGCGCTGTGGCGGTCCTGGCACGGTTAGTTCCCGGGGCCCGCCCCCCGGACCCCCGCCCCTCAGTCGCTGTACCTGCGGGAGAGCCAGGCGCGGAGCGGGATGGCGGCCAGCCACCAGAGCTGGGCGACCAGCGGTGAGACGAGGGTGAGCGGGATGGAGGCGGCGAAGACCACCACCATGACCGCGCCCTCCAGGGCGGACAGGCGCAGGCTCTCCCGCGGAACATGCGGTTCGGCCAGGGCCGGCCGGAAGAGGATCCGCAGCGCCATCGCGGTGATGATGGCCGAGGCGAGGGCGATCGATCCCGCGTAGACCGCCGTGCCGAGAGCGGTGTCCCCGTACTCACTGATCAGCCGGGTGGGAAACGGCAGCCCCGCGATCACGGCCAGCAGGGCGAGATACAGGTAGAGCAGACAGGTGTCGATCCGGGCGACCCGGGAGAACAGGGCGTGCTGTCCCAGCCACAGCACCCCGATGACGACGAAGCTGAGCAGGAACGCGGCCACGTCGGCGAGGGCGTCGTCCAGCGCCGCGCCGAGGTCCGCTTCGGCCAGACCGTCCGCCACCTTGATGTCGAGGGCGAGCAGTGTGATCGCGATCGCGAAGACCGCGTCCCCGAACGCGAGCAGCCGCTCCCGCCCGATGACCGCCCCTGCGCCCTCGCCTCCCCGCTCGCCTGTCGCTTCGCTCACGGCCGGGACGCTACCGGCGGGTGCCGGCCCCGGCACCCGGCGCTGGGCCGAACGCCGGACGCCGGGGCGGGTCCGTGCGGCTCCGGATCGCACTGGGCGAGGACGGCCGTGGACCCCGTTCAGCCAGGACGGCCGTGGACCACGCTCGGCCGGGGCAACTCCGGATCTAGATCACGTTCAGCGCCGCCGCGCCGCCCACCCCGCCCAGCAGCATGAACACCGGCATCAGCACCTTCAGCTCCACCCAGCTCCCCGCCCGGAAGCGCATGCCCTTCGGCGGGCCCAGCGGGTACCAGCGCTTGCGGCCGATCGGGATCGGCCAGAGGATCGGGCAGCCGGAGACGGTGAGCGCGTCGCCGATGTCGTGGACGAGGGCGCCGAGCACGATGGGCAGGCCGAGCCAGAGGTACTCCTGGCCGGGGCCGGTGAAGAGCCAGTCCGCGCCGCTGCCCGGTTTGTCCAGGACGCCCGCCAGGATCCAGGCGCTGGTCGCGCCGAGCAGCCAGACCAGCACGTCGCTGGAGACCCGCGCGGCGCGCCACAGCAGGCCCTCGACCGCGAGGACGAGATGGATGAAGAGGATCGCGAGGACCGCCCAGCGGCCCCCGGTCACGGCCAGCGCCGACGTGCCCGCGCCGATCAGCACCGCCCACACCCAGGTGTGCGTGAGCGTGCGGTGGCCGCCGGACCTGCGTGGGTCGCCCTGCTTCTTCGTCGCCTTGTAGACCGCGTACGACAGTTTGTCGACCACCTCGCACAGGCCCCGCGAGAGGGGCCCGAAGGCCCGGGAGATCGTTGCCGCCTTGTGGTCGAGGTCGGGCGCCAGTGCCGCGCCCGCGCAGATCAGTGCGCCGACGACGAGCACGGGCCACGGCATCGGATGGCCCGCCGCGGCCGCCGCCGCCCCCACCCCCAGCCAGGCTGCGGCCCCGGACAGGGAGTGCGCCGGTCCCATCATGCTGTTCCCGCCCCATTTGTCTTGTCGTTGTGCTCAGTTGACGGGACAGGCTACCGGTAGCGATCTTCCTCTCGGTGGCCGGTTCCCTCATCCGCGCCGAAGCCAGGCAAGATGGGGGGCGTGACCCTTATCGATCAGCTGCCGCCGGATGCCGACCCCGATGCCCTCTTCGAAGCCTTCTCGTCATGGGCCGAGGACCGGGGCATCTCGCTCTACCCGGCCCAGGAGGAGGCGCTGATCGAGGTGGTCTCCGGGGCCAACGTGATCCTTTCCACCCCCACCGGCTCGGGAAAGAGCCTGGTCGCGGCGGGTGCGCACTTCGCGGCGCTGGCCCGTGACGAGGTCACCTTCTACACAGCGCCGATCAAGGCCCTGGTCTCGGAGAAGTTCTTCGACCTGTGCAAGCTCTTCGGCACCGAGAACGTGGGCATGCTCACCGGCGACGCTTCCGTGAACGCCGACGCGCCGGTCATCTGCTGCACCGCCGAGGTCCTGGCGTCCATCGCGCTCCGCGACGGCAAGGACGCCGACATCGGCCAGGTCGTGATGGACGAGTTCCACTTCTACGCGGAGCCGGACCGCGGCTGGGCCTGGCAGATTCCCCTCCTCGAACTCCCCCAGGCACAGTTCGTGCTGATGTCGGCGACGCTCGGCGACGTCTCGATGTTCGAGAAGGACCTGACCCGCCGCACCGGCCGCGAGACCGCCGTCGTGCGCTCGGCGACCCGCCCGGTCCCGCTCTCGTACGAGTACCGCACGACCCCCATCACCGAGACGCTGACCGAACTGCTGGAGACCAAGCAGGCGCCGGTCTACATCGTGCACTTCACACAGGCCCAGGCGGTCGAGCGGGCGCAGTCGCTGATGAGCATCAACATGTGCACCCGCGAGGAGAAGGACCAGATCGCCGAGCTGATCGGCAACTTCCGCTTCACCACCAAGTTCGGCCGCAATCTCTCCCGATACGTGCGCCACGGCATCGGCGTCCACCACGCCGGCATGCTGCCCAAGTACCGCCGCCTGGTCGAGAAGCTCGCCCAGGCCGGTCTGCTGAAGGTCATCTGCGGCACGGACACGCTCGGCGTCGGGGTCAACGTCCCCATCCGCACGGTGCTGTTCACGGCGCTCACCAAGTACGACGGCAGCCGGGTCCGTACGCTGCGCTCCCGCGAGTTCCACCAGATCGCCGGCCGCGCCGGCCGGGCGGGCTTCGACACCGCCGGATTCGTCGTCGCGCAGGCGCCGGAGCACGTCATCGAGAACGAGAAGGCGCTCGCCAAGGCGGGCGACGACCCGAAGAAGAAGCGGAAGGTGGTCCGCAAGAAGGCGCCCGAGGGCTTCGTCGCATGGTCCCAGAATTCCTTCGAGAAGCTCATCGCCTCCGATCCCGAGCCGCTGACCTCCCGTTTCAAGGTCACCCACGCCATGCTGCTGTCGGTGATCGCCCGCCCGGGCGATGCCTTCGCCGCCATGCGCAAGCTGCTGGAGGACAACCACGAGCCGCGCAAGCAGCAGCTCAGGCACATCCGCCGGGCCATCGCGATCTACCGCTCGCTGCTCGACGGCGGCGTCGTGGAGCGCCTCGAAACCCCCGACGCCCAGGGCCGGATCGTCCGGCTCACTGTCGACTTCCAGCAGGACTTCGCGCTGAACCAGGCGCTGTCCACGTTCGCGCTCGCGGCCTTCGACCTCCTGGACCCGGAATCGCCGTCGTACGCACTCGACATGGTGTCCGTCGTCGAGTCGACCCTGGACGACCCGCGCCAGATCCTCGCCGCCCAGCAGAACAAGGCGCGCGGCGAGGCGGTCGGCGCGATGAAGGCGGACGGGGTCGAGTACGAGGAGCGGATGGAGCGGCTCCAGGACATCTCGTACCCGAAGCCGCTCGAAGAGCTGCTGTGGCACGCGTACAACCTGTACCGGAAGTCGCACCCGTGGGTCGGCGACCACCCGGTCTCGCCGAAGTCCGTCATCCGTGACATGTACGAACGGGCGCTGTCATTCACGGAGTTCACGTCCTTCTACGAGCTGGCCCGCACCGAGGGCATCGTGCTGCGCTATCTCGCGAGCGCGTACAAGGCCCTCGACCACACCATCCCGGACGATCTGAAGACCGAGGACCTGGAGGATCTGATCGCCTGGCTCGGCGAGATGGTCCGCCAGGTCGACTCCAGCCTGCTGGACGAGTGGGAGCAGCTGGCCAACCCCGAGGTGGAGACGGCGGAGGAGGCGCAGGAGAAGGCCGACCAGGTCAAGCCGGTCACCGCGAACGCCCGCGCCTTCCGCGTACTCGTACGGAACGCGATGTTCCGCCGCGTGGAGCTGGCCGCGCTCGACCACGTCGCCGAGTTGGGCGAGCTGGACGGCGAGTCCGGCTGGGACGAGGACGCGTGGGGCGAGGCGATGGACGGGTACTGGGACGAGTACGACGACCTGGGGACGGGACCGGACGCCCGCGGCCCCAAGCTGCTGTCCATCGAGGAGGATCCCGCGCACGGTCTGTGGCGGGTCCGGCAGACCTTCGCCGACCCGAACGACGATCACGACTGGGGTGTCAGTGCGGAGGTCGATCTGGCGGCCTCCGACGAGGAGGGCCGGGCCGTGATCCGGGTCACCTCCGTGGGCCGGCTCTGAGGCCCCGGTGCGAATGGAGAGTGGAAAGAACCGCATGACCAGTCCCGCCGAGCGGCTCGTCGATCTGCTCGACCTGGAGCAGATCGAGGTCAACATCTTCCGGGGGCTCAGCCCCAACGAGTCCCTGCAGCGCGTCTTCGGCGGTCAGGTCGCAGGCCAGGCCCTGGTTGCGGCGGGGAGGACGACGGACGGCCTCCGGCCGGTCCACTCCCTGCACGCGTACTTCCTGCGGCCCGGTATCCCGGGTGTGCCGATCGTCTACCAGGTCGAGCGGGTCAGGGACGGCCGGTCGTTCACCACCCGCCGGGTCACCGCCGTGCAGCGCGGCCGCACGATCTTCAATCTGACGGCCTCCTTCCACCAGCCCGAGGAGGCCGGCTTCGAGCACCAGCTGCCGCCCCGGCTCGACTTCCCGGCGCCGGAGACGCTGCCGAGCGTCACCGACGAGATCCGCGAGCACCTGGGCGCGCTGCCGGAGGCGCTGGAGCGGATGGCCCGCCGCCAGCCCTTCGACATCCGCTACGTGGACCGGCTGCGCTGGACCAAGGAGGAGGTCAAGGACGCGGATCCGCGCAGCGCGGTGTGGATGCGCGCGGTCGGCCCGCTCGGCGACGACCCGCTCGTGCACACCTGCGCGCTGACGTACGCCTCCGACATGACCCTGCTCGACGCGGTCCGTATCCCGGTGGAGCCGCTGTGGGGGCCGCGCGGCTTCGACATGGCCTCGCTGGACCACGCGATGTGGTTCCACCGCCCGTTCCGCGCCGACGAGTGGTTCCTGTACGACCATGAGTCGCCCATCGCGACGGGCGGCCGCGGGCTGGCACGCGGGCGGATCTACGACCGCGAGGGGCGGCTGCTGGTCTCGGTGGTCCAGGAGGGGCTGTTCCGGCCCGTATAAGCGGCCGTGCGAGAGTGACCGGAGAAGGACCGTTACCGAGGAGAACCTGATGACTCTGCGCGACATCCCGCTGCGTACCCTGACCGGCGACCCCACGTCGCTCGCCGACTACGCGGACACGACCGTGCTGCTGGTCAACGTGGCGTCCAAGTGCGGCCTGACGCCGCAGTACGCGGGGCTCGAGCGGCTGCAGAAGCAGTACGCGGACCGTGGCTTCACGGTGCTGGGCGTGCCCTGCAACCAGTTCGCGGGGCAGGAGCCGGGCAGCGCCGAGGAGATCCAGACGTTCTGCTCGACGACCTACGGTGTGTCGTTCCCCCTGCTGGAGAAGACGGACGTGAACGGCGACGGCCGGCACCCGCTGTACGCGGAGCTGACGAAGGTCGCGGACGCGGAGGGCGAGGCCGGCGACGTCCAGTGGAACTTCGAGAAGTTCCTGATCTCGCCGCAGGGCGAGGTCACCCGCTTCCGTCCGCGCACGGAGCCGGAGGCGCCGGAGGTCGTGGCCGCGATCGAGGCCCTGCTGGGCGCCTGACGACGGAGGAAGGGGCGGCGTACGGCTTGCGTACGCCGCCCCTCGCACAGCCGGTGTCAGCAGTCGGCCGGCGTGCCGGCGGGGGAGGCCGGGGCCGGGGAGCGGGTGCGGGCCAGAAGCAGGGTGACGTCGTCTTGCGACGTCGTGGCCGGCAGGGTGTCGATGATCGCGGAGCAGAGGTCTTCCAGAGGGAGGCCGGGCTGCGCGAGTGCGGCGCTCACACGGTCCATCCCGACGTCGATGTCGTCGTGGCGGTCCTCGACGAGGCCGTCGGTGTAGAGGGCGATGACGCTTCCCCCGGGCAGTTCCACCGTTCCCGTCTCGTACGAGAGCAGCCCGACGCCGAGCGGGGTGCCGGTGGGGAGGTCGGGGAGGGTGACGCCGCCGTCCGTCGTCCGTCGGCGGCATCGCCGCGTTCCCGTCTCTCGGCGCGTACCACGCGTCCAAGTGGGCGCTCGAGGGCTTCAGCGAGTCTCTTGCCCAGGAAGTCGCAGGCCACGGGATCAAGGTCACCCTTGTCGAGCCGGGTGGCTTCACCACGGACTGGGCCGGCTCCTCCGCCTCGCACGCCCAGCCGAACCCCGCCTACGACCAGGTCCGCGAGGCCATCGCGGCCCGCTTCGGCGACGCCCGGTACGCCGCCACCGCCGACGCGGGCGCCGCCCTGCTGCAGATCGTCGATGCTGAGAACCCGCCGCTGCGGGTGCTGTTCGGTACGGAACCCATCGAGATCATCGAGCCCGTCTATGCCCAGCGCCTTCAGACCTGGGCCGACTGGGAGCACGTCTCCCGGGTCGCGCAGGGCTGACCCGGGAGAGGCCCGGTCGCGCTTCTGCTCATGGGCGGACGACGCCCGACCCCGACCCCGATCGTCGAGGCGCCCCTCACGTTCGGGGCGAGCACCACCGCCGCCGACGTACTCGACGGTGTCGACCTGCACGGCCGCCGGGCCGTGGTGACCGGAGCCAGTTCCGGAATCGGGGTGGAGACAGCCCGGGTGCTCGCCGCCGCGGGCGCCGACGTCACCCTGGCCGTGCGGGAAACCGCCGCGGGGGCCCGCGTGGCGGCCCGCCTGGAGGCGGAACTTCCGCCCGAAGCAGGGAAGTTGACCGTGGGGCGGCTCGATCTGGCCGACCGGTCGACGGTCGCCGAGTTCGTGGCAGCCTGGCACGGCCCGCTGCACATCCTGGTCAACAACGCGGGAGTGATGGCCACGCCGCAGCTCACCCGTACACCTGACGGCCAGGAGTGGCAGTTCGCCGTCAACCACCTGGGCCACTTCGCCCTCGCCACTGGCCTCCATCCGGCGCTCGCGGCGGCGAACGGTGCACGGGTGGTCTCGGTGAGCTCCATCGGCCACCTCTTCTCACCGGTCGTCTTCGACGACCTGGCCTACCGCTTCCGCCCCTACGACCCGTGGACCTCCTACGGGCAGTCGAAGACCGCCAACGCCCTGTTCGCCGTCGGTGCCGCCGAGCGATGGGCCGACGACGGGATCACCGCCAACGCACTGATGCCGGGCAACATCGCGGACACATCCCTGGCCCGGCACATGGACATGCAGCAGGTGGCCGCCTTCGTCGCCTCGGGTGAACTCGCACTGCCGCCGGGAAAGACGGTTGAGCAGGGCGCCGCGACCTCGGTGTTGCTGGCCGCCTCACCGACGGTGGAGGGCGTCACCGGCCGCTATTTCGAGGACTGCGCGCAGGCCGAGCCAGTCGCCGAGCGAGCAGGTGCCGTCGCCGGTGTCGCGCCGTACGCCCTGGACCGGGACAACGCGGCACGCCTGTGGGCCGTATCCGAGGCTCTCGTCCGCTGACGATCCACGCTGCGCGTGTGGCCTCGGGACGCGATCCCTGGGCTCGGCTGCGCCGTCAGCTGTGGCGGCCCCCGCGCGCCCATGGCGAGCAGCCGCGCGAGCGGGTGGTCGGCCGCTCGGGCTGTTCTACGACCTGGTCATGGTGGTGCTGGTCGCCCAGGCCGCCACCACTTGGCCGGGCACCTCACCTGGAGCGGTCCGGGTGCGTTCATCCCCGAAGCGGGCAGCGCACGAGGAGCCGCGTTCGCCGTGCACGCGGGGGGTGCTGTTCGCGGTCCTCGCGGTGCTGTGGCTGCTCGCCGCGCGCGGTGACAGCCCCGAATTCCGCCGTCCCGGCACGCTGCACGTGGCCGGGACGGCGCTGTGTGCGGTCGTCCTGGCCGCGAGCGCCGCCCTGCCCGCGGACCTTCGCGTGCTGACCTGGGGCCTTTGGGCCGGCGCCGCCGAGCCCGCCGCACCGGCCGGCGTCACCAGCCAGGCCGTCGCGCTGCGCGAGGCCCTCCGCGACAGCCCCACGACCGCCCTCGCACCCACCGAGCGCGACCTGCTGACGGAATGGCTCGACCGCATGGCCGACACCACCGCACACCACCCTCACACCACGGAAGGGCCCTGACGACCCGCGGGTCGGCCGCCCGAACTCACCGCGGACGACCGACCCGAGGTCAGCGACTTCCGGACGTGAGGATTCAGCGGATCGGCATCCCCGACAGCGTGCGGGCGATGACCAGACGCTGGATCTCGCTCGTGCCCTCGAAGATCGTGTAGATCGCGGCGTCGCGGTGCATGCGCTCCACCGGGTACTCACGGGTGAAGCCGTTGCCGCCGAGGATCTGGACCGCCTGGGCGGTGACCTTCTTGGCGACCTCGCTCGCGAAGAGCTTGGACATCGAGCCCTCGGCCGCGGTGAACGGCTTGCCGCTCACGGCCATCCACGAGGCGCGCCAGACCAGGAGCCGGGCCGCGTCGATCTGCGTGCGCATGTCGGCGAGCTGGAAGGCGACGCCCTGGTTGTCGATGATCGGGCGGCCGAACTGCTCGCGCTCCTTGGCGTACTCGAGCGCGTAGTCGTACGCGGCGCGGGCCGTGCCGACGGCCATCGCGCCGACCGCCGGGCGGGAGGCCTCGAAGGTGGCCATCGCGGCGTTCTTGCCCCTCCCCCAGCCTTCGGCCGGGGGGACCCCCACGCCGCCGCCTGCCCTGGCCCGCTCGCGGGCGCGGGCGAGGCGCTCGTCGAGCTTCTCCTTGCCGCCGAGCAGGCAGGAGCCGGGGACGCGGACGTCCTCGAGGACGACCTCGGCGGTGTGGGACGCGCGGATGCCGTGCTTCTTGAACTTCTGGCCCTGGGAGAGGCCGGGGGTGTTCGGCGGGACGATGAAGGAGGCGTGGCCCTTGGTGCCCAGCTCCGGGTCGACCACCGCGACGACGACATGGACATTGGCGATACCGCCGTTCGTCGCCCAGGTCTTGGTGCCGTTGAGGACCCACTCGTCCTTGGCCTCGTCGTAGACGGCACGCGTACGCATCGAGCCGACGTCGGAGCCGGCGTCGGGCTCGGACGAGCAGAAGGCGGCGACCTTGACGTCGTCGACGTCTCCGTACATCTGCGGGATCCAGGTGCCGATCTGCTCCTCGGTGCCGTTGGCGAGGACGCCGACGGCGGCGAGTCCGGTGCCGACGATGGAGAGGGCGATGCCGGCGTCACCCCAGAAGAGCTCCTCCATGGCCATCGGGATGCCGAGGCCGGTGGGGTCGAAGAACTGCTGGGCGTAGAAATCGAGGGAGTAGATTCCGACCTTGGCGGCCTCCTGGATGACCGGCCAGGGTGTCTCCTCACGCTCGTCCCACTCAGCGGCGGCCGGGCGGATCACGTCCTTCGCGAAGCCGTGCAGCCAGTCGCGGACCTGCTTCTGGTCGTCGTTGAGATCGAGCGCGAACTCGGACATGTCCCCTCCTGATATGCACACACTTAAGCACCCACCCGTGTGTTACTTGCGGTAACCGAAGTCTGTTACCGGCAAGTAGATGCTGTCAACCTGCGCCGGTGCGATCGGCGCCCGATCCCTGCGGAGTGTTACGTTGCGCAGGCCTCAGGACAACGACGGGCGGGGAGACGCTATGGAGACCACGACTCAGCAGACCGACCAGCAGCGGTCGGCGGACCAGCGGCGGCGGGAGTTGCTCGAAGCCGCGGACCGGGTGGTGCTCCGCAACGGACCGCAGGCCTCCATGAACGCGATCGCCGCGGAGGCCGGGATCACGAAGCCCATTCTGTACCGGCACTTCGGCGACAAGGGCGGACTGTACCGGGCCCTCGCCAAGCGCCACACCGACGCCCTGCTCGACGCGCTGCGCGCGGCGGTGGACGCCCCGGCGGACCGGCGCGAACGGGTCGAGAACACCCTCGACACCTATCTCGCGGCAATAGAGGCCCGTCCGCAGGTGTACCGCTTCCTGATGCACCCGGCCGAGGACTCCCAGCAGTCCGAGCATTCCGAGCAGGGCTTCGACGTCGGCCGGCACTCGGCACCGCTGCTGCGCCGCCTCGGCGAGGAGCTGGCCAAGGTCATCGAGGACCGCGTGGACCTGGGTCCGGGCGGGAGCGAGCTCGCGCGGGTGTGGGGGCACGGGATCGTCGGGATGATGCACGCGGCGGGCGACTGGTGGCTGGGCGAACGGCCGTGCTCCCGCGAGCAGTTGGTGAGGAGCCTCACGGATCTCCTGTGGGGGATGCTGGCGGAGGTCAAGGACCGCGACGGCAGCCCTGGCTTCTGAGTCGGTGCCCGCCCCGGGCCCCGGGCCTGCCCGTGCACCGGTGCGGCCGCGCCCGGCCCTCGCGGGCGGTGCCGGCCCGGCAGGCAGGTGTGAGAGGCGGCCGGTACCGCCGCGTGAGCCGGTGTGTCCCTCCTCGAACGCCGGACAGGCTCGGAGCGCCCCGCACCACGACGTGACCCGGGATGTCCGTCCTCGGGCACCGGACGGACCCAAGGTGCCCGGCACACGGGGTCGCGAACGGCGGACCGGCCAGGTCCCTGTCCGGTCGATCAGGCCGGATCAGTGAGCGGGGTCGGGTGCCGTACATCGCGAGGCGAGGTGGGGCCCCCGCCGAAGGCAGGGGGAGAAATCGACGCGGTGGGGGCACCTCCCGTGCCCGTAGGGCTACGGGGTAGTCGGTGACCGACGACAACGCAGCGAGGTGCGGTGCAGGGCACGCCGAGCCAGGCAAGGTCGGCCGGACAGGGCCTAGCGGCGTGACCATGGTGCGCGGCGGACCGCGCGCAGGGCGCGGGTGCGGCGCCAGCCGGTGACGTGGTCCAGGTAGACCCCGCCCTCGAGATGGTCGTACTCGTGCTGGAGGCACCGGGCGAAGAACCCCGTCCCGTCCACCCGCACCGGCTCGCCGTCCATCGTCACTCCCTCGACGACCGTGTGGTCGAACCGCGGTGTGCCCGCCTCGAGGCCCGGCAGCGAGAGGCAGCCCTCCGGGCCGCGCACCGTGACCCCGTCGGTCAGGACGAGCCGCGGGTTGACCACGTGCCCGAGGTGGCGGACGTCCTCGTCGTCGGGGCAGTCGTAGACGAAGACCCGCAGCGGTATGCCGACCTGGTTCGCCGCGAGGCCGACGCCGTTCGCCGCGTACATGGTCGCGTACATGTCCTCGATGAGCGTCGCGAGGGACGGACCGAAGTCCGTGACGGGCTCGCAGGGAGCGTGCAGCACCGGATCTCCGAGCAGCCTCATGGCTCGTACGAGTCCGGAACTGCCGGGGATCGGACGGTTTCGCATGGCGGTAAGGGTACGTTCTGCCCTCCGCCGCGATGACCTCCGGGTTTCGTACGGGAGCCGCAGTTCGGGCCGCTGGCCGGATCTCGATAGGCTGAGCCCCGACCGACGCAAGGAGGATCTAGGACGATGGCAGGACACCCTGGCAACGCAGAGCCATTGTCGCCGCGGGCCAAGCTGGCCGTGACGGCGGGCAAGGCCGCGGCGGCCGTGTCGCGCGCCGCGGGACGCGGCAGCGGATCGGTGATCGGCGGCCGGGTGGCGCTCAAACTCGACCCGGATCTGCTGAGCCGGCTGGCGCACCATCTCGACGTCATTCTGGTGTCGGCGACGAACGGCAAGACCACCACCACGCGGCTCATCGCCGAGGCCCTGCGCGCCAGTGGCCCGGTCGTCTCGAACGCGCTGGGCGCGAACATGCCCGCGGGCATCACCTCCGCCCTCGCCGGCGGCTCCGACGCCAAGTACGGCGTGATCGAGGTCGACGAGAAGTACCTGGCCGGTGTGGCGCGCGACACCACCCCCAAGGCCATCGCCCTGCTCAACCTCTCCCGCGACCAGCTGGACCGCGCGGCCGAGACCCGGATGCTCGCCGAGAAGTGGCGCGAGGGCCTGGCCGGTACGAAGGCCGTCGTGATCGCCAACGCCGACGACCCGCTGATCGTCTGGGCCGCGTCCTCCTCCGCCAACGTGGTGTGGGTCGCCGCGGGGCAGGAGTGGAAGGACGACGCCTGGTCCTGCCCGTCCTGCGGCGGTGTGATGCAGCGCCCGGGCGACGACTGGTTCTGCGGCGAGTGCGGCTTCCGCCGCCCCGCCGTCAGCTGGGCGCTGAGCGGCGACTACGTCCTCGACCCGCACGGCTCGGCCTGGCCGATCCACCTCCAGCTGCCGGGCCGCGCCAACAAGGCCAACGCCGCGACCTCCGCCGCGGTCGCCGCGGTCTTCGGCGTCCCGCCGCAGGTCGCCCTGGAGCGCATGTACCAGGTGCAGGCCGTCGCCGGGCGGTACGACGTCGTGTCGTTCCTCGGCCGCGATCTGCGGCTGCTGCTGGCGAAGAACCCGGCCGGCTGGCTGGAGACGTTCTCGCTGATCGACCCGCCGCCGACGCCGGTGATCCTCTCGGTCAACGCGCGCGGCGCGGACGGTACGGACACGTCCTGGCTCTGGGACGTCGACTACACCCGGCTCGCCGGACACCCGATCCTCGTGATCGGCGACCGCCGGCTGGACCTGGCCGTACGTCTCGAGGTCGCGGGCCTGGACTTCCGCGTGTGCGACACCGTCGACGAGGCCGTGCAGCTCGCCCCGCCCGGACGGATCGAGCTCATCGCCAACTACACGGCGTTCCAGGACGTACGCCGCCGCGTCGGCAACTGACCCAGAGGAGACGAGAGCATGAGTGACAATAGCCTGCGGCTTGTCTGGGTCTACCCGGACCTGCTCAGCACCTACGGGGACCAGGGCAACGCCCTCGTCGTGGAGCGCCGGGCGCGCCAGCGCCGACTCGGCGTCTCGCGCGTCGACGTGCGCAGCGACCAGCCGGTGCCGACCTCCGGCGACATCTATCTGATCGGCGGCGGCGAGGACAGGCCACAGCGGCTCGCGGCCGAGCGGCTGCGCCGCGACGGCGGCCTGGCCCGGGCCGCGTCCAACGGCGCGATCATCTTCTCGGTCTGCGCCGGGTACCAGATCCTCGGCCACGAGTTCATCAACGACCTGGGTGAGCGTGAGCCGGGCCTCGGTCTGCTCGACGTCGTCTCGACCCGGGGCGAGGGCGAGCGGTGCGTCGGCGACGTGCTGGCCGACATCGACCCGCGGCTCGGCCTGCCGCAGCTGACGGGCTTCGAGAACCACCAGGGCATCACCCATCTCGGGCCGACGGCCCGCCCGTTCGCCCGTACCGTGCTCGGCAAGGGCAACGGCACCGGCGACGGCACCGAGGGTGCGTACAACGACACCGTCTTCGGCACATACATGCACGGCCCGGTCATGGCCCGCAATCCGCAGATCGCGGACCTGCTGCTGAAGCTGGCCCTCGATGTGAACGCGCTGCCGCCGGTCGACGACCGGTGGTACGAGGCGCTGCGCAACGAGCGCATCGCGGCCGCGACCCAGCCCGCCTGACAGGCCGTTCGCACCGCTCTCTCGTTCGTACGAACCTCCAGTGTCCACTGTGCGGACGTCCGGTTCGGTTCCCGCCGCCCCGCGCCGGTAGGGTGGCGGGGATCCAACCGGACGACGTGGTCCGGGAGTCGGCCCACGTTGCAAAGGTATTCGGGCTCATGCGCATTGGTGTCCTCACGTCCGGCGGCGACTGCCCCGGTCTGAACGCGGTCATCCGTTCGGTCGTACACCGCGCCGTCGTCGACCACGGCGACGAGGTCATCGGCTTCCACGACGGGTGGAAGGGCCTGCTCGAGGCCGACTACCGCAAGCTCGACCTCGATGCCGTGGCCGGCATCCTGGCCCGTGGCGGCACGATCCTCGGCTCGTCCCGGGTGCAGCCGGCGCATCTGGTCGACGGCGTGGAGCGCGCCAAGGGACACGTCGCCGACCTGGGCCTCGACGCGATCATCCCGATCGGCGGCGAGGGCACGCTGAAGGCCGCCAATCTCCTCTCCGAGGCGGGCCTGCCGATCGTCGGCGTACCGAAGACCATCGACAACGACATCGCGTCGACGGATGTGACCTTCGGCTTCGACACCGCCGTCGGGGTCGCGACGGAGGCTCTCGACCGGCTCAAGACCACCGCCGAGTCGCACCAGCGCGTGCTCATCGTCGAGGTCATGGGACGGCACACCGGCTGGATCGCCCTGCACTCGGGCATGGCGGCCGGCGCGCACGCGATCGTCGTCCCCGAGCGTCCGTTCGACATCGACGAGCTGACCAGGCGGGTCGGCGCGCGCTTCGAGGCGGGCAAGCGGTTCGCGATCGTCGTCGTCGCCGAGGGCGCCAAGCCGCGCGAGGGCACCATGGAGTTCGACGAGGGCGGCAAGGACATCTACGGCCACGAGCGCTTCGCCGGTGTCGCCCGGCAGCTCTCCGTCGAGCTGGAGCAGCGGCTCGGCAAGGAGGCCCGGCCGGTGATCCTCGGGCATGTGCAGCGCGGCGGTACGCCGACCGCGTACGACCGTGTCCTCGCCACCCGCTTCGGCTGGCACGCCGTGGAGGCGGCGCACCGCGGCGAGTTCGGCATGCTGACGGCGCTGCGCGGCACGGACATCACGATGGTGCCGCTGGCGCAGGCCGTGGAGACCCTGAAGACGGTCCCGGAGGAGCGGTACGCCGAGGCCGAGTGCGTCCTGTGAACCGGTCGCACCCCTTGCACGTGTGACGAACCGCCCCCGGTCGCAGCAGCGGCCGGGGGCGGTTCTAGTCTGGTGCGGCGGACAACAACCGCGAATCAGGGCGCTCCGGGAGTACACAGATGGATCACAGCGGGCACGGCGAGCACGGTATGCCGATGGATCTGCCGCCGTTCACGCTGGGGCGGGGCCTGGAGTTCTCCGCGGACCCCTTCTTCCTGATCGGCTGCCTCGTCGGTCTCGGGCTGTACGGCTGGGGTGTCGTCCGGCTGCGGCGTCGCGGCGACGCCTGGCCGGTGGGACGGACGATCTTCTTCACGATCGGCGTACTGACCATCGCGCTGGTGATGTGCACCGGGCTGAACGACTACGGCATGGTCATGTTCAGCGTCCACATGGTGCAGCACATGGTGATCAGCATGCTCTCTCCGATCCTGCTGCTGCTCGGCGCGCCGGTGACGCTGGCGCTGCGCGCGCTGCCGGTCGCGGGGCGGGGCCGCAAGGGCCCGCGCGAGCTGCTGCTGGCCCTGCTGCACAGCCGCTACATGAAGATCGTCACGCATCCGGCGTTCACGATCCCGATGTTCATCGCGAGCCTCTACGCGCTCTACTTCACCCCGCTGTTCGACTTCCTCATGGAGTCCAGGCCCGGGCACATCGGGATGATGGTGCACTTCCTCGCCGTCGGCCTGATCTTCTTCTGGCCGATCATGGGCGTGGACCCGGGGCCGCACCGCCCCGGCTACGTGATGCGGATGCTGGAGCTGTTCGCGGGCATGCCGTTCCACGCCTTCTTCGGCATCGCGCTGATGATGGGGTCCGAGCCGATGGTCCGGACGTACGCGGATCCGCCGGCGTCCCTCGGGATCACCGCGCTCTCGGACCAGAACGCGGCGGGTGGCATCGCCTGGGCGTTCAGCGAGATCCCGTCCGTGCTCGTGCTGATCGCGCTGGTGTTCCAGTGGTACCGCTCCGAGCAGCGTCAGGCCGTCCGCAAGGACCGGGCCGCGGACCGGGACGGGGACAAGGAGCTGGAGGCGTACAACGCGTATCTGGCCTCGCTCCAGGCGCGCGGGCGGTGATCGCTTCCCGGCAGTAGCGCGCGGACCGCTTCAGGGGTCACGATGGCTCCACGGCCATGGCCGTGGCTTCCAGCCACGGCACACAGGCCCGGAGGAGGACGCGCATGTCCGGTTCCACGAAGACGATGGGTGTGCTCACCCTCGTGGCCCTGGTGGTCGTGACGGCCTACACGGTCGCGCTCGGCAGCAACGGCTGGCTGTGGTTCGGCTGGGTCGTGCTGGGTCTCGTGACTCTCGGAATGGTGGCTTCCAAGCCCACGTAGGGCCGATGTGCGGCTCCGTTTCCCTGTCGTCGCCGCCGCGACCGGCTCCGGGGCGCTGACGGCCGCCGAGTCCGCGCGGCCGGACGTCGTCGTGCTGGACGTGATGCTCCCCGACGTGGACGGCTTCGAGGTGGCGGCACGGCCGCGGGCAGCCGGGCGGAATGCGCCGGTGCTCTTCCTCACCGCCCGCGACTCGGTGGACGACCGGATCAGGGGCCTCAGCAGCGAGGGCAACGAGGGCCACGGGCCACGCCCGCCTCGTGGGCCGCACCTTGCGGACCACGCCTGACGTGCGGTGCGCGTTCCGGCTCGTACGTCAACGAGCAGCTGCGCGGGCGGCCGGGTCAGGCCGGGAGGGCGAACATGCCGAGTGGTGGGGTCGTGGGGTGCGGTGAGCCGCCGGCGGGCTCGATCGTGATGCCCACGGCGGTGGCGTTCCCCACCGGCCCGTCCAGCACGCGCAGCTGACGCTCCGCGGCTCCGCCGAGCAGTCCGGCGGGTCTGAAGGTGCCGTCGTCGTCGAACCACAGTTCGTAGGTCTTGCCGGCCGGGAGCGGCGGCAGCTCGTAGGCGATGAAGGCCGCGGCGTTCTCGCTGCGCGAGACCGCCAGCGTGCCGGTGCCCCCGTCCGCCAGCCGCTGGGTGCGGAACGCGACGTCGGGTGCGGCCATCACCTCCGCGATACCGGCGTACCACTCCTGCGTCTCCTCCAGCGCCGACCTGGCGCGCTCCGCCTCCTGCTGCTGCCAGACGGCGACGCCGCCGAGGGCGACGGCGGCCGCGACGCACGCGGCGAGCACCAGCCGGGACAGCCTGCGGGGGCGGCCCGGAGCGCCGGCGTCCGGGGCCAGGCGGGGCTCCTGCCCGGCGGTGGCGATCTCTTCGAGCACGCGCCGCTTCACATCCGCCGGGGGCTCCACGGCCACCGCCCGTCCCAGCCGCGTGACCGTGGCCGAGAGCTCCGCGACCTCGCGCGCGCAGGAGTCGCACGTGGCCAGGTGCTCCTCGAACGCACGCCGCTCCGGCTCCGGCAGGGCGTGCAGGACGTAGGCGCCTACCGCGCTGTGCGGTTCGCTGTCGCTCATCGCGTCGCCCCCAGACAGTCGCGCAGCCGGACCAGACCGTCACGTATCCGCGCCTTGACCGTGGTCAGGGGCTGTGACAGGGATTCGGCCACCTGCGGGTAGGTCAGTCCCTGGTAGTACGCCAGCATCACCGATTCCCGCTGAAGCTCCGTCAGCTGCTCCAGACAGCCGCGCACCTGCTGATGCTCGAGCCGGGTCTCGACCTGCTCCCCGACGGCGTCGAACGCCGCCATCGGCTCCAGGAGAGCCATGCGACGCTCCCGCTCGCCGCGGGCCCGGGCCGAGCGGACCCGGTCCACCGCGCGCCGGTGGGCCAGCGTCAGCGCCCATGTCATCGCGCCGCCCCGCTCCGGACGGAACCGCCCTGCGGTACGCCACAGCTCCACGAGCACATCCTGTGTCACTTCTTCGGCCTGCGCCGGGTCCCTGAGGACCTGGTACGCGAGCCCCATCACCGGACCGCTGACCGCTTCGTACACGGGCACGAAGGCGTCCCGGTCACCTCGGCCCACGAGGACCATCAGCTCGTCCAGCCCCAGCCCGCTCAGCCGGTGCCGGGCTTCGGGACCTGAGCGGTCTGGTGACACGTGCTTTTCCTCGCTCGTCGTGGGCACGGCACCCTCAGGGCGTCAGTCATCCATGCCACCACCGAACAGGACGGGCCGCATCCCAGCACGGCAGGGCGACGGAGCGAGGGTCGCGTGCACGCGTTTCCCGCCCGGAACCGGTTCGGTGAACAGCCGGGCGCCCAGGTCCTCCGCGATGCGCAGGCCCCTGCCTCCGGTCGCGGCTGTCGCGTCCGGCCGGCGAGGCACCGGAGCGGCGGTGGAACCGTCGTCCACGGCGACATCGACGGTTCCGGCGTCGGCGTCGGCGGTCAGGGCCAGTGCGTAGGGGCCCGGTGCGTGGACGACGGCGTTCGTCACCAGTTCCGACACGATCAGCAGGATGTCGTCGCGACGCCCCGGGGCGAGCGGCGGCCGGAGCCCGTCGAGGAAGCCGGCGGCCCGCCGGCGGGCCAGCCCGGGGGCCTCGCGTCCCGGGGGCAGGGCGATCGCGAGCTCACCGGGCGGGTGGTGAGCCGGACGTACGAGCGGTGCGGTGGGAGCGGTCATGGCGGTGTTCCCTGAGGGGGCGCGCGGCCTGGGCCGGCGCCGACGACGATGTCGTTTCGGAAGCGAGGTTCCAGGACCCGGGGTCCTGGAACCTCGGCCCCGATGTGAGGCGGCGGGTCCGTCACCGATGGCGGCAGTCCCAGTGCCCCTTCACCCAGTGCTTGTCCCAGTGCCCCGGGTGGTGGACCCACTTCCAGTGGTCCTTGTGCCCCCGGTCGCCGCGGTCCCCGTGGTGATCGCGGTCCCCGTGGTGATCGCGGTCCCCGTGGTGATCGCGGTCCCCGTGACCGTGGCGGTCTCCGTGACCGTGGCCGTTGAACCACCGCTTCTCCCAGTGGTCCTTCGCCCACCTCTTCTCCCAGTGGCCCTGCTTCCAGTGGCACCGGTCGTCGTGGTCGCCGGAGACGTGCGCGGTCGTCGCCGCGGCCGGAGCCGCAGCGGGGGCGGGGGCGGCGGCCGCCGCGCCGGAGGAACCCAGTGCGGCACCGCCGGCCAGGAGCCCCGCGGCGGCGGCACCCGCCACAAGTCGGCGGACTCGGAAGGAAACAGTCATCGGATCTACCTCGCTGTCTCGCTGTCTGGTGATCAGGAACCCGGCCGGCCCTGATCCGGATCGGATCGCCGTGAACGGCGTCACCCAGTTGTTCGGAGCCGCCCTGCCTACGGATAGGCCGACATCACAGAAGACCGATAAATAAGGCGCATAGCCGGCGTTCGCCCACATCCGATCCCGCCCTGCCCGCCACCGCGGTGCCGGCGATGGGAAGACCGGCCGGCTGGGCGGAAGCCGAGCGGGAGCTGAGCTTCGACGGGTACGCCACCACCGCGTACAGCCGCGCGGAGGGCCCGGCGGTCGGCGACGTCCAGGCGTGCTCGGAACCACCGACGACGCCCTGAGCGGACTGCTGCCCGGCCTCGGCGGGGGTCACCCTGGTCGCCCTGCACGTCGGCGGCGTCGAGGTCGCCGACACCACGGTGATCTCGGTCGTGGATCGCCGCGCCGAGATCGGCCTGCGCCGCTCCCTCGGAGCGACCCGCGGTCAGATCCGCACGCAGTTCCTGTACGAGTGCCCGCTGTTGTCCGCACTCGACGGCTTTCGGTGGCGTGCTCCTGGGCATCGGCGTCACGGCCTCGTACGGGACGTACCAGGGCCGGCCGACGGTCGTACCGGCCCGGGCCATGGCGCGCGGCGTCGGCGCCACGCTGGTCATCGGCGCTCCGGCGGGCCTCTGGCCGGCGGTGCGTGCCGCGCGCCTGCCCCCGACCGAGGCGCCGACGGCCGTCCGAGCGGGGCCGGGGCGACCCCCACGCAGGGCAGGGGCGATGAGTTCCCGCGCCGGCCGGAGTCCTCCCTCTGTCACCGCATCCGCGGGACGGCACTCAGGGAAGGACCACCGCCCATGACCACCACGCACACCCTCGACGTCCCCGGCGGGCGCCTGCACTACGAGATCCGCGGCACGGGACCGCTGCTGCTCGTCGCGGGGGCGCCGATGGCCGCGGCGGACTTCGCACCGCTGGCCGACGCGCTCGCGGGTGACCGCACCGTCGTCACCCACGACCCGCGAGGCATCTCCGGCAGCGTCCTCGACGACCCGGAGCAGGACTCCACCCCCGAGCTGCGGGCGGACGACATCGCCGCTCTCCTGGACGCCCTCGGCGCCGAGTCGGCCGACGTGTTCGGCAGCAGCGGCGGCGCGGTGACGGGGCTCGCGCTGGTGGCGCGGCATCCCGGGCGGGTGCGCACGCTCGTCGCGCACGAGCCCCCGCTGCTGGAGCTGCTCCCCGACGCCGCGGAGCAGCGCGCCACGACCGACGACATCGTCGAGACCTTCCACCGGAAGGGGGTGGGACCGGCGTGGATGGCGTTCATGGCCCACGCCGGGTTCGACATCGGCGGGGAAGGCGCCCCCACTCCGCCGCCCGGGGAGCCGTCGGCGGAGCAACTCGCCGACAGTGCCCGCTTCTTCGCCCATGAGCTGCGGGGCACCGCGCGCTACGTACCCGACGTCCCCGCGCTGACGGCCGGCCCGGCCCGTGTGGTCGTCGGCATCGGCGCCGCATCGGGCGGCCTGCTCACCTACCGGACCACCACGGCGCTGGCCGAGCTGCTCGGTACGCGGCCGGTCGAGTTCCCCGGCGATCACGGCGGATTCCTCGGTCGGCCCGAGGAGTTCGCAGCGGTGCTGCGGACGGTACTCGCGCAAAAGTGAGCCCGCGGACGTGAGCGCGCCGGAGTGAGCCCATGGGAGCCGGTCGCACGACGGAAAGCGGCCGCCGATGCACCGCTGAAGCGGTGCACGGGCGGCCGCGTCTGTGGGGCCGTTACTGCAGCGGCCGCTGGATCTGGCGCTCGGTCACCTGGTCCACGCGCTGGGTCTGCTCGTTCTTGATCGCGTACTTCGTTTGCTCCCCGCTGCCCTCGGCGCGCTGGATCTGACCTTCCTGCATCCGGTTCTGCTCGTCCCGGTACTCCACGCGCTGTCCCTTGTTGTAGGGCATGGAAATCTCCAATGTCTCGTGTAGGTCGACAGGGCCCGCCCGCAGTCATGCGGCTCGCGGAAAGCCCTGCCCGGCGCCTGCGACCGTCGCTGGGCGCTCTGCCAGGACACCTCCGGCCCCCCGGCAGAGCAACCGCGGTGGGCCGAACGGGGGAAGGCTCACAGCCGGTGCCGCAGGAGTGCCGTGGGGGGTGCTCCCCGCCGCCAGCGGACGACGAGGGCCGCAGCGAGGTAGGCGGCGGCGAGCTGGGCCCACAGCCAGTCGTGGCCGTTGCCGGAGTCGTGGTGATCGGGTGCCTTGGCCGTCCGTCCGACCGGGACCCGAGCGGCCTGCTGGGCCTTGGGACCGGCATGCTGCGCCTTCGGGGCGGGGGGTGCGTTCAGCGTGCCCACGGGGTGGACGTGTCCCGCGGCGTCGAAACCCCAGTCGAGCAGGGACCGGGCCTCTTCGTACACCGCGTGCCCGCCGCCGCTCTGCGGGTTCATCACGGTCACCAGCACGGTACGGCCGTCCCGCCGGGCCGCGGCGATCAGGGTGTTGCCCGCATGGGTGGTGTAGCCGTTCTTCACGCCGATGATGCCCGGGTAGCGCCCCACCCCGTCGGCGCCGGTGAGCAGCCGGTTGGTGTTCCGGATGCCGTACGTCCAGGTGGGGGTTCCGTCGCTGAAGGTGCCGCCGGGGAACTTGGCGTCGACGGTCCGCGCATATCGGGCGAACTCCCGGTTCTCGAGCCCGGTTCGCCCGAAGACCGCAAGGTCGTACGCGGAGGAGACCTGTCCGGGTTCGTCGTAGCCGTCCGCGGAGACGACGTGCGTGTCGAACGCCCCCAGGGCGCGGGCCTTGTCCTGCATCTGCCTGGCCGTGGTCCGCCAGCCGCCGTTCAGCTCGGCCAGTACGTGCACGGCGTCGTTGCCGGAGCTGAGGAAGACACCCCGCCACAAGTCCGGCAGCCGGTACGTACTGCCGGGGGTGACGCCCACGAGGCTGCTGCCCTCCCCCACATCGGCCAGCTCCTCGTCGGTGACCGTGTGCAGTCGCGTGCCTGAGAGCCGGGGCAGGGCGGTGAGGGCGAAGAGGGTCTTCATGGTGCTGGCGGGCGGCAGTCGGCGGTGCGCGTTGTGGGCGGCGAGCACCTCACCGGTGCGGGCGTCGGCCACCAGCCAGGACAGGGCGGACACGTCCGGCAGGTCGGGCGCGTCCTCGTCGGGTCGTACGTGGGTGCCGGAGCGGTGCAGGAGGGACACATCGGCGGACACCGGCCGCGGCGGCAGCGGCTCCGCCCGTGGGACCGCTGTGGCCGGTGCGGGCATGACGGCCAGAGCTGCGGCGGCGAGGGCCAGCGCGCCCGTAACCGCGGGGCGGGCAAGAGAACTGATCATCATTCATTCACCGTAGGAACCGGTGACGCGGCGTGCGGAGCCGACTGCGCCGAGTGGCCTACAGCGGGGTGCGAGGCACTGCGCCGGATCCGTGGGCGGGCAGGAAGGTGCGCCGGCCGGCCGCCTCCCCAGGAGCCGGCCGGCGCCGCTCGTCCGCCTACACCTGCGAGCGGTAGAGCCCGAACCCGGCCAGGTGCGCGGCGCTTCGGGACCCGAGCACCCGCAGCCGCCACTGACGGGCCGTCACGGGGGATGGCCATGTGCGGATCCTCCGGGGTCAGTGGGCCGCGAGACGCCAGACGGCGGGCTGCTGCTGGTCGGACGGGTACCGCACCATGCGGGCGTCGGGCGTGACATGGACGGCCATCTGCGGGATGGCGTTGGTGAGGCGGTAGCCGCCGCGTACGTCGGTCAGTCGCCGGCGCTGCAGGGTGTTCGAGGCGGAGCAGGTCTCGAAGGTGACCGGGCTGCCGGGCTCCAGAGGGGTGCTGAGCGTGAGCTTTCCCTGCGCGTCTCGGCGCACAGCCCGCCCGTCGCGGACCTCAGGTCGCCGGCGGTGAGGAGCTGGAGCAGGGTGCGGGTGCCGTGGAAGGCGCCGGCCTCGGCCGCTCCGCTGATGCGGAGGTGCGGCCCGCGGCGAGTTCGTACCCCTCCTCGCCCAGGCCCTTCTTCCACGCGGGATCGACGTCGACAACGATGTCTCCCGGCCGTGGGCTGCCGTTGACGAGGGGTACGGTGCCTTGGCCGGCGGCGCGGATGTCCCCGCCGAGTGTGGTGGCGACGCGGCGGGCGTCCGTATCGAGCGGGTCGACGACGAGGCGGGTGGTCCGGCCCGGCCGAAGGAGTACTGACTGTCTTCGAGAGGCGCCCAGTCGGTGAGCGCCGGGACGGTGACGGGGGGTGGCCCTGTCTCGGCCTGGGCCGAGGCCCGGGTGGCCGGTACGGGTCCCGCGAGCAGCAGGACGGCGGCCGTGGCGCCCAGCACCCGGGAGAAGGATCCTCTGCGCAGCACCGCAACTCCCGTCGGATTGGGTCGAGATGGCGTGACGAATTCATCGGACCTTGCGGGCTCGATCCAATCCAGCGCCAACGGAATTGGTCAAGATTTCCTGCCCAAGGACCGAAGAAGATCCAAGCGTCTTCGACATTTGGACGTGGACAGGTCCGATCACTGGGCACCCCCGCGGCCGACAGTCGACTCCTGGGCAGGCCGGGCCTGCCGGGAGGGCGAGGTTCCTACGACCGCGGCGGAAGCCGGTGCAGACGCACTTCGGTCAGCTGCCCCTGCGTCGCGACGGCCGTCATGTACGTGCAGTACGGCTGGCGCCGCCTGTCCGTCGGCGAGCCCGGATTGAGCAGCCGCAGTCCGCCTGCGGCGGTGGTGTCCCACGGGATGTGACTGTGCCCGAACACGAGGACGTCGAGGTCCGGGAAGCGCTCGGCACAGCGCAGCTCACGGCCCTGCGCCGTACCCGTTTCATGGACGACCCCGAAGCGCAGCCCGCCGAGCTCCGCGCGGGCCACTTCGGGCAGCCTGGACCGCAGTTCCGGACCGTCGTTGTTGCCGTACACCGCGACGAGGCGCCGGGCCCGCGCCGTGAGCTGATCCAGGGTCGCCACGTCCACCCAGTCGCCCGCATGGATCACCACGTCGGCCCGGTCGATCTCCTCGAGCAGCAGGCCCGGCAGCGCCCGGGCACGCCTGGGCACATGGGTGTCGGACGTCAGCAACAGCCTCATCCGCCGCCTCCCGCCTCTGCCGGTCCACTCGGTCCGCAGGTCCCAGTAGATCACCGCCGCGGCGCGAAGGCCTGACCCTCGCCGGGGTCCGGCGCGTGCTCGATCCGGAAGCTCTGGTCAAGGAGTTGGAAGACGACCTGGCCGAGCAGCGTCGGGACCAGCAGGAGGAGCCCGCCTCAGGCGGGCCGTTCCCGGACGGCCGACGGCCCACCGCGGGCGGTGGCGGCGTGGGTCGCTGCGCGTATCGTTGCCGCCACCCGCTGCGCCTGCGGGGCGGAGACGGAGATCCGGGCGAACGGCGCCCCCCGGTACAGGGCGACGCAGACCACAGCCCCGCGTCGCGGGCGGACGGCGACGAAGTCCTGAGTGTCGTGGTGGCTCCACACACCCAGGCAGAGCCCGCCAGGCACGGAAAGCCCCCGGGCCCGTGAGCCGCGCAGGGCACGCCACCAGTCCGGCTGGACCGCCACCGACCCCACGGTCACCAAGGGAACACGGAGACTTGACCGCCGGGCGACGATCTTCTCCCACCACGCCAGACGGACCACCAGCTCGTCGCCATCGGCCACCAGTTGCGCCATCACGGCACCCGCTTCCCCTTGTCGCGGCACGACCGGCACGTGAGCCGGAAGGGGGCATCACGGGCTGGAGCGGGCCGAAGCGGCTGCTCGCCTGTCGCGTCGGGCGGCCCGAGCCGTTCGGGCTGGGACGTGGGAGGCGCCTGCGAGCAGGGGCGCCGCGTTCACGCTCCTCTCGAACGGGTTGAGAGGGCTGTCGCCACACGCCCTCCATCCATGCTCCACCTATTAATCCATATAGCCCACATGGGGATATCTTGACATCGAGGGAGCAGGGTTATATCGACATCCTTTGGGAGGTTCTCCCTCGGTGCTGCTCGCCTGGCGAGCTCCGGAGAGAAGGTGAGGCCGATGCCCGGGACAGGACCTCGGCGCGACCACTACGCCGCGCTCGCACAGGATGCTTTCATCGAGGTCGTCGTCGCCTACGGCACTCTCCGGGACCCGGAACGACGTGCTGCCTACGGCGCAGGGCGCGACCGCGGCCCGGCCCGGGGACGGTCAGGACGACCGATCCCGCAGCGAAGGCCGCATGACCGATGACGTGACCACGGAGCTCTCATGAGCCGACCGCAATCATCCCGCCGTCGCCAAGCGGTGCCTCGCTCCCGCTCGGGAACGATCGCCCGCCCCAGCGAGAGGACCGGGACCGAGCCGATGACAGCCCGCAGTGTGCTCGGGCTGCGCCTCCTGTTGGCGTCTGCCGCCATGCTCGTTTCCCTCGTGGCCACGGTGCTGTTCGCTCTCCGGGCGGCCTCGTCCGGCCCGGGCGCGAGCCCCGGTGCCACTGAACTGGCAGCCCTGGCCTGGGCCTGCGGCCTGCTGACGCTCACCGCCGCCATCGACCTCGTGGTGAGCCTGCGCAGACGCTCAAGGGAAAGGCCCCCGCCGGCCGGGTAGTTGCACAAGCTGTGCAGCGGCGACACACCGGGGTGACTCGTCGGAGCAGTGCCCAGCCGCCGGACTGCGCGTCGGAACAGTGTCCGCCAGTTCGCCCGCGTCCCAGGGCAGGATCAGGGAACGCCCCCGGCAGCGGGTCCTGCCAGGGGCGTCGACGGCGCCGGTGCTATGCCTCGGATTCCTCGAAGCGGGCATCCAGGACCGCGTCGAGGTCCGCTGCCCACTCCTTGAGCACCGCTCGGGACGGCGCTTCGACGTCGGCCTGGAACCAGCGCCGCTCCGAGATGTACACCGTGACGCCGAACCGGCGCCCGAACCGTGGGGTGTCGATCTCCACCGCCCCGATCTCGTCCCAGCCGAACTCGGCTTCCTCCCCGTCCAGCCGGAGGGTGATGCCGGTGCGGTCGGCGACGATGGTGCTGCGCCGGTCGGACACCTCGAAGACGGGTCCGTCGTCCGCATCGTCGGCGGGATCTTCCTGTGTCTTCGCGTCGAGGGGCTCCTCCACTGGGGCGGCGTCCGTCGGCGCGGCTGGGCCGTCCTGTTCCGAGGGCGCGTCGTCGGCCTCGGCCGGCGCTTCGGCGCGCGGGGGCATGAGGCCGGGAATGAACGCCGGGTCGAGGCCGACGGCGGGCACTGGCGGGGTCTTTGAACCGATGTGCTGCTCCACGGGGGCAAGTATGGCGAACGAAGCTGTGTGAGCCCCAGCGGGGTGAGACCTCAGAGGCCCGCGGCGCCGGCGGCCGCCGGCGCCGGCCCTCGCCGCGGCGCGAGCGGCGTGCGCCCGGCGTCAGTGCGTCAGTGCGTCAGGCGCTCCAGCAGGTCGGGGACGTCCGCAAACGAGTTCAGGACGTGATCCGGCGTCCCGGATGCCGCCCGGTGGGTCTCGGGCTGGTACTTGCCGGTCCTGACGAGGACGCCGGTGATCCCGTGGCGCTGGGCGGCGAGCACGTCGGACTCGATGTCGTCGCCGACCATGAGTGCGTCCTGCACGGTGCAGCCGAGTCGGTCGACCGCGGTGGCGAAGAAGGCTTCCGCGGGTTTGCCGATCACCTCTGCCTCCACGCGGGCCGCGCGCTCCAGGCCGAGGAGAAAGGCACCGGCGTCGAGCTGCAGCCCCGACTCGGTGCGCCAGTAGAGGTTGCGGTGCATCGCGATCAGGCGGGCACCGCGCTGGAGGTGGGAGAAGGCGCGGTTGAGCACCGCGTAGCCGAACTCCGGTCCCGCGCCTCCGACGATGACGACGTCCGGTGCGGCGGCGTCGTCCTCGGGGTCCACGAGGGAGACGCCCGCGAAGTCCTCCCGGATGTCGCCGCTGTTGAGCAGCAGGCAGCGCGCCCCAGGGTGGTGCTCGTGGAGATACGCGGCGGTCACGGCCGGGGCGGTGAGGATGTCGTCCGCCGTCACGGGGAATCCCGCGTCGGCCAGGACCGTCGCGATGGACGCCCGGGTGCGCGACGTGGTGTTGGTGACCAGCGCGAGGGGGGTGCCGGTGTCGCGGAGGCGCTGCATGGCCTCGACGGCTCCCGGCAGGGGGTGCCAGGAGACGGTGAGCACGCCGTCGATGTCGATGAGGACCGCGCTGACCGGTTGCATGAGCAGAACCTAGCGAGGGATCAGGGAGGGGCCAAGGAGCTGTTGAGGGGGCTGCGAGTCGTCAGCCGGCCTCGGCCCTCGGTCAGCCCTGGCGCGGGTTCGGCTTCAGCACGGCGAACACCGCCCGGCCCGGGTCTGCGAGCCAGGCGATACGCCCGACATCCGGCACGTCCTCGGCCGGCATGAGCACCGCACCGCCGTTCTCCTGCACCGCCGTGACGGTGGCATCGGCATCGGCCACGGCGAAGTACGGCACCCAGCGCGCGTCCTCCTGCTGCGGGGCCTGGAGCGGAGCCACGCCGCCGAAGGACCCCTCCTGCTGGTCGCCGTCCTTGATGCTGAGGACCCGGTACGTCATACCAGGTGCCTGCATCTCCTCGGATCGCCAGCCGAACAGCCCGCGGTAGAAGCGGATTGCCGCCTCCGGCTCGCCGACGTGCAACTCCACCCACACCAGCGTGTTGTCCTCGGACGTCTTCTCCAGGCCTTCCCCGGACTGCAGTACCGCGAACTGCGCGCCCTGGGGATCGGTGAACTGGGCCAGCCACCCCGCGCCCACGTTCATGGGCGCGACGCGCACGGCGCCTCCGCCGGCGACCACGTCACGGGCAGTCGCCTGGATGTCGTCGCTCCGGAAATACGTCGTCCAGGCCGGCTCGGCCCCCTCCTCGGTCAGCGGCCCGAGCGCGCCGACGGTCTTCCCGTCCTTCTGGAAGAACCCGTACCCGCCCGCGTCGGGCCCGGGGGACACGAGCTGCCACCCGAACACGGATCCGTAGAAGGCGGCGGAGACGTCCGTGTCCGGGCTGCCGAGGTCGATCCAGATGGGTGACCCGGTGCGGAAGTCGGTGCCGAGCATGCGTTTCCTCCTGCGAGTCCGGTGCAGAGACCCCGTCACTATGCCGACCCCGTGGACAGGGCTCGGCGCACAGGTCCGGATGACCCGGGGGTTTCACCCGAGCTGGCGAACAACGCCCTGGAAAACGGCCCGGCCTGTCGGTGACATCCGTACCGGTTCCCGTACACAACGCTTCGCGCACGCAGTGGGCCCGACCTCGGCCGGCCGGATTAGAATCGGCTCTCATGTCGAACGCTGACGAACTGCTCGTTGACGTCGCCGCCATGGTGGAGTCCGAGCAGAGCAATCAGATGTCCCTGACCGTGGTGACCGGCGGCGCCGTCATCACCGGACGGCTGGCTCCCGAGGCCGTGTGGAGGCAGCGTGTGTCGGAGGTCCTGCGGGACTCGGACCGCCTCGGCCCGTTCTCCGGCGTTTTCAGCGCCGACCAGGCGCAGAAGCCTCATGATCGCGGCAAGCAGCCCACGCATCTGCACTTCCACGTCGCCCGGATCCTGCAAGGCAGCATCGGGATCCCCGAGACGGGCGGGATGTACCGCGTCGCGATCAAGGACGTCAGCGGCTGGACCGTTGGCGACTTCAGCTACTCCGACCGCTGAGCCACCGTCATCACCGGACGCCCTGGCCGGTGCCGACATCGGTAAGTCCGGAACACAGCGTTCGCGTGAGTGGCCGTCAGAGATGCGACTCGACGAAGCGCGTCGGGCGGAAGGGCGTGCGGACGGCCGGCCCAGGACCGTCCGTCTCCCGGCCGTCCGCCGGCACGTACGGCACGGCCGCCTCACACCTCGTCGGTCTGCGGGCGGTCGTCCCAGGAGGACTCGCTGGCCAGCAGCCATGACCGCGCCGGCTCCGACGTGCGGGTGGTGTCCACCGTGAGATGAAGGCGGGTCCCGCCCTCAATGTCGGCCGGGTAGCTGCGCTGCTCGGTGGCGTCGAAGCAACGACGGAGCACCTCCGCGACCCGGCGGGCGATCTCGGGCTCGGCCGCGACGATACGCACCTCGGCGTGCCCGGCAGAGGGCATGTGATGCGAGGAATTCATCCTGAAGTCTCCGTGTGCTCGTGGACATGGTCCGAGGCCGGGCGAGACGCCTCAAAGTCCCGCGCGCCTCCGCCGGCCACGGGGAGCCCGTGACCGACCGGCATCCGCGTCGCCGACGCGGCCCCACGATCCGTCTCCCACTCCTCTTCCCCGGCTCAGGATCTCCCCCGCGTCACGGGCGGTGTCCTCGTCCGTCATCTGACCGCCGGCGGTGCGGCCCCCGGGAGTGGCCGCGGTGGACATCAAGCCGGGCGGCGGCAGCCGCACTCGTCTCCGGCGGGAAGACGAGCAGGTCCCAGCGGCCGGCGGTGCACGAGAGCAGGATCGGCTCGTACGCGTCCTCCTCGTCGGTGAACCAGCCCACGCGGTCATGGCGCGGACCTGTCCCCGGGGCTTCTCCTCGACGTCCCGGTGTTGTTGCTCGCCGAGAACGGCACCGGCATGGAAGCCGGTGTGCGAAGTACTCCCGGTGCTTCCACCCTACTCCGGCCGGAGTGCCTGGCATGTGGGTGTGACCAGGCACTATCGGGTCCGGAAATACCCGCTCGCGGGGCGTTCGCGGGCCCGGTACGCAGAGTAGGGTGAAGTGGCGAGGTCACTTCACAGCGCGGGATGCAATGCCCGCGGACGGGCGTACACGATGACCGGCTCCGACACCCCCGACGCTCCCAGGCTTCTGCCGGATGCTGTCCACCGGTCAGTGAGACCCGGGACGGCCCTGCTGCGACTGGAAACGACACATGCCCGCGAGGGAATCCTGGATGGCGCGTGGTGGCCGCGGTCGCGGGACATCGGTGCCGAGCTTCCCTCGCTGATCAGTGCGTTGACCGAGTATCTCGGGCCTGTCGCCCGCGTCGGCCTGGACGCCGGTGCCTGGGAGGAACTGCCGACACGGCTGACTGTCGACGACCGGGTCGTGCATATCGACTCCTTCCCGGTGGGTGACGACACCGTCCTGATCACCCGAGGCGATCAGGACTACTTCACACTGCTGGTGGTCCCGCCGGACACGACGCCTGACGCAGCACGCGCCGCCATGGCCAGAGCCGTCCTGGTCGACAACGTCACCCAGGCCGAGCAGATCCTCATCGAAACCAGCGCCGACACGGCACATCCCCCGACGTGACTCCCGCCGGCGGCCGAGCACTTCCGGAACGTGACCCACGCTCCGCGGCCAGGGTGTACACACGCGCGAACCTCTCGTTCTGATCGGCGGACTCCTGGGCCGTGGCAATCCGCCTGGTGATGGCGGCGCCATGCCGTGTGCGGGCCTGCTCGCGGCTTACCGACTCCGGTCGCCCGACGGGGACGCCCTGGGCGCCGTCGTCGATCGGGCAGGCGGTTGGATCCGGGAAGGCCACGTGTCCGGGGATCGAATACCCGTGGCAGGACTGGAACACGCCTGACCTGCACATACCTCCCCAATGCTCCCTCCGCGCGGATGCAGGCAAGTATCGTGGCGTGACAGCATGTGCATTTTGCCCACATATGGGCAGCCGAAGAAATGGCCATGCGCGCCCAGCGCACCTCATCCCGACCGCCCGTCCCGCCGACAGACACGAGGATCGAGAGTCGACGTGTACCTCTCCCCACCACTGCGCCGGGCCACGGCTCCCGTGGCTCTGACGGCGGCTGTCATGCTGGCTGCGGTCGCGTGCGGCGGCGCCGACGCGGGCTCCGGCGGTGGCGGCGACAAGCTCGCCGGCACGATCAAGGTGGACGGCTCCAGCACGGTGGCCCCGCTCTCCACCGCGGCGGCCCAGCTCTTCCAGCAGGAGAACCCCGGCGTCAAGGTCACGGTCGGCACGTCCGGCACCGGTGGCGGCTTCGAGAAGTTCTGCGCCGGCGAGACCGACGTCTCCGACGCCTCCCGTCCGATCAAGGACGAGGAGAAGGCCATCTGCGCCAGGAACGGCATCAAGTACGAGGAGTTCCAGGTCGCCAACGACGGCCTGTCGGTGGTCGTGAGCAAGGACAACGACTTCGCCGAGTGCCTGACCGTCGAGCAGCTGAGGAAGATCTGGGAGCCCGGCTCCAAGGTCGACAACTGGAACCAGGTCGACCCCGCGTTCCCGGACGTCGAGCTGGAGCTGTTCGGCGCCGGGACCGACTCCGGCACCTTCGACTACTTCACGCAGGCCATCAACGGTGAAGAGGGCAAGTCCCGCACCGACTACTCGCCCAGCGAGGACGACAATGTCACCGTCCAGGGCGTGTCCGGCTCCAAGGGCGGCATGGGCTACTTCGGCCTGTCGTACTACGAGGAGAACAAGGACAAGCTCAAGGTCCTGAAGATCGACGGCGGCGGCGGCTGCGTCGAGCCCACCCAGACCACCGTTCAGGACGGGACCTACAAGCCGCTGTCGCGCCCGCTGTTCATCTACCCGAACGCCGCTGCGCTCGACAGGAAGGAAGTCGAGGCGTTCGTCGAGTACTACGTCGAGCACAACGCCGACATCGCCAAGGCCGCCCAGTTCGTGCCGCTCAACTCCCAGCAGGAGGCCGAACTGGAGAAGGACCTCGAGACGCTGCGGAAGCGGCACGCGCCATGACCTCCCGGGGCTCTGGACGGCGGGCCGCTGCGGGAAGTCCTGGCTTCCTGAAGCAGGCCCAGCCGCGCCACGGCGAAAGGGCCATCCGCGTCCTGCTCGTGGCCGCCTCCCTGGTCTCCGTGCTGACCACCATCGGCATCGTCATCGCCCTGCTCCCACCGGTCGCCGAATTCTTCGGCAAGGTGAACTTCGGCGATTTCATCACCGGCACCGACTGGGCTCCGCTGTTCCAGCCGCCGCACTTCGGCGTCATCCCGCTGGTGACGGCCACGTTGATGGTCACGTTCATCGCCCTGTTCGTGGCCGTGCCACTCGGGCTGGGCTCGGCGGTGTACCTGAGCGAGTACGCCGACCGCCGGGTCCGGGGCATCTTCAAGCCGGTGCTCGAGGTCCTCGCTGGCATCCCCACCGTCGTCTACGGCTTCTTCGCTCTCAAAGCGATTACGCCGCTGCTGCAGGAGATCTGGCCTGGCGGCAGAGGCCCGCAGGTCTTCAACGCCCTGTCGGCGGGCTTCGTCATGGGCATCATGATCATTCCCACGATCGCCTCGCTCGCCGAGGACTCCATGAACGCCGTGCCCCGCGCCCTGCGCGACGGCGCGTACGCTCTCGGCTCCTCGCGTATGCAGGTCTCCACCAGGGTCGTCTTCCCCGCCGCGCTCTCCGGCATCGTCGCCGCCGTCGTGCTCGGGATCTCACGGGCGATCGGCGAGACGCTGATCGTGGCCATCGCGGCAGGCGGACGTCCGAACCTGTCCTTCAATCCGCTCGAAGGCATGCAGACCATGACCGCGTTCATCGCCGCGGCAGGTATCGGGGACCTGCCCACGGGCTCCACCGGCTACCAGACGATCTTCGCAGTGGGCCTGCTGCTGTTCGTCATCACGCTGGTGATGAACCTGATCAGCATCCGCCTGGTGCGCAGGTACCGCGAGGTGTACGAATGAACTCCGACACCGCCACCACGACAAACGCCCCCGCTCCCGGCGTTCCGCGCCTCAAGGGGCGCGGCATGCCCCTGCGGGAGAGGTTCTTCCAGCTCAGCCTGTGGGCGTCGCTGGCCATCGGCGTGGTCTTCCTCGTCAGCCTGCTCCTCTACGTGGTCGTGGAGGGCTGGCCGCGGCTGAACCTGAAGATCCTGACCAACTTCCCCGACATCATCGACCCCGCGAACGCCGGCGCCCAATCGGCGATCACGGGCACGATCTGGGTCATCGCCTTCACCGCGCTCTACTGCCTGCCCACCGGCATCCTCACCGCGATCTACCTGGAGGAGTACGCCGACCCCGGCCGGTGGTGGAACCGGGCCGTCGAGATCAACATCCAGAACCTGGCGGCCGTTCCCTCGATCGTCTACGGCATCCTCGGCCTGGGAGTGATCGCCCGCGGCCTGGGCTTCGGCCAGACGGTGCTGACCGCGTCCCTGACACTGTCGCTCCTCGTCCTGCCCATCGTGATCATCTCCGCCAGGGAGGCCATCCGCGCCGTCCCGCAGTCCATCCGACAGGCATCCCTGGCACTCGGCGCCACCCAGTGGCAGACGATCTGGCGCCAGGTGCTGCCCGCGGCCGTCCCCGGCATGGCTACCGGCTCGATCCTCGCCCTGTCCCGCGCCATCGGCGAGGCGGCGCCGCTGCTGCTGCTCGGCGGGCTGACCTTCATCACGTTCAACCCGACCGGCGTGCAGAGCCCGTTCACCGTTCTGCCGATCCAGATCTTCAACTGGATCAGCCAGTCCCGTGCCGAATTCACCGCACTCGCGTCCGCCGCGATCGTCATCCTGCTCGTGATGCTGCTGGCCATGAACTCGCTGGCGATCTGGCTGCGCAACCACTTCTCCCGCCGCTGGTGAGCGCCGTGTCACCGATAGCCGATCAGCCGATGCCCGACCGCACGGAACCGACCGCCGACTCCGAGGTGGAGACCGCCATGACCCCTCCCGCCCACGCCTCCGGCGGCACCAGGCCCCCGCACGTCGCCCACCGCGACGCGCCGCCGCCCTTGGCCACCCCGGTCTTCGAAGTCGGCAGCCTGTCCGTCTTCTACGGCGATCACGAGGCCGTGCGCGACGTCAACATGAACATCGGGGCCCGCCAGATCACCGCGATGATCGGCCCTTCGGGATGCGGCAAGTCCACCGTGCTGCGCTGCTTCAACCGCATGAACGACCTCCTGCCCACCGCCCGCGTGGTCGGCAAGATCCGCTACCACAACGAGGATCTGTACGGGCGCGATGTCGACCCGATCGAGGTCCGGCGCCGGATCGGCATGGTCTTCCAGAAGCCGAACCCGTTCCCCAAGTCGATCTACGACAACATCGCCTACGGCCCTCGGGTGGGCGGCTTCAAGGGCAACCTCGACGACCTGGTCGAAGAGACCCTCACCCACGCCGCGCTGTGGGACGAGGTCAAGGACAAGCTGAAGGCCTCCGCTCTCGCCCTGTCCGGCGGCCAGCAGCAGCGGCTGTGCATCGCCCGGACCATCGCGGTCAAGCCCGAGGTGATCCTCATGGACGAGCCCTGCTCCTCCCTCGACCCAATCGCCACCGCCAAGATCGAGGACCTCATGGAGCATCTGGCGCAGGCGTTCACGATCATCGTCGTCACACACAACATGCAGCAGGCGGCGCGGGTCTCGGAGCGCACCGCCTTCTTCACCGCCGACGTCGACGCGAACGGTGTGCGGCACGGCCGTCTGGTCGAGTACGACGAGACGGGCAATCTCTTCAGCAACCCGTCCGACCAGCGCACCGAGGACTACATCTCCGGCCGCTTCGGCTGACGCACGCCGCCGAGGCGCACCGGCCGAGCATGGCCGGCGATGGCCGGCCGTTGGGCCGAGAGGGTGAATACAGCGGCCGTGCTGTTGTCGTTGCTCTTGATCGCACGTTAGAGGACGGTATGGAACCTCGTGATGACGATGCCGTGCCGTATGCGGCCCTGCTCGCGGCCTACTGGCTCAAGTCGTCCGGGCGGGACGCCCTGGACAGCGTCGTCGGCCGCGAAGGCAGGTGCGGCCGGGACGTGATGGTCATGTGCTCAACGGCGACGGTTGCTGCCGCTGTGGTGCTGGCCGTCATGGGTCGGCTCACCTGAGCATGAGCGGTGCGCAACGGCCGGGCTCCGCCGCGGCGGAGGCGGAGCCCGGCGTCTGCCAATTGCTCCGTGACCGGCTCGTCGAGGCGATCGCCTCGATCCGCTTGCAGGCCTCAACGGTGCCAGGGCCACCCCTTGATGACATGGGTGAGAGCCAGGTCGCCGATTCGGCCGGTGGGTCACCTGCCGGCTGAGGTCGCCCGGCGCTCGGGCCCTGGCTGTGGCGCCGACGAGGCGGCAGGACCCGGTGCCGGTCTCGATGATGTTGTCGCCGATCGAGCCGGCTCCCGGACTGCCCTCGCGGCGTAGGGACTGGCCACCGGCCTGTGGGGGACTCACGGTGCGTAGCCGTCCGAGGTGCAGGTCCGCGAGGGTCCTGGTTCGCTGGTGTGGCCCGCTCGAATGACACAAAGGAGTGATCATGAGCGTTTCAGGCGAGTCCGGCGATCGTGCCCAGCAGTTGCGCCAGAAGGTGCAGGAGATGGAGCAGGCCGCTGAGCGTGCCACCGATCCGCAGGAGCGTAAGCGACTGAAGGAAAAGGCCCGCCAACTCAAGCAGCAGAGCGGCCTGGAGAAGGGCATGGGCAGCGGGGACATCGACCCCATGGTGTAACGGCGCTGTACATCCGACGGCCGGTGGCCGCCCCCGCGAGCCCTTCAGGCTCGCGAGTGGCCACCGGCCGCCCCATTGCACCACCGCGACGACGACCGGTAACGCCGGGCGTCCGCGGTATCGGCTCCGCCGGCTTCTTCGCCGATGTCGGTCATGAAATTTCCACGGCCTTGCTGCGGAGCCTGCTGACCAGCACTCCCGGCGCCCCCCGGCCGCGGGCTCCCGGAGCGATCGAGGGCGTGCCGGACGCCCTGGCTGGTGCGGCTCGCTTCCGTGGTGGGGTGCCGGCCGACGATCCGGCCCGGCGCCGGAAGGTGGCGGTGGGTGGCTACGCCACGACCGCCGTCCTCGGCGCAGCGAACGCGGGGGCGACAGCGGTGTGGCAGGTCGGCCTCCTCCGCGCGGTCGTGATCCCCGGCCTGGTCGCGACCGCAGCGATCATCTACGCGATCCGCAGGACCCCGCGGCCGACCAGCCGTGACAAGACGCCGTTGAAGATCCGCATCGAGCCCGTGCCGACCGGGAACCTGGGCAAGCTGATGGGCGCGGTCGCCGCGTTCGAGGTCGGTGACATCGCCGTCGCGCTCCTGATCCTGCGGACCTCGGACCTGCGTCGCCATCGGCACGGTCGAGACCGCTCACCACTCCGCCGTCTCCCCGACGGCCGCGTTCGCGTACCTCACCGCCTGGATGGGCGTCGCCTTGGCCGGGCTTCTCCTTGCCGGACGATCCGCCGGACTTCGCCGATGACACGGAACTGACAGAGCCCTGGCCGACTGACGTGCTCAGGGGCCGCGACAGAGCCGACGGCCGGACACACCCACGCGCCGGCGAGCCGGCCGGACCCGCGCTGCCGAATGTCCGGCCTGCCCTGGCACCGCAAGGCCACAACTGATCGGGCTACGATCGATCACCACAGCACGCAGGGTGCGTCACGCCACAAAGTCAGCACCTGAAAGGCTGTCACATAAGTCAGCAAGGAGTCAGCATGAGTCCGATCAGACCCGACGGCAGTCGAGCAGACATGCAGATCGACTGACTTGGCAGATTCGCACCGTGACCTGGCAGAACGCAGCCCCGGAGCCGATTCGGCAGAGTTGGGAGAGACACCGTGTTCTACTACGTGCTCAAATACGTCGTTCTGGGGCCGCTGCTGCGGCTGCTGTTCCGGCCCCGGATCGAGGGGCTCGAGCACATTCCGGCGGACGGGGCCGCGATCGTTGCGGGGAACCATCTGTCGTTCTCCGACCACTTCCTCATGCCGGCGATCATCAAGCGCCGGATCACGTTCCTCGCCAAGGCGGAGTACTTCACGGGACCCGGGCTCAAGGGCCGTCTGACCGCCGCGTTCTTCCGCAGCGCCGGGCAGATCCCGGTCGACCGGTCGGGGAAGGACGCCGGGCAGGCCGCCATCCGCGAGGGGCTCGGGGTGCTCGGGAAGGGCGAGTTGCTCGGGATCTATCCCGAGGGCACGCGCTCGCACGACGGGCGGCTCTACAAGGGGAAGGTCGGGGTCGCGGTGATGGCCATCAAGGCGCAGGTGCCGGTGGTGCCGTGTGCGATGGTCGGGACGTTCGAGATCCAGCCGCCGGGGCAGGTCGTACCGAAGATCAAGCGGGTGACGATCCGCTTCGGGGAGCCGCTGGACTTCTCGCGTTACGCGGGGATGGAGAACGAGAAGGCCGTGCTGCGGGCGGTGACCGACGAGATCATGTACGAGATCCTCGCACTGTCCGGGCAGGAGTACGTGGATGAGTACGCGGCCAAGGTGAAGGCGGCGCAGGCCGCCGCGCCGTCGCGGTCCCGGAAGTTCCCGCGGCTGCGCCGCTGACCGCGGGAGGCGGGTCAGTAATCCGGTCGCCTGACGGCGACACCCTGTGTGCGTGAAAATCGGTGCGTGGTCGTCCGGCGGCGTCGTGTCGCCTTGGCGCGTTCCGAGCCCGTGGGTCAGGCGGCCAGGGCCGCGTCGGGGTCGAGCAGCCGGCGCAGGGCGCGCGCGTCCGGCGCGACGGCGGTGATCAGGACGGCGGGGCCGGCGAGCGGGGTGAGGACCGCCGTTTCGCCGAGCTGCCGAGGTTTGACCGGTTTCCCCTCGAACTCCGGGTCGACGACGAGGAGCTGACCCACCGCTCGGTGTCCGCCGAGTACGGCTCCGCCGTCCCAGCCGCCGGGTGCGCAGGGGCCGTAGGCCAGTTCCTGGTCGAGCAGGGGGCGGCCGGCGCGACGGACGGTGAGGCGCGTGGTGAGGCTGCCGGTGTCCTCCCCGTACCGGCCGAGGATCTGTTCCTCGCGCAGCACCAGCCGTGCCGTGGCGGCGAGTTCGACGCGGGTGCGCATGCGCAGTTCGCTGCCGCGGGCCGAGATGAGCTGTTCGGGCAGCCAGCGCAGCTCGGCTCCCTCCCCCACGGTCAGGGCGATGTCGTACGCCGCCTGTCCCGGGGTGCGCCCGGGCAGGGCGACGGTCGCGGCGGCGGAGTCGATGTGGAGCCTGGAGCCGTCGCGGACGTCCGCCTCGATGGCGAGCCGGTCGCCGCCGAGGGGTGCGCTCATGGCACCGACGACGGTGACGCGGGTGTACGGTCCGGCGGCCCTGGTCCGGCGCAGCGCCAGGGGTCCGGCGCTCTCCAGCACGGGCAGGCCGCCGTCGCGCGTGGCGACGAGGCGGGCCGTGGCCTGGACGCTCACTCGGCGGCGGCCCAGGCGGCGAGCTGTGCGCGCACCCAGTCGGCGACGGGACCGACGCCGTTCTCGCCGGTGAGGGACGTGAAGGCGACGGGGAGTTCGCCGCGTTGTTCCTTGGCGTCGCGGGCCATGCGCTCCAGGTCGGAGCCGACGTAGGGGGCGAGGTCGGTCTTGTTGACGACGAGAAGGTCGGCGGTGGTGACGCCGGGGCCTCCCTTGCGGGGGATGTCGTCACCGCCCGCCACGTCGATGACGAAGATCTGCGCGTCGACGAGGCCCCTGGAGAACGTGGCGGTGAGGTTGTCGCCGCCCGACTCGACGAGGATCAGATCGAGCGGTCCGACCGTGTCCTCCAGGTCCTCGACGGCTTCGAGGTTGGCGGAGATGTCGTCACGGATCGCGGTGTGCGGGCAGGCGCCGGTCTCGACGGCCTGGATGCGCTCGGGCGGCAGGACGGCGTTGCGGAGCAGGAACTCTGCGTCCTCGCGGGTGTAGATGTCGTTGGTCACGACGGCGATGGACAGCTGGTCGCGCAGGGCGCGGCAGAGCGCGGCGACGGTCGCGGTCTTCCCGGACCCGACGGGGCCGCCGAGGCCGATGCGCAGCGCGCGTCGGGCGCCGTCGGGCCGTACGGCGCCGGCGCCGGCCGCCGTGCCGGTGTCGTGGCTGTGGTCGAGATGCATGGTGCGGCTCCTGGGGTCTTACGAGGCGAAGAGGCGTACGGGCCAGGCGGCGTGCTGCTCGGCGGTGATGTCGAGCAGCGGCGCCGATGCGGCGGGCAGGGCGTCGATGCCGAACTCTGCGGCATGCCGGGCCGCGTCGGCTGCGCGCAGGGCGACCTGGTCCATGTCGGGGGCGAGGCGGGCGAGGACGGCGGTGGCCTCGAAGGGGTCCAGACCGAGCAGGCGCACCACGGCGGTGGCCGGTCCGCCGACCGTCTCGTACGCGACGCAGTGCGCGGCGTCCTCGGGGCCCAGTCCCGCGGCCCGTGCGGCGAGCCCGAGCACGACGGGCTGATGGGCGCCCTTGGGGAACGCCCTTGCCAGCGCGTCGAGTTCGTCGGACGGCCAGGCGGCCCGGGCCGCCCGCATCAGCTGCCTGCCGAGCCTGCGGGCCGTGGCGCGCAGCGCGGGTGAGGGCGTGCGGGCGTCCGCGGCCGCGTCCAGCTCGACGGGGTCGACCCCCAGTGCCGCCGCGGCGGCCAGCGCGGCGCCGGTCAGCCCCGCGGTGTGGAGCCGCCCCCGGCAGAACTCGGCAAGCCCCCCGGCATCCCGGATCCGTCCCGCTTTCACGGCCGCTTCGGCCCCACCGGAATGCGCATGCCCCCCGGCGGGAAACCGCCCGTCGGCCAGCACCAGCAACGCGGCCCGCGCCCCCGGCCCCCCGGGTCGGGCGCCCGTGGCCGCCGCCGGGGCGGTGCGGATCGCGCCGGCGGAGCCGGACGCCCCCGGGACGGTCTGCCGCGACAACGCGGGCTCAGCAGCCCCACCGTCCACGCCGGCGGTCGGCGCCTCGGCGCAAACCGGCGCTCCGAACACGGAGGTCCCGTCGACCTGCACCCCGGGCGGCCCTGACGCCCCGGCGGAGCCGGACGCCTCCAGGACACTTCCTCGCGCGAGCCCGGGCTCGGCAGCACTGACGTCCACGGCGACGCCAGGCGTCCCGGCGCTCCCGGGCCGGGCGGCCACCGGAGCCGATTCGTGCCGGCCGCGCGAGCCAGGCAGCTCCAGGGCGCTCCCCCGCGCGCACGCGGCCTCGGCAGGGCTGACGTCCGCGGCGTCGGCAGGCCGACCGGCGACGCAACCCGGCGCCGGGGACGCCCCGACGTCGCCGGGCGAGACGGGCACGGCGGCCGGTGGCTCCCAGGCTCCTGCCGGCGGCGCCGGTTCGGGGCCCTGCGTGTGCGTGGTCGTGGTCATCGTCAGAAGAGGAAGTAGCGCTGAGCCATGGGGAGTTCCTCCGCCGGGGCCGATTCGACGGCTTCGCCGTCGATCGTCACCGTGAAGGTGTCCGCGTCGACCTCGACGCGCGGCAGGGCGTCGTTCTCCCGCATGTCCGACTTCGTCACGCCGCGGGTGCTGCGGATCGGGGCGAAGCGCTTGCCGAGGGCCAGGCGGTCGGGCAGGCCGGCGTCGATCGCCTGGGCCGTCGCGAAGTTGACCGAGTTCGTGGCGGGGGCCCGGCCGATGGCGCCGAACATCGGGCGGGGCATGACCGGCTGGGGCGTGGGGATGGAGGCGTTGGCGTCGCCCATCTGCGCGTAGGCGATCTGGCCGCCCTTGATGACGAGCTGCGGCTTGACGCCGAAGAACGCCGGTTCCCACAGCACCAGGTCGGCGAGCTTGCCCGGTTCGACGGAGCCGATCTCGTGGTCCATGCCCTGCGCGACGGCCGGGTTGATGGTGTATTTAGCGACATAGCGACGGGCCCGCAGGTTGTCGGCGCGCCCGTCACCCGGAAGCGCGCCCCGTCGCTGCTTCATCACATGGGCGGTCTGCCAGGTCCGCAGGATCACCTCCCCCACGCGCCCCATGGCCTGGGAGTCCGAGGAGATGATCGAGATCGCCCCGAGGTCGTGCAGCACGTCCTCCGCCGCGATGGTCGACGGCCGGATCCTCGACTCGGCGAAGGCCAGGTCCTCGGGGACCGCCGGGTTGAGGTGGTGGCAGACCATCAGCATGTCGAGGTGTTCCTCGATGGTGTTGACGGTGTGCGGTCGGGTGGGATTGGTGGAGCTCGGCAGCACGTACGGCTCCGAGACGACGGTGATGATGTCCGGCGCGTGCCCGCCTCCCGCACCCTCCGTGTGGTACGCGTGGATCGTTCGCCCGGCGATCGCGGCGAGGGTGTCGCCGACGAACCCCGCTTCGTTCAGGGTGTCGGTGTGGACGGCGAGTTGCGCGCCGGTCTCCTCGCACACGCCGAGGCACGCGTCGATGACTGCCGGCGTGGCCCCCCAGTCCTCGTGGATCTTGAACCCGATGGCACCGCCCCGCAGCTGGGCTTGCATCGCCTCACGCGACATGGTGTTGCCCTTGCCGAGCAGCCCGATGTTGACGGGGTAGTGCTCCAGCGCCTCGAACATCCGGGCGAGGTGCCAGGAACCCGGCGTGATCGTGGTGGCCTTGGTGCCCTCGGCGGGACCGGTACCGCCGCCGACGAGCGTGGTGATGCCGGACGACAGCGCCTGGTCGACGACGGTCGGCGAAATGAAGTGGACATGGGCGTCGATGGCGCCCGCGGTGACGATCTTCCCGTTCCCCGCGACGACTTCGGTCTCGGGACCGATCACCAGCTCCGGGTGGACCCCGTCCATGGTGTCGGGGTTGCCCGCCTTGCCGATGCCGGTGATGCGGCCGTCGCGAATGCCGATGTCGGCCTTGACGATGCCCCAGTGGTCCAGGATCACCGCGCCGGTGATGACGGTGTCCGGGGCGCCCTCGGCCCTGGTCGTACGGGACTGGCCCATCGACTCGCGGATCACCTTGCCGCCGCCGAACACCGCCTCGTCGCCCGCGCGTCCCGGCCCGCCGGAGCGGTCCTCCTCGATCTCGACGAGCAGCCCGGTGTCGGCGAGCCGGATCCGGTCGCCGGCCGTGGGCCCGAAGAGGTCCGCGTACACGGCACGTGTCAGCTCAGCCATCGAGCGGGCCTCCGGTCTCTCCGCGCAGCCCCGGGACGACCCGGCGACCGGCCAGGGGTACGAGTTCGACGTCGACGGGGATGCCGGGCTCGAAGCGCACGGCGGTGCCGGCCGCGACGTTCAGCCGGAGTCCGCGTGCGGCGGCGCGGTCGAAGTCGAGGCCGGGGTTGGCCTCGGCGAAGTGGTAGTGGGAGCCGACCTGGACGGGCCGGTCGGCGGCGTTGAGCACGGTCAGACGCGTGACCTCGCGGCCCTCGTTCAGCACGACGGGCTCGTCGGCGTAGAGGAACTCTCCAGGAATCATGGCGGTGTTCCCCCGTCAGACGATCGGGTCGTGGACGGTGACGAGCTTGGTGCCGTCCGGGAACGTGGCCTCGACCTGCACGTCGTGGATCATCTCGGGGATGCCGGCCATGACGTCGTCGCGGGTGAGCACCTTGCGCCCGGAGGCCATGAGCTCGGCGACCGTACGCCCGTCGCGGGCGCCCTCCAGAATGTGCGAGGTGATGAGGGCGATCGCCTCGGGGTGGTTGAGCTTCACCCCGCGGGCCCTGCGCTTCTCGGCCACGTCCGCGGCGACATGAATGAGCAGTCGTTCCTGCTCGTGCGGGGTCAGTTGCACGCTTCCACCTCACAAGTCGTCCGGCGAGGGCCAGTTCGGGCCAGCGCGACGCCGGCCCATGCCAACAGGGCGTTGACCGCGATGCGTGGACCGCGTGACCGACGTTTGAACGTTAGGGCGGAAGTTTTTCCGGCGCGTTAACTGATCTTCGACACCTGCATGGACATCAGCGCACCCAGGCCGTCCTCGAGAACCTCCACGCGCACATCGCCGATCAGCGCCTGCTGCGCGATGAAGCCCATCGCGGTGGCGATCATCGTCCGGGCGACATGGTCGGCCGGCACGTCGGAGTCCAGAATTCCGTTGTCCCGGTAGGCGTCGACGACGTCGGCCCAGGCGCGTCGCATCCCGTTGTAGCCGTCGTGGAGGACGGCGGCGAGCCGTTCGTTGCGGAGCGTCTCGGTCCAGACCTGGACGATGAGCCGGGCGAAGGCCTGCCGGTCACCTCCGGGCACCTCCTCGTCCAGGAACGTGCGCAGCACGCGGCCGAGCAGCACATCGGGGGTCGGCGGCGGTGTGGTGCGCGCGGCTTCCTCGAAAGCGGCGCGGACCCCGGAGAACGTCTGCTCCGCGATGGCGGAGATGAGCTCCTCCTTGCCGCTGAAGTACCGGTAGACCGCCCCGGCCGAGAGACCGATCTCGCCGAGGATGTCCTGCATCGACGTGGCGTGGAAGCCGTCGCGGGCGAAGCAGCGTGCGGCGCCGTCGAGGATCTGGCGGCGGCGGGCGTCGAGGTGTTCCTGGGATACGCGTGCCATGTCGCAAAAGTAAAACGAACATTCTTTCTTGACAAGCGGCAGTCGCGGCAGGACAGTGTCCCAGACGAAGAAAACGAACGATCATTCTCTTTACTCAGTCCCGGATTCGACCCATCCCCGGAATGTCCGGACCAAGGAGCACCATGTCCGCCGCACCGACCGCTGCACCGACGCGCCGCATGATCGCGGTGATCGTCCTCGTCCCGCTCGTCGTCGCGCTCGCGCTCTGGGCGTTCGCCTGGCCCGCGGCGCGCCTCGCCCCGCGCGACCTGCCGGTCGGCGTGGCGGGCCCTGACGCCGCGACAGCACAGCTGGAGCAGCGCTTCGCACAGCGGGAGGGGGCCTTCGAAGTCCACCGCTACGCCGACGAGGCCTCCGCCCGGGACGCCATCGAGGATCACGTCGTATACGGCGCGATGGTGGTGACCCCCCAGGGACCGAAGGTGCTGACGGCCTCCGCCGCGAGCCCGGTCGTGGCCCAGCTGCTCAAGGAGTCCGTCGCGGCGGGCGCGCCCGCGGGCACGGAGCCGCAGATCGAGGACATCGTCCCGGCCCCGTCGGGCGACCCCCGGGGCGGCGGGCTGGCGTCGAGCATCCTGCCGCTGAGCCTGGCCGGGCTGGCAGCGGGCGCACTGGTGACGCTCCTGGGGCTGCGCGGGGCGCGGGCCGTGATCGCTCTGGTGGGCACGGCCGTCCTGGTGGGCATCACCGCGGCCGCCGTCGCGCACAGCTGGCTCGGCATACTGACCGGCGACTGGTGGGCCGAGGCCGGGGTCCTCGGCCTGACGGTGCTGGCCGTCGGCGCCGCCGTCGCGGGGCTCGCGACACTGATCGGCCAGGCCGGGATCGGGCTGGGTGCGCTGGTGATCGTCCTGATCGGCAACCCGTTCTCCGGCGTGTCGAGCGCGCCGGAACTGCTGCCGGAACCCGCCGGGCCGATCGGTCAGTGGCTGTCGGCCGGCGCGAGCGGCTCACTGCTGCGTTCGGTGGCGTACTTCGACGGGAGCGGGGCCGGCCGGCCCGCGCTCGTCCTGTCCCTGTGGGTGGTCCTGGGCGTGGCGGCGGTGCTGATCGGCGGCCGTCGCAGGGTCGACGGACACCGCGGGGCCGACGTACGCAGCGAGGTCGAGGGGCACCGCGATCCGGAGCCCGCCCCGGCCGCCTGACGACCCGCCGTACCAGGGCCTGCCTTCCGGGCTCATCCGGACGACGGGCCCTGGCCCCGAACGGCCGCGCGTCCCCGCTGTAGCGGACGGGGGCGCGCGGTCTTTTCATGTGCCGCGCCCTTTCATGTGCCGCGCCCTTTCATGTGCCGCACGCGTCGGGCGCCGCTCCCCTCAGGCGCTCCCGCCCGGTGGCCGGTGCTCCGCCGCGATGCCGAAGCGGCCCCGTTCGCCCGGAGCGGACGGCTGGGAGTGCGGGCGCAGCCTCGACACGGTGGTGGCCGCCTGCTCGCCGGCCGGGTGCTCAGCGCCTTCGAGGTCCGCAAGGCCCTCGAGTCGTTCCAGGTCAGCGGCGGACACCAGGGCCACGAGCGGCTTTCCGTGGCGGGTGACGACCACGCGCTCCCCGCCGTACACCACGCGGTTGATCAGCTCGGCGAGCTCCGCCCGTGCTTGCGTCACCGGAATCTCATAGGCCATGCTCCCCAGCTTACGGGGCGTTCATCATGTCCACACGGTCCGTAGAGAAGCTCAAAACACCAGGTCAGAGGCTCCCAGCCCGACCACACACGCCGAGTTTGTGAGACGTGTGTGAGACGGCGGCGCCGCCCGGTGATTCCACCCACCGAACGGCGCCTTGATCCGAACCCTTCCGATCAAGGAGTCCAGACCATGAGCAAGACCGTACCGCCCGCCCAACTGTGTGGCGCCCGTCGCCCCGGCTGGGAGAACGGGCCCGCGATCGGCATCAACCGCATCCCCTGCATCCTGGCCGCCGGACACGACGACGACCACCGCAACGCGTTCGGCCAGACGTGGCCCGCGGCCGCCCCGCTCGCCGCCGCACTGCTCCAGCTCGCCGACAAGCTCGACAGGCGCCGGCCCCGCGCGGTCATGAGCGAGGCACTCCGCCGCGCCCAGGCCCTCGTGCTCGCCGAGGAGCTGCACGGCCCCACTCCGGCCGCGGAGGCCGCCGAGGAGGAGCTGCTCGCCACGCTGCCCTCGGTCCGCGAACGGCAGACCCGCAGCCAGTACGCGGCGATCCTGCGGCAGATCGCTCAGGGGGTGACGCAGTGACCGCGCCCCGCACCGTCACGGTGCCGACCATCGACCGCGGCGACGTCACGATCCCCGAACCCGCCTGGTGCGTCGGCCACACCGACAGTCCGCGCGAGTACTACGTCGACCTCAGCCACCGCGGGCCCGAACACCTCGTCGGCCCGGCCGAGGCGCCGCTGTTCGTCGCGATGCTGGCCCAGAACCCGCACGGCAGCGGCGGCGGCCAGACCGGCCTCCTCGTCGAGACGGTCCACATCGCGCGCACCATGACGCCGGGCGAGCTGGACGAGCTTGCCGCCGGTCTCGTCGAGTCGGCCGCGCAGCTGCGGCACCTCGCACGCCAACTGGCGGCCCTGGGCACCGGTGGGAGTGAGAGCCGATGAACGAGCGTGACGCCCTCGCCCTGCTCCAACGCCTCATCACCGACGCGCTCACCCAGCAGCCGAACGGCAACTACGTGCGCGAATACGCCGCACGCGTCGGCGACCTGGAGGCCACCATGCGCGCCGCACTCACCGTCATCGAGTTGACCACCGAAGGAGGTGCCCGGTGAAGCGCATCAATCCCGTCCAGGGCCTGGCGGCCGGCGCCGCGGTCGTGACCGTGGCACTGACCGGCACGGCGTTCTGGCTCTCGTACAGCCATCTCGCCGACATTGCCGCCGCCAACGGGCTGGACGGCGCCCGCGCTTGGGCGTGGCCGGGCACGGTCGACGCGTTCATCGTGGTCGGCGAGCTGCTGATCCTGCGGGCCGCTCTGCGCGGCCGGTTCGACTGGTTCGCCTACCTGCTCGCCGCGGTCGGATCGCTCGGCTCGATCGCGCTGAACGTTCTCGGTGTCGGCGCTGGGGCGCAGCCGATGGAGTACACCGTGGCGGCGGTGCCGCCCGTGGCTGCGCTGCTCGCCTTCGCTGCGGTCATGCGGCAGGTGCACGAGCGCCTGGCCGGTCATGTCGAGCAGGCCCCGGTGTCCGCGTCCGTGACCATCGAGCGGGCCGACGTTGAGCCGCTGCCGGTGGTCACTGCCCCGGTCATCGAACTGCCCGCAGCCGCCCCCGTGTGGGACCACATGGACCCGGCCGCCATGGCCACCAAGATGACCGCTGCCGTACCGGCTGAGACGCCCCGGGAGGTGGTCACCGAGGTGGTGACCCGTACCCCGGCTGATCTGCGCCGTGAGGCCCGCAGGATGCACCGCCAGGTGGTCACCTCGGGCGGCCGAGGGGTGACCATCGAGCAGTTGCGCGACACGTTCGGATTGTCGCGCCGCGAGGCGACCGAGCTGCGCCGCGAAGTGGTCGGGGGTGCCCGGTCATGAGCGAGCTTGAGAAGGCCGCCCGCGAGGCGGTCGACGCGGCCCACAACAGCGAGCAGCTGGCGCTCATCGCCGCGGTGCTGAAGGCGCAGCAGCTCACCCAGCAGCAGCCCGCCCCGCCGGCGCCCGTACAGCGGGCTTCGGTGAGCCCGGCGGCGTGGGTCGGCATCGGTGTGGGCGGCTCCGTGTTCCTCCTCACCGTGGCCGTCTCGGCCGTCGCGGTGGCCATCTCCGCGGTGGCGCTGACGGTCTGCGTGCTGGTGCTCCGGTCGGTGTGGGTCGACATGCAGAAGGGGCGGAAGTGACATGCGGATCACCGACAAGGACGACATCAATCACACGGAGCTGGCCCGGATCCTCGGGATCAGCATGCGGGCCGCGATCCGCGGGCGCTTCACCACCCGACAGCAGGCCCGCATCAACCAGATCCTCGAGCAGGCCCGCAAGCGCGAGCAGGCAAAGAAGGCCAAGTAGCTAGCCGCGGGGCGGCCGTACCGACCAAGGAAACCGGCCGCCCCGCTCCCGTCCCACGAGGGAGACAGGAACCCCATCATGACCGTTGTCGAACTGTTCAAGCAGCCGCCGCAGCCGAGCCCGACGGCGTGGCGCAGGGCCGGCCGCAGGGTGCGCGTCGTCGCCACTCACGACCGCACCCGTACTGCCGGCCGTGTGGCCGTGCGCCACAGCATGTACCTGCTCGGCGGCACCCGCATCGTCACCCGCCGGGCGTGGGACGGCCGTACAGCGGCCCGCTACGAGCGGCTGATGCGCGCCGCCGAGGCCGCCGGGAACATGGAGCTCGCCGCGGACTGGGATGAGCGCGGACGGCAGTTCCGTGCGGCCCGGCACCAGCGGCGCATGGACCTCATCATGGCCCCGCAGAAGCTCGCCAAGAGCGCCGCCATGGGCACCGCGGCCACAGCTGGCTGCCTGGTACTCCTCGGCGGCGCCATGGCCATCCACAGCGGCGACGTGGCCGACGTCGCCGTCCCGATGATGACCGTCATCGAGCTGATTCACTGGCTCGTCGTCATCGCCAGTGTCGTGTGGGGCCCGCTCGTCGCTGTCGGCCCGTGGCTGGCCCTGCTTGGCCTGTGGGCCGTCGGACGGCACCAGCACACCGCACCGCAGTGGGCGCTGCCCGTGGCTCAGCGCAGCAACGGCGGCGGGCCCATCACCCCGTCCATCGTGGTCACGGCCATGCGTGACCTCGGTGTCGCGGCACTGAGGAATGCCATCAAGGAGATGGGCGACGCGGGCGCGGCCATGCTGTCGCCGATCGTTATCGCCGGGTGTGGTGTCGAGGTCGACGTCACCCTGCCCTCGGGTGTGTCGACCGAGGAGGTGCAGGGCCGTCGGCGGAAGCTGGCCGAGAACCTGAACCGGCACGAGCACGAGGTGTTCATCACGATCCCCGAGGCCGCGCGCACGGTCAGGTTGTGGATCGCCGACAGCGGCGCCCTGGACGAGCCGATCGGCCCGTCGCCGCTCGTCCTCGACGCGGACGCCACGGCCGACTACAAGGCCGGCCGCGCCCCATGGGGCCAGGACCTGCGCGGCGACGCGGCGGCCATCAGCCTCTACCAGCGGCACATGCTCATCACGGGCCTGTCCAACCAGGGCAAGACCGCCTCGCTGCGCGCCCTGGCCCTGTGGCTGGCGCTCGACAAGACCGTGGAGTTCCGTATCGGCGACCTGAAGGGCGTCGGCGACTGGGCCATGTTCGACGGGCTTGCCACGGTGCTCATCCAGGGCCCGACAGACGACCACGTGGTGGCCGTGACGGAGATGGCCGAGGAAGGCGTACGCGAGATGGAGCGGCGCCTCCTCGCCCCGCCCGGCACCCAGTTTGACCCGCTGGTGCTCCTCGTCGACGAGGCGCAGGTGGCGTTCATGTGCCCGGTGAAGGGCGAGGACGGGCGCCCGTACGGCGGCACGAAGGCGACGAGCCGCTATTTCATGGCCGCGAGGAAGATTCACAACCAGGGCCGGGCCGTCAACGTCACGCTGTGGCAGGGCACGCAGGACCCGACCGATCAGAACCTGCCCAAGCTCGTCCGCGAGGGCGCCCACATCCGTGCGGCCCTGGTGCTGGGTACCGAGGCGCAGGCCAAGATGGCCCTCGGGGACAAGGCCGTCGACGGCGGCGCGGCCCCGCACAAGCTGCGCCAGGGCCTCGACAAGGGCACCGTGGTCGTCGCCGGTGACGGAGTGAAGCTCGCCCCCGGGCAGTCGTCCATCACGATCCGCACGCACTACATCGACGACGAGCAGGCTGTGGAGCTCGCCGAGCGGGCGAAGGCCCGCCGCGCCGGCGTCACGACGCTGGCCAGGCTGACCGTTGTGGAGCAGGTCGACGCGCTCGCCGACATCGCCAGCGTCCTCGGGGACACGCCGCGGCTGCGCACGCAGGAGGTGCTGCAGCTGCTCGCCGAGCGCAACCCTGGCGAGTACCGGGAGTGGAAGTTCACCGACCTGCGGCAGGTGTTGGAGGCGGCCGACGCTGCGCCGCACAAGTCCGACGGGCAGATGGTCGTCGACCGCCGGCGGGTCCTCGATGCGCTCGCCGCTCGCGACGACGAGCCGAGGGAGGCCGCGGGGAGGTAGGGAGTTCTCCCTCACCGCCTCCCTGTACCCCAATCCCTGCTCTGATCTGTGCAGATGGGCGTACAGGGAGGCAGGGAGGCAGGCCCCGGGCCTACCCGCTGGCCCGTCTGGGTACGGCTTTCTCCAGTCTCACACTGGAGGTAGGCATGAACTGCCAGAGGTGCGGTGCAGGGGCCATCCAAGACAGCAGCGGCCGTTGGTGGTGCTCCCAGCAATGCGGGTGGTCCAGCGGCACAGCTCCCGGTCCGACGACGATAGGGTCTGCCCATGACTGGACGGCTACCGGAGCCGGCGCTCAACTCGGAGGGCACCGGATCGGAGATCACGCGCACTGACTGCACGCAGTGCGGCACCGAGGTCCACGGCATTGACGGCCGGTACGCCTGTCCGGGCTGCGGCTGGGTGAACCACTGGAGCGAGGGGCACAAGCAGCTGCCCACTGCCGAGGACGACGCGGACTTCCCAGGCCGCAAGTAGCAGCAGTACGCCCCCGCTGCGGGTTCACCGCACGGGGGCGTACTCGTCTTCGCAGCGTCAACGCAATGGCGCCCGGCTCCTCGGGGCGAGGGGAGCCAGGCGCCTCGGCGCATCGGTGAGGAGGGGACCGATGCCGTCTCTACTGTCCGAATGCGGTCTGCACGTTGCCGCGGCCCTGGACGCGGACGATTTTCCGGAGGAGCTTCGTCATCTCGCCGTCGGCACCGTTGGTGTCGAGGACGACCCGCACCACCGAGGGCGTGAACGTCGGCCTCACGCTCGGGCTCATCCCGCCGCCGGCGAGCTGCTGCCCGGCGAGCATCGACGCGCCCGCGCCCGGGGCCTGGACCAGGTTTGCCATGCTGCGGTCGACGTCGGCCTGCCCGGACTCGATACCGAGGACCACACCGGCAGGGATCCAGCGGCCGATGTGCTTCGCCATGTACTTCGACGGCGAGGAGATGCCGAGCGCTTCGGCGATCGGCCCGGGAATCAGGTTCTTCGCCCAGCCGATCAGGGTGGACTTGAGCCAGGCGCCCATGGACTTGATGCCGTTCCACAAGCCGGTGACCAGGTCGCGGCCCTTGTTGACGAGGAGTCTGCCGAGGTTGCCGATGGCGTTGCCGATGCGGCCGGGCAGGCCGCGGAGCCAGGCGACCATCTCGATGGCCTTGATGATGACCCATCGCTTGATCGAGTCCCAGTGCTTGATCATGAGACCGATCGGGGTGAAGTTCAGGAACGCGTTGTAGATCTTCCCGGGGATGCCCTTGACCCAGTCGACGATGCCGTCCCAGATCTCGGCCGTCTTCGTGCGGATCGTGTCCCAGTGCTTGATGATCAGCCCGACGAGGGTGAAGTTCAAGAACAGCTGCAGGATAAAGTCCGCCACCTGCTTGATCTTGTTCCAGACCCAGTCCCACGCGGCCAGCGTCCACGCCTTGATCTCGTCCCAGTACGCAATCACCAGGACAACCAGCGCGACCACAGCCATGATGATCCAGCCGATCGGACCCATCGCAATCAGCCACTGAGCAGCCATCGTCGCCGCCCACACAATCGCCCGGGCAGCCATCATCGCGAACTGCGCCACCGCGGTCAGGCTGGCCCGGACCACAGCCGCGATCCACGTCCCGATGGACACGAGAGCGCTGCCCACCCACGCCGCGGCAGTCATCGCCGCGGACGCGACCGCGCCAGCGGCAATCCGGATGTACGCCATCAACCCGACAGCCATCATCCGCATCCACCCGGCGATCGCCTTGTACGTCGCCGATTTCTGGATGTTCGTCGCGGCCGTCGAGATCGCCGTGTACGCGGCGTACACCTTCTGCGCCGCCGACACCGCCATCACGACCCCGGCCAGGCCCGTCAGCGCGTAGGCGAGGGGCACGACGATGCCCTGATTGTCCATGGCGAACTTGGCGAATCCCCCACCGACTTCAGCAAGATGGGTAAGCGCCTTGTTCTTGAACTCCTGGAGCTTCGCCGCAGCGGTGCCCGACGTCTTGTCGACCAGCCCCTGAGTCGACCCCGCAGCCTTGTCCAGGCCCGTTGCAGCCGCGGCGCCGGCCGGGTCCAGGGCGAACAGCGCGTCGCCCATGACCGTGCCCGGATCCCCGAACAGCGCCGTGGCCGCATTGAGCTTGATCTGCTCATCCTTGGTGCCACGCAGCGCGTCCAGGGTCATCTGCAGGGCCTGCTCGGCAGAGTCGCCGCCAGCCCCGATCTTCAGAGCCATCGTGTCGGCGTTCAGGCCGATGTTCCGGAAGGCGTCCGTCGCCGCGGTCCCGCCCGCGAGGGCGAGCTCGCCGAACTGGCCAATCGCGTCGGCCACCTGGTCGATGTCCCGCGCGCCACCCTGCACGCCCTGCGCAAGCAGCGCCATGGCGGTCTGCCCGTCCAGGCCGACGCGGCGGAACTGCGTGGAGTACTCGTTCAGGATCGACGGCAGGTCCGCGCGCATGGCCTGCGGCAGCGCCTTGGCCCCGGCCGTGAGAATGTCGAACGCCTCCTGCCCGCTTACGGCGAGTCCGGTCTTGATGAGCTGGCCGGCGGCCATCGCCGACTCGGCCACATCAATCTCGAAGGTGTCGGCAAGGGTCATCGCCCCCGCGGTCATGCTCTGCAACTCGGCATCGGTGAAGTCACCGACCTCCCCCATCGCGGACACGATGCCGCCGAGCGCCGTGTTCACCTCGCCGATGCTCTGCCCGAATCCGCTGCTGAACACGTTTCCCGAAACGGTGCCGATACGCTCGGCCTCGGCCTCGTTGAGCCCGAGCTGCGCGGCCAGCTTCGCGTTCGAGGCCTCCATGTCCAGGCTGGCCGCAACACCCACGCCGAGCGCCATGCCAACGCCCGTACCAATAGCCGTAGACGCCGCGGTGAACCGATCGCTCATCCGATCCATGACCGCCGAGGCGCGATCCTTCGCGATGAGATTGAAGGTCAGGCTCGTGTCGCTCATGCGGCCGCGCTCCCTTCCTCGTGCTCCTGCACGAAGATGAGCGCGACAGCGTCACGACTGCCGTTGAAGGCCGGCCGCGGCGTGCTCCGCTCAAACTCCGCACCGCCGCGCGCCCACCCCGCCAGCCAGGCCGCGCTCAACGCGCCAGGAGTCGCGTTGCCCACCCCAGGGAATCCCGGGGGGTGCGCACGCGAGCGGCGGCACGCCTCCTTCGCCGTATCCGCGGCAGCCCTTGCCGCGGCTCTACGCGCCTGCACCCAGCGATCGCACGACGCCAGGTGCTCCCGCCAGCGAGTCTCGTGGTCTGCCCCCATCACACAGACCGCCTGCGGAGCAGCTCAACTTGCACCTGCTGCGGTGTCGGCGTCATTCGCGCCGCGGGCTTCACGCTCCCGGCCGCGCGGGCCTGCTCCTGTGCCCTGCGTCGCACCGCCGCGAGCGCCTGGCACTCGGCCACCCGCTCACGCACCCACGCCGCACGCTCCTCGCTGAACTGCTTCCCCGGAGGGACACCCCACTCCGCGGGGAACGCCCCGAACGTCCGGCCCTCGCTCGCGAACTCCATCACTCCTGCTCCCTCGCTCATCAACTGCCGCTCAACTATCAAGCCCAGTGCCCGGCGCCCTGCGTTGCGGGCCCGTTCGGCCGCCGATTGGCACCGCCGGTCGCAGTACTTCCGCGGCCGTCCTCGTCCGCGCCGCTGCTCCAGGGCTCGGCCGCACTGCTCGCACGAGGCACACCGGGCCTCATCCCCAGAATTCACCATGTGATGAATTTACCCGCCATGACCCCGCTCAACCCTGCGCTGAACGGGAAATGTCCTGGTCAACGTCCTCGGCGACCGCGCACAGCGCACCCCAGAACGCCCTCATCTCCCAGTCGACAGGCGCGTTCCGCGCCAGCCCCGCGAGGTGGACGATCAACGTGTCCAACCGCACCCCCCGAAGCGCTGCAATCTTCGCCCGGAGGTCGTCGTCAACCTGCCTATTCATCCTGCGTCCTCTCTCTGCTCCGGCGCCCGCTGGCGCCCTGGCTGATACGGCGACAGGCGTCTGAGCAGACCCGTCGCAACCCGCTCGTGCCCGGGTACGGCGTAGCGCGGAAGAGCCGCCCGCATCCCGAACAAGCCCGCTCTGCACCCGCTGCAGTCCGCGCACGGCGACACGGCCGGCACACGCGCTCACCAGCGGGCAGCGACCCGGGGCCGCTCCACAGCAGGCGACCGCAGCCACCCGCACACGGCACGCTCGGCCTACTGGCCATGGCCGCACACCTCCATTCCTTGATCATCTGCTGGCATCTGACCCCGGGGGGATAAAAAAGAAAGCTGGGCGCGGGGCTGGGAAGGCGATCACCCAAAAACTGGGGCTGACCTGCGGCGATGCTCCGATCTCGGAGGTGATCGACGTGTGGTCTCATTGCGGCCTCGTTGGTGGTCGTGTTGCCCAGACGAGCTCACATGCCTTGTCGGTGCATTGGACGAGGAGGTGTGGCCGGCGGTCGAGGGTGGTGGTGCCGACCTGCTTTGCGTTGCGTCGGGCGCGGCAGGCGGGGCAGTGCAGGTTGTGCAGTGGGGGCTTGCCACGGAGTGCGCGCTGGTGCGCCATCAGTGCTCCTCCTTCGCGATGTTGGGCTCGGAGTGGTGGGTTGTGGTGGGTTTTCCGAAACTCTCCATACGCGCGCTCATGGGCGATTACCGGGAGACCCACCACAACCCACCACTTCCGCAGGTCAGGGGCTTTCGCCTTCCTCGTCGCCAGTGAGTACAAGGCCGAGCCAGACGGCCCCGACGTTGCGCTGCTTCTTCTCGTATCCGCGGGCCTTCATTGAGGCTGCGAAGCCGACCTCGCTGCCGACTTCCTCGGCCTTGATGCCGGTGTCGTGGCACCACTTGGACCAGGCGCCGTAGAGCTCTCGTGCTCGGACGTAGCCGTGCGGGGTGGAGATGGTCCGCTCGTCGAGGAACCTGCCGAGGGCGTCGCTCGCGGCCTGGTACTCCTGCGTGCGCACGCGCACCGCCTCGGGCGGCTTCAGCCCCTGCTGCTCGTAGTCGAGCCAGCCTTGATAGACCCAGGCGAGGACGGCGCCCGCAGCTGCTCGGAGACGGCCGGGGAGTCCGCTGTCGCGCTCGTCTTCGGGGATGACGACGTCGAACGGGACGACGAGGATGCGGCGCCAGACCGCCGGGTCGTCGCCAGAGACGGCGGGCAGATGGTTGGTAAGCATGATCAAGGTGTGCGATGGGTCAAAGGTGATCGGGTTCCTGTGCATTAGGTTCGCCTCGATCGGGTCGCCGCCGACGAGCCGCTTCATCGTGGCCTCGGAGAACCGCCGGCCCTTCTCCGTCTCGGAGCAGAACGCCAGACGCGCGCCGCGCAGGCGCATCTTGAACGCGCCGTGCCGCTCGTGCTTGGACTCCATGAGCATGGCTGGGTCGATCTCGATGGCGTAGTCGCCGAACGCGGCCATGAGGGCGTCGCGCAGGGTGCCTTTACCGTTGGCGCCCGTGCCGGTGAAGATCGGCATCACGTGCTCGGTGACTTTGCCGAGCATGGCGTTGCCGCACAGCCGTTGGACGAATGCGCGCACTTCCTCGTCGGGCAGGATGCGCTTCAGGAAGGCTTCCCATTCGGTGTTCGGCTCGCTGTCGAGGGCTCCCCCGGCAAGCTTCGTGATCAGGTCGTCCCGGTCGTTCTCGCGCACCGTGCCGGTCAGGAGGTTCACGGTGCCTGCGGGGGTGTTGAACAGATAGGGGTCGGCGTCAAGCGACTTGGACGCTGTCGACATCGGGTCCAGCGCTGCCGCGATCTTCAGCATGCCCTCGATGCCCGAGGCGGACTCGGACTTGCGGGCGTCGGCGTACAGCTCGTCACGGTCCTTTCCGTCGAGGCCGTCGAGTTCGCGCAGCGCGGTCTTGACGGTGGCGACGGCGGCCTGAATGTCGGCGCGCTGCTCGTCGGCCGCCCACCGCGCGCCGTCCCACTGGTGCCAGCCGATGCCGTGGACGTGGCGAAGGGCCTCGGCATGCTCCTCAAGGAACCGTTCTGCCATGCGGAGCTGCCCGCGGTGCCGCGGTGGGCGGGCAGGCTCTTCGATGCCGCGGTTGCGGAGGATGTCCGCGGCCTGGTCGTTCTGGTCGTTCAACGGGTGCCTCCGGCGCGTCGGTACGCGGAGGCGATGGTGGTGCGTGCCTCCGTCTCGGTGAGTCCTGTGTGGGTGGCCGCGTCAACGAGGGCGCCAGCGATCGCGCGGACGTCGGTTCCGCCTCGCTGCGCCTGCTCGAAGGCTCGGTTGGCCGCCCAGTAGAGGGCGGAATTGCGGTTGCCCGGGTGGGCGCCCAGTACGGTGCGGATCAGGCCCGCGAGGGAGCCGTCGTGCTGGCGGTCGCGTGCTCTACCCGGCCGAGGCTGGGGCACGGTCGCGGTCGTGGGTGCCTGAAGCGCGGTGAGCAGCCAGGCCGGCGCGGGCACCGGGGGCTGCTCCGGGTCGTCGAGTTCGTAGATGACGCCGGTGGCGTGTACGGAGCCGGGCCCGATGACGTAGCCGCGGCTGCCGCGTACGTCGCCGTCGAACTTGCCGCGCAGCTGCCCGAGCCCGTTGCCGAGCTCCAGCGCGGCGGGCGCCCAGTAGTAGTCATGGGCGCCCTTGGCGGTGGTGACGCGCATGGTCGCGGTGTGCCGGTAGCCGTACGCGGCGGCGGTGTCCTCGATGGCTCCGGGCCGGTCGCTGTCGACGACAAGGAGCCGCGCGCCGCCCGGGCCCGGGGCACAGGCCCCGATGGCCACGCCGACGTTGCGCAGCTCCCCACCGAACGTCCGCTTCACCTGGTCCTCGTCGAGGGTATGAGCGCGGGTGAACGCCGCGCAGGGATGTTTGCCGCGGTCCTCGCATGTGGCGGGGTTGTGGCCGCGGCCGATGCCGGCGCACTGCTCCAACCCGGGGTGGTCGGTGGGGAAGACGGCGAAGCCGTGGCGTACGAGCCACAGGGCGCCGTCGAGCGGGGTCACTTGTCCCCCGGTGCGGGTTCGAGCCAGTAGCCGCCGAGGCGGCCGTCGGCGCAGTGCGCGGCGCGGTGGCCGTAGGAGGGGCGCAGCTGGTCGCCGCCGCCGTGGGTGTGGCCCTGGCCGCACAGGGGGCAGTTCTCGACGACGAGGACCCAGTAGCGGCCGAAGGCTCCGCGGGCGGCGTACGCGCGGCAGTACGCGATGGGTGACGGGCGCGGGCCGCCCCGCCCGGCCGGAGCCGTGGCGGGGTGGCGGCTGATGGTGCGGCCGGTCACGCGCGGGCCTTCGCCATGAGATCGAGCAGCTGGTCCGGGCTGATGCGGCGGTCGTCGAACACGACGGTGACGCGCCTGTTGGCGTCCGTCGTGATGCGGACGGGGTCCTCATCCACCGGGAGGTCGGCGATGATCGTGCGGCCGAGTTCGGTTATGGCGGCGACGCGGGCGTCGGCGTACTGGCCGTGGAAGGCGGTGAGCAGGCCCTCGGCCTTCGCGCGGGTGGTCTGCATCGGGTCGTAGGCGACGCGGAGGACGTCTCCGAAGCGCTTGTAGATGAGGTGGACGCGGGGGTCGAGTTCGGCCTCTTCGAAGAGCGCTGCCGGGGTCACCCTTGCTGCGTCGGGGGGCTGTGCCATCATGGCGCTATCCGTTTCTGTCGTTGAAGCCCTGGGTCGCTGGCGAGCGAATGAGCCCGGGGCTTCGGCGTTGCTGGGATCGGGTGAGGCCTCCAGCGGGATTGCCGTCCTGCTGGGGGCCGCTGTGGTTAGGCGCCTTCCAGGACCGCGACCAGCGAGGCCGTGATGACTCGCTGGCGGGATCCGAGGGGCAGAACCCGGACGGGCGCCTCGCCGCGCTTCACCAGTTCGTAGAGGTGGGCCTTGTTGATGCCGAGCGCGCGGGCGGCGTCGGGGACGCCGACGGTGGCCGGCCACTTGCGGACCTCTGCGAGCGTCGGAACTGGCTTGGTCCTCATGCGACGCCAGCCGGAACGGTTTGCGCGGCCAGCCACGCCTCGAAGGCAGACCGGCGATACATCACGCGGCCAGCCCGCGTGCTGCTGGTCTTGATGTAGGCAGGGCCGATTCCGGACCATCGCCAATTGGCGAGCGTCTGCCGGGGCAGTCCGTACTCGTCTTCGATCTGCACGGGCGTCAGCAGTTCGTCGGACACGTGATCACGCTTCCCTCTTTCTCGGAGCATGTGTTGCACGTTAGCACCATCTGCTGTTAGATGGCACCATGACGCAGATGGTAGCGGAAAAGAGCGGGCATACAAGGGCTCCCTTGTTGCTTACGCTGCTTCCCATGACTCAGCAGCAGCGCGGCCGCCGCGCGATCGAGGTGGGCCCCACCGGCAGGACCGTCGCCAGCAACCTGGAGCGGCTCCGAAAGCGCACGGGGGTGACCACCCGCCAGCTCTCGGCAGCCCTTGAGAAGGCCGGCCGCCTCATCCCCGCTTCGGGGATTACTCGCATGGAGAAGGGCGAGCGGGTGGTAACGGCGGATGACCTGGCAGCGCTGGCCAGCGTGTTCGGCGTGTCGCCATCGTCGCTACTGCTGCCGCTCACCGACGAGCCGACGGACCCTGTCGAGGTCACCGGGGCCGGCACCATGTCCGCGGCCGACGCGTGGCGCTGGGCGCACGGTGAGCGGCCGCTCAAGCTCACCGCAGGCAAGGAGCAGACCCAGATGCTCGAGCATCAGCTGTATGGCCTGCCGCAGTGGCTGCGCCCGCTGAGCAGGGACGTCGCCACGATCCACGCCCAACTGCGCGAGGCGGGGGTCCCGATCGACAAGTGGCTGCGCGAGCAGGGACTCATCGAGCCACCCGAGGGTGGCAGTGATGGCTGATCCGATCAAGAAGGTAACGCTGCGGGACGGGTCGACCCGCTATCGGTTCGTCATCGACGTGGGCCGCGACGCGGACGGGAAGCGCAAGCAGCTGACCGTGACCCGCGATACCAAGGCGGAGGCCAAGGCTGAGCTTGCACGGCTGCAGCACGAACGGCGTACCGGGCAGCTGATCCTCCCCAGCAAGATGACCGTGGGAGGCCTGCTCGACCTGTACATGGAGCACAAGCGGATCGAGGTGGAGGAGTCCACGCTCGTCGGCTACCGCAACGCCCTGGTGCACGTGTACGAGCACCTCGGGCATATCCGGCTCCAGGAGCTCACCGAGGACCACGTAGAGGACTTCGTGTCCTGGCTGCTTGTCGGCGCACGGCGGCGCGGCGGGGAGAAGGGCACCGGGCTGCGGACGACGACCGCTGACGGCGTCCTCGGCCGCCTGCGGGCCGCGCTGCGACTGGCCGTACGCAAGCGCCTCGTGGCCCGGAACGTGGCCGAGTACGTCACGGTGCCTCGCATGGCCCGGAAGGCCGACAAGCGGGAGAACCAGCGGGCGAAGCCGTGGAACGTCAGCGAGGTGCAGCAGTTCGTCGTCGGCATCCGCGACGACCGCCTGTTCGCCCCGCTGCTGCTCGGCTTGATGGGGCTGCGGCCGGCGGAGGTCGCCGGGCTGCGGTGGGACGACATCGACTTCACCGCGGGCACGCTCGACGTGGCGAACACGCGAACGATGATCGGCAACATCCGGGTGCTGGAGAAGGACACCAAGTCCGAGGCCGGGGAGCGGACGCTCCCGCTGCCCGAGCCGGTGCGCCTGGCCCTGCTGCAGTCGCAGGTGGTGCAGGAGGCCGAGCGGGCCGCGATGGGCTCGTACTACCTGGAGTCGGGGTACGTGTTCGTCGACCTGCTCGGGCAGGCCATGAGCACGCGCCAGCTGCGGGAGCACGCCTACTCGCTGATGGCGAAGCTCGGCCTGCGGAAGGTGCGCCTGTACGACGCCCGGCACTCGTGCCTGACGTTCCTGGCGACGAACGGGGTCTCTGACACGATCCTCGCCGCGTGGGGCCGGGCACACGAACGCGAGCTTCACGAAGCGCGTGTACGTCCACCCGACGGCCGCCGATATGGGCGAGGCCGTGATCCATCTGAACGCTCTTCTGGGCGTCGGTGAGGAGGCGCGACAGACCCCAACGTGAGAAACCGTGAGATGTTCGCTCTCAGCGAGCGAGCAGAACCGCCCCTGACCTGGCAACTCTCCTCAGGCCGTAGAACATGCTCCCCATCATAACGGCCTGTACGTCCTGTACATTTTTTACAGAGATTCGCGCACGAGGAGAGGTACGCCATGCACCGACCTTCCGCCCGCTACGTTCTGCCGGAGCTCACCGAGCGCACCAGCGCAGGCCTCCGCACGCTCGACCCGTACTCGAAGCTGCTGGAGGAGCGGATCATCTTTCTCGGCACGACCGTCGACGACACCTCGGCCAACGACGTCATCGCCCAGTTCCTGTACCTCGAGTACGCCGCCCCCGACCAGGACATCAACCTCTACATCAACTCCCCCGGCGGCCCCATCAGCGCGATGACGTCGGTCTACGACACGATGCAGGTGGTGACCTGCGACGTTGCGACGACGTGCCTGGGCCAGGCCGCCTCCACCGCCGCCGTACTGCTCGCCGCCGGCACGCCCGGCAAACGGATGGCCCTGCCCGGCGCCCGGGTCTTCGTCCAGCAGCCCGCCCTCCCCGAGCCCCTCCAGGGTCAGCCGACGGATCTCGGCATCCAGGCACAGGAGTTGCTGCGGCTGCGCGACCAGATCTCCGCCATGCTGGTGCGCCACACGGGCCGGAGCGCCGAACGTATCGCCGCCGACATCGAACGCGACACTGTGTTCGACGCGGCCGGGGCGAAGGAGTACGGCCTGGTCGATCACATCGTCAAGAACCGCAAGACGTCGGCCGCTTCGCACGGGGAACGGTGAACCGGCCCGTGCTGCCTCCGGAACTGCCCCCGCTGCCCGCACTGACCCGCGCCGAGAGCGAGTTCATCGACCGCTATCTCGAAGTCGTCGACCAGCTGGGACGGATCAATCCGGCCAGGGGGGCCCACACGTACGGCGCCCTCCGCGCCGCCCAGGCCCTGGCCGCACGGGCGATCGCCCTGCGGGACGCCCTCGCGCTGATGCACGCCCGAGGCGAGAGCGAGCTGCACGCACCCACATTGGCCCGCGCCCTGCGGGTGTTGGACGGGGAGCGGAGGACCGCGCGAATCACGGTCCCGCCGGAGTCTGTGAGTTGAGCGGGGCGGCCCCGCGCCGGTACGGAACGCGCCACGGGAGGGCCAGGGACGTACGAGTGGGTGTCGCCCATCCGGAGTAGTCGCGGCTTCAACTTTTGTGCGCGACAAGTTGCGCGGCGGGATGGGCCATCTGGCTGAATGGCGCGTTCCGTTGCTGGTACAGCGCTCGTCATGCGACCACTCGTGATGGGCCGAACGGCTTGGTCCACTCGATTGGATCAGTGGTGAGGAGCCTCACATATCGTCGTTTCGACTCGGAAATCGGGCAGTTCGTGCGTCAAGATCCCTGGGACGACAAGCCCCCGCCACCGCGGCGGGGCGGTCCGGGCGGACGCCGAGTCCTGCCGCCGCACCGGATGCCTGGTCGACATGAGTGCTTCGGCAGGAGTGGAGGACCCGAGCAGTACGGTCCGGCCGCCCACCGTGGCCGGTCCTCGGGGTGAAGCCGCTGCGGCGGCCGGGCGTCTTCGCAGGTCCGAACCCGACAGGTCATCCTTCACAGGCGGCTGACGAAGGGTTGCGCATGACTGCGCAGACACATTGTCCGTCCCTGCTCTCCCGGACGGGTGCCGTCTCGGCTCTCACTCTCGCCGCCGTCGGCGGCTCCCTGCTGGTCCCTGGCGGCGCTTCGGAGGCCCACGCGGCGTCGGCCCACGCGCTGAAGGCCCTCAAGGTGGCCGCGTCCAAGAGGGGCGCGCCGTACCGGTGGGGGGCCACGGGCCCGTACCGGTTCGACTGCTCGGGACTCACGCTCTACTCGTACAAGAAGGCGGGAAAGAGGCTGCCGCGCACGGCGCAGGCCCAGTACAACCGCACCCGCCACATCTCGGCCTCCCGCCGGCAGGTCGGTGACCTGGTGTTCTTCCGCTCCGGCGGATACGTGTACCACGTCGGCATCTACGCGGGCGGCGGGAGGATCTGGCACTCCCCCAAGACCGGCTCCGTCGTGAAGCTGAGCAAGATCTGGACCAAGAGCGTCCGGTACGGACGCGTCCGCTGACCGGCCGGGGTCAGCCGGTCGGACCAGTCGGTGGCATGTTCCGCGGGGCACGGGCTACTCGTACGGTATGCCCGACGACGAGAGCCCCGGCGCCCCGCGGAACAACGACGCGGGGCGGAACGACGACGCACAGCGCAACGACCCGCATGACGCCGCCGCGCGCCGTGAGACCGAGGCGGAGCGCGCCGACCGCAACTTCATCGAGCTGCTGCAGGAGCTGCGGGTCATCCAGACGGGCGTGCAGATCCTGTTCGCCTTCCTCCTCACCCTGGCCTTCACGGCCAGGTTCCCCAGCCTCGACTCGTTCCAGCGCGGCACGTACGTGACTACACTGCTACTCGCCGTGGTGGCCGCGGCGCTCTTCACCGCGCCCGCCGCACTGCACCGCGGTCTCTTCCGCAGAGGCGCCAAGGAGGAGATCGTGCTGGTCTCGTCACGGCTGGCCGGCATCGGCATGGCGGTGCTCGCCCTGGCGCTGACCTCCGCGGTGCTGCTGGTCGTCGACGTCGTGCACGGCACGCCGGAAGGGATCGTGGCCGCTGCCGCGACGCTGCTCGTCTGCGCCGGGCTCTGGGCCGTGCTGCCCTGGGCCGTCCGGCGGAGGCTCAATGGTCGGGAGGAGCGGTCACCAGGGTCAGGCCGAGGGCGGTGAGTGCACCGCCGCTGACCCCCCTCCACGGTCCGTGCAGTACGCGGGCGGCGCAGCCACCGGCCCAGCCGGTACACGAGCAGCGCCACGAGCGGGAACCGGACCAGCGCGAGCACGATCGTGGCCGGCAGCAGGATGCGATGCAGCACGGCCGCGCCGTCCGGCACAGGTGCAGCGGGCTACGAGTCGGGCGCTGCGCGCCCTGCTCCGCACGGGATTCGCCCGCGCGACGCCGGACACCCCCTGCCGCCTGCGGGGCCCTGCCCGGGCCCGCGGGCCAGTTCCCGCACTGCGGCAAGACCCCGGACCCCTCGTGTGGCTACGCCCCCTGGCCCCCGCCGGGGCTCTGCCCCGGGCCCCGCTCCTCAATCGCCGGAGGGGCTTGATCGTTGGGACGTCGCCCCGGCCCCGCGCTTCGAGGGCCGACGGGGCTCACCCTGAGCCCGTCCGCAGGGCACAGGGGCCCACAGCGGCGGACTCCGTCATGGGAGGGTCGGCGCGGTCCAGGGCAGCGCGATCCAGACGGTCTTGCCGCCCTCCGCAGTCGGGGTCACGGAGAGCTCTCCCCCGCACTCGGTGGTGAGCCAGCGGATGATCACCATCCCGCGCCCGTTGTCCTGCTGGACGGCCGCCGGCAGCCGCTGCGGCCAGCGCGGATGGCTGTCGGTGACCCCGATGCGCAGCTGCTCGTCGCGCTCGAGCCGGACGTTCACGGTGAAGGTGGGCGACTGTCCGAAGGTGTGCTGCACGGCGTTGGTGGCGAGTTCGGAGACGATCAGCCGGACGGTGTCGGCCGTTTCCGCCTCACCGGGGAGGCCCCAGTCGGTGAGGACGCCGGTGACGTATCTCCGCGCGGCGGAGACCGAGGCGGGATCGCTCGGCAGAGTGACGGAGGCTTCCTGGTGGTCTGCCATGGCGAGCTGTCCCTTTCCCACCGGGGCCGGACGCCGGCACGTGGCGACACGTGGCGGAAGGTGCGCCGGAGCGGCCTCGGACTGCGCTTCGCGCCAGACTGCCACCGTTGATGACGCAGTTGGTGGCGATCCACCAAGATATGCATATATCTGTCGCTCAAAGCGGTGAACTCTGCGACGTGAGAACGCATTTGGGCGCACACTGGGTGGCTGCCGTTTCGGTGGCCGCTCCGCCGGACGGCTCGGCATGGTCCGGAAAAGGGGCCCGAGTACCGGAAGGAGGCGGCGGGCATGCGGCACGGTCCCGCGGTGCGTCGGCGCAAACTCGGCGAGGAGCTGCGCGGCCTGCGTCTCGGCGCGGGCCTCACCAGCCGGGAGGCCGCCGGGCTCGTGGGGTGGCACCAGTCGAAGGTGAGCCGGGTGGAGACCGGTACGAGCGGTGTGAGACCGGACGATGTGGTGCGGCTGCTCGACGCGTACGGCGTCACCGACGCCCGGCTGCGCGAACTGCTCGAGACGCTCGCGGGCTCGGCGGGTGGCGGGGGCACCGGCTGGTGGCACGCCTATCGCGGGGTGATCCCGCCCCAGTACCGGGACTTCATCAGCCTGGAGTCGCAGGCGAGCTCCGCGCGCACCCTGGAGACCTCGGTGGTGCCGGGGCTGTTTCAGACCCCGGACTACGCACGGGCGGTGACCCGTTCCGCGCTGGACGGGGCGCCGGCGGCGACCGTGGACTCACTGGTGGAGGTGCGGCTCGCCCGTCAGGAAGTGCTGCGTGCGGAGCGTCCGCTGGAGTTCAGCGCGGTCCTGGACGAGGCGGTGCTGCGGCGCCAGGTCGGCGGGCCGCGGGTGATGCGCGGGCAGCTGGCGCGGGTGCTGGAGCTGGCCCAACTCCCCCATGTACGGCTGCAGGTGTTGCCCTTCTCGACGGGCGGCTATGCGGGCCTCACCGGACCTTTCGTTATCTTCTCCTTCCCGACCACTTCTGATCTGGACGTGGTTGTTCTTGACCATCTGACGAGTAGCCTCTATCTCGAGCGGAAAGAAGACCTCGAGGCGTACGGCGCCGCGTTCCGCACCATGCAGGCGCATGCCCTCTCGTTCGAGAACTCGTTGGATCTCATCGCCGGGATCGGTGACGGCGCGTAGGGAAGGCACACACATGTCTGCTCACCACGCACGGATACGCACCCCATGGCGGCGCAGCAGCCGCAGTGTCGGCATGAACAACTGCGTCGAGACGGCCTGTTACGCGGACGGCGCGCTGGCCGTGCGCGACTCCAAGAACGTCCGGCTGCCACACCTGCGTTTCTCTCCGCAGGCGTGGACGGGCTTCGTGCGCTCCCTGGACACCGCCGGGTTCAGCGGGGCGGAGCCGTCCGCAGGATCACGCTGACGGCCGTCTCGATCTGCCGTTCCGTGAGGTCGGCGCGCGCGGTGAGCCGGATCCGCGAGATCCCGTCCGGCACCGACGGCGGCCTGAAGCAGCCGACGGCCAGCCCCTCGGCCCTGCAGTCCGCGGCCCACCGCACGGCCGACTCCGGCGACGGCGCCTGTACGGAGACGACCGCCGCGTCCGGACGGGCCGCGGTCAGCCCGGCCGCGGTCAGCCGCTCGTGGAGCGTGGTCGCGACGGCGCGGGCCCGGTCGGCGAGTCCGGGCTCACGGCGCAGCAGCCGCAGGCTCGCCAGGGCCGCTCCCGCGGCGGCCGGGGCGAGACCGGTGTCGAAGATGAACGTCCGCGCGGCGTTGACGAGGTGGTCGATGACCCGCACCGGGCCGAGGACGGCACCGCCCTGGCTGCCCAGTGACTTCGAGAGCGTCAGCGTGGCGACGACGCCCGTGGCCCCCGCGAGCCCGGCGGCGTGCAAAGCTCCCCTGCCCCCGTCGCCGAGCACCCCGAAGCCGTGCGCGTCGTCGACGACCAGGGCGGCCCCGTACGCACGGCAGGCCTCGGCGAGACCGGTCAGCGGGGCGGCGTCGCCGTCCACCGAGAAGACCGAGTCGGAGACGACGAGAGCCCGCCGCCCGGGGTGTGCGTCGAGCGTCTTGCGCACGGCCTCGGGGTCGGCGTGCGGCACCACCGCGGTCTCGGCCCGCGCGAGCCGGCAGCCGTCGACGATCGAGGCGTGGTTGCCCGCGTCCGAGACGATCAGGGAGCCGTGCGCACTGAGCGCGGTGAGCGCGGCGAGGTTCGCGGCGTACCCGGAGGAGAACACCAGGGCGGCCTCGAAGCCGCAGAACCCGGCCAGTTCACGCTCCAGTTCCGCGTGCAGCTCGGTGCTGCCGGTGACCAGCCGGGAACCGGTGGCCCCGGCGCCCCAGCGCCGGGCCGCGCCGGCCGCCGCCTCGGTGATCTCCGGGCGGTGGGTGAGGCCGAGGTAGTCGTTGCTCGCGAGATCGAGCACGGTGGCGTCGGCGGGGCGCGGCCGGAGTGTCCGTACGAGACCGGCGTCCGCCCTGAGGCGTGCCGCGTCGGCGGTCCACTCGAACGGATCCTGGGGCGGGGACTGAGACATGACGGTCCGGTCCTTTTGTAGGCAGCGAACAGACCCTAGCCCGGGACAGCAAAGGTCAGAGTGTGGCCATGCACACACCTCATTCCGCGCGTGTTGTCGAGTTCCTCCTTGGCCCGAGGGTGTCCGGTAGGCAAGGATCTGCGCCATGGACCTCCTGAACACGCTGGTGGACAAGGGCCTGCGGCGCGAGCTGCCGACCCGCGAAGAAGCACTCGCCGTCCTGGCGACCTCCGACGACGATCTGCTCGAAGTGGTGGCCGCGGCCGGAAAGGTACGCCGTCAGTGGTTCGGACGGCGGGTGAAGCTGAACTATCTGGTCAATCTGAAGTCCGGACTGTGCCCGGAGGACTGCTCCTACTGTTCCCAGCGGCTGGGCTCCAAGGCGGAGATCCTCAAGTACACCTGGCTGAAGCCGGACGAGGCGTCGAAGGCGGCGGCCGCGGGGGTCGCGGGCGGCGCGAAGCGCGTCTGCCTCGTCGCGAGCGGGCGTGGACCGACGGACCGGGACGTCGACCGGGTGTCGCAGACCATCGAGGCGATCAAGGATCAGAACGAGGGTGTCGAGGTGTGCGCCTGCCTCGGTCTGCTCTCCGACGGACAGGCGGAGCGGCTGCGGGCCGCCGGCGCCGACGCGTACAACCACAACCTCAACACGTCCGAGGGGACGTACGGGGACATCACGACCACGCACACGTACGCCGACCGGGTGGACACCGTCCAGAAGGCGCACGCCGCCGGCCTGTCGGCGTGCTCGGGTCTGATCGCGGGCATGGGCGAGAGCGACGAGGACCTCGTCGACGTGGTCTTCGCGCTGCGCGAACTGGACCCCGACTCGGTGCCGGTGAACTTCCTGATCCCGTTCGAGGGCACGCCGCTCGCCAAGGAGTGGAACCTCACGCCGCAGCGGGCGCTGCGGATCCTCGCCATGGTGCGGTTCGTCTGCCCGGACGTGGAGGTACGGCTGGCGGGCGGCCGCGAGGTGCATCTGCGCACGCTCCAGCCGCTGGCACTGCACCTCGCCAACTCGATCTTCCTCGGCGACTATCTGACCAGTGAGGGCCAGGCAGGCAAGACGGACCTCGAGATGATCGCGGACGCGGGCTTCGAGGTCGAGGGCGCGGACACGACGACGCTGCCGGAGCACCGCGTGGACGCGGCCGCCGCGGGCGGCTGCGGTTCGCACGGGGGCGGCGGCTGCGAGCCGTGCGGAGACACCGCGCCGGAGACCGCGACCTCCTCCGGGGCGCGCCCCGACCTGGTGGCGGTACGCCGCCGCGGCGCCGGGACGGACCTCGCGCCCAATGCGTAGCTCCACCGCGCGCGAGCTCGTGGCCCTGGACCGGGCCCACGTCTGGCACCCGTACGGCCCGATGCCCGGCCGTACGGGCCCGCTGGTCGTGGAGTCCGCGTCCGGGGTACGGCTCCGGCTCGCCGAACCGGCCCACGGGCAGAGTGAGTTGGTCGACGGCATGTCGTCGTGGTGGTCCGCTGTCCACGGCTACAACCACCCCGTGCTCAACGAGGCGGCGCGCGGACAGCTGGACCGTATGAGCCATGTGATGTTCGGCGGCCTCACCCACGAGCCCGCCGTCCGGCTCGCCACGCGGCTGGTCGAGATCACCCCCGAGCCGCTGCAGCACGTCTTCCTCTGCGACTCGGGCTCGGTGTCCGTCGAGGTCGCGGTGAAGATGTGCCTGCAGTACTGGCGCTCGGTGGGCCGTCCGGCCAAGCAGCGGCTGCTGACCTGGCGCGGCGGCTACCACGGGGACACCTGGCAGCCGATGTCGGTCTGCGACCCCGAGGGCGGCATGCACGAGCTGTGGTCGGGGGTGCTGCCGCGGCAGATCTTCGCGGACGCGCCGCCAGCCGCGTACGAGGAGAGGTACGCGGACCATCTGCGCGCGCTCGTCGAGCGGCACGCGGACGAGCTGGCCGCGGTGATCGTGGAGCCGGTGGTGCAGGGAGCGGGCGGGATGCGCTTCCACTCCCCCGCGTATCTGCGGGTGCTCCGGGAGGCGTGCGACGCGCACGGCGTGCTGCTCGTCCTCGACGAGATCGCCACCGGCTTCGGCCGCACGGGCACACTCTTCGCGGCGGAGCACGCGGATGTGTCGCCCGATGTCCTGTGCCTCGGCAAGGCGTTGACCGGCGGCTATCTGACGATGGCGGCGACACTCTGCACGGGCCGGGTCGCGGACGGGATCTCGAAGGGCGAGGTTCCGGTCCTGGCCCACGGGCCGACGTTCATGGGGAACCCGCTGGCGGCGGCGGTGGCGTGCGCCTCGATCGACCTGCTGCTCGGCCAGGACTGGGCGCAGGAGGTCAAACGCCTGGAGACGGGCCTGCGGGACGGCCTCGCGGAGGCCGCGTCGCTGCCCGGGGTGCGGGACGTCCGTGTCCTCGGCGGCATCGGGGTCGTCCAGCTGGACCACGCCGTGGACATGGCCGCGGCCACGGAAGCGGCCGTCCGCGAGGGCGTCTGGCTCCGCCCGTTCCGCGATCTGGTGTACACGATGCCCCCGTACGTGACCGGCGACGACGACCTCGCCCGCATCACCCGCGCGGTGTGCGCAGCCGCGGCATCGGGGTGAGGCTCAGGGGCTGGGCCCCGGGTTCCCCCGTACCGCCGGGTGGGCCCGGATGTCCGTCCTCACACGCCGGAATTAGCTTGGTGTGAGACGCCGGGCGGGCTCCGAAGGAGCCTCGCCGGCGATTGAGGCGCGGGAGCGCCGCGCAGCGGCCCCGCCCCCACCCATCCCCGCACAGCACGGCAACAGCACAACCGCAAGGAGCAGCATGCCCATCGTCGTCGTCACCGGCACCGGCACCGAGATCGGGAAGACCGTCGTCACCGCGGCCGTCGCCGCCGCGGCCGCCGCGCAGGGGCGGACGGTCGCCGTGCTGAAGCCCGCGCAGACCGGGCTGGCGGCCGGGGAGGCCGGCGATGCCCAGGAGGCCGCGCGGCTCGCCGGGAGCGGGGTGACCGGGGTGGAACTCGCCCGGTTCCCCGAGCCGTTGGCGCCGGCGACGGCCGCGCGGAGGGCGGGTATGCCGCCCGTGGCGCCTCAGGCCGTGGCCGAGGCCGCTGAGAAGCTCGCCGCGGAGCACGACCTCGTCCTGGTCGAGGGCGCCGGCGGCCTCCTCGTCCGGTTCGACGACGCGGGCGGCACCCTCGCCGAGTCCGCCCGCCTGCTCCGCGCCCCCGTACTGGTCGTGGCCCCGCCCGGACTGGGGACGTTGAACATGACCGCGCTCACCGCCGAGGCCCTGCGCGCGCGCTCGCTGGAGCCACTGGGCGTCGTCGTGGGCAGCTGGCCCGCCGTGCCCGGTCTCGCGGCGCGCTGCAATCTCGCCGATCTGCCGGAGGCTGCGGGCGCCCCCCTGCTGGGCGTCGTGCCGGAGGGGTCGGGCTCGCTGCCGGCCGCCGCGTTCCGTACGGCGGCGCCACACTGGCTCGCCCCCGCGCTCGGCGGGGTCTGGAACGCCGATGCCTTCGCGCAGGCCTTCGCCGCGGCCGTAGGCTGACCGCCATGCGAGCACGAGTCGACGAGATCGTCTTCGACTGCGCCGAGCCCGCGGCTCTGGCCCGCTTCTGGGCCGGTCTGCTCGGCGGCGAGGCGTGGGTCCGGGACGCCGGCTGGGCGTACGTCGATCCGCCCGGGTTCGTACGCGTCGCCTTCCAGCGCGTACCGGAGGGCAAGGCCGTCAAGAACCGGCTCCATCTGGACCTGGACGCCGGCGACATCGACGCCGCGGCCGGCGAGGCCGTAGCGCTCGGCGCGACACAGGTCGGCGGGATCGTCCGCGACGACCAGGGCCGTTTCCAGGTGATGCGGGACCCGGAGGGCAACGAGTTCTGTTTTGTCAGTGACTGACGGCTGATCCGGGCGCTCCGGGGGGACAATCACCGTATCGCTCGTCGGAGGAGGCCCACGATGCCGTTGCGCCGTTCGAGTGTCCCCCGGGACGCCGTCCACCACCCTGTCTTCGCCCGCTTCTACGCACGCATCAGCGTGACCGCTGACACGAAGGGCGGGATCGCCGCGTACCGTGAGGAGCTGCTGTCCGGTCTGTCGGGCCGGGTGATCGAGATCGGGGCGGGCAACGGGCTGAACTTCGCCCACTATCCCGCCGCCGTCTCCGAGGTGGTCGCGATCGAACCGGAGCGCACCCTGCGCCGGTTGGCGGCGACCGCGGCGCTCCACGCCGACGTGCCCGTCGACGTGGTGCCGGGTGCGGCCGAGGCGCTGCCGGTCAAGAGCGAGGCGTTCGACGGGGCCGTCGTGTCCCTGGTGCTGTGCACGGTACGGGACGTGCCGCGGGCGCTGTCCGAGATCAAGCGGGTGCTGCGTCCGGGCGGCGAGCTGCGCTTCTTCGAGCACGGTCTGGCGCCGGGCCGGGCGATGGCCGGGACCCAGCGGGCCCTGGACCGTACGGTGTGGCCGTGGCTGTTCGGCGGCTGCCACACGGCCCGTGACCCGATCGCCGCCCTGGAGGCGGCCGGCTTCGACATCGGCGAGTACCGCAGACTGCGCATTCCGGAGAAGGGGCCTCAACTGCCCTCGTCCTTCGCGGTGCTGGGAGTGGCGCGCCGGCCGTTCGTGGCCGACGCGCCGACACGGGACGTGCCCTAGTCGCCCCGGGGGCGTCCCCCGCCTGCTTCAGCGCCGGTCGTCGTCGCCGCGGCCGCCGTCCTCGCCCTGGTCACCCTGCTCCAGCTCGTCGGCGAACGCCCGCAGCGCGTCGGCCAGTTCGCGCTTCGTCGGCAGCTGGTCGACCTTCTCGTTCAGCTCGTCGATCCGCCGGGCCAGGTCGTCGAGGTCGGCGGGGGTGCTGGGGGACGGGTCCGGGGACCCGGTCGGCGTGGGATCGGTCGGCGTGGGCGTCTGTGTGGGGTCCGGTCCGCCGTCGGTGCCGCTCGCCGTGCCACCGTCGGCCACGCCCACGGTGCCGCCGTCGGACCCGTCCGTCGTGCCACCGTCGCTCGTCCCGCCGCCGTCGGTACCACCGCCGTCCGTACCGCCGCTGACTCCGCCCGTCGTTCCGCCCGAGTCCGGCGGCGTGGTCGTCTCGTCGACGACGACACGAGCGCTCGGCCGCCCCTCCGGTCCGCTCGCCGCGATAGCTCCGCTGATGCCCAGTACCGCGATCGCCGCCGCCCCGGCGACCGCAAGCGCCATCCGTCTCGTACGCGTGTTCTGTGTAGTGGCCATGAGGCGCAACCTAGTCCTGTCTTTCGCAGGTCCTTCGTCGAGGTGGTTCTGCGTCGGGGTGGTGTCCGGGGTGGGGCTGGAGCGTTGTAGGTGGCGTGCCCGTCTTCACTGGTCCGGCCCGCTCCCGGGTCCACCGTCCCCGCGCCGAGCTTCTGATCACTTCAGTGGTGGAGAAGCGGCTGGGCTCTCTGCCCGCGTCCGCGCAGTTCCTGCGCCGTCTGGACGTCGCCGGGATCATCGACGGGCTGTGCCCGATGCGGCCCGACATCGCCCACATCAGCCACGGGCAGGTCATCGAGGCGCTGATCGCCAACCGGCTTTCCTCGCCCACCCCGATGTTCCGGGTTGACCGGTGGGCCCGGCAGTGGGCTGTGGATGAGGTCTTCGGCATCACCCCCGAGTACCTCAACGACGACCGGATCGGCCGTGCCCTGGACGCCATCGCCCCGCAACTGGCCCAGATCAGCGGCAGTGTCGGCGCCAAGGCGATCGCCGAGTTCGGCATCGACACCACCCGCT
>NZ_JBHWKX010000032.1:0-89246 GCF_042730885.1 Streptomyces sp. NPDC059909
AGCCCGGCGCAGAGCCGCGAGACCTCGCTCTTGGAGATCCCGGTGTCCGCTCCCAGGGCCCTGACCAGGTCGTCCACGCTACGGGTGGACACCCCATGGACGTATGCCTCGACGATGACCGCGTAGAGGGCCCGGTCGATCCGGCGGCGGCGTTCCAGCAGGCTGGGGAAGAAGCTGCCGGTGCGGACCTTGGGGATCGCCAGGTCCAGATCCCCGGCCTGCGTGGTCAGCGTCTTGCCGCGGTGGCCGTTGCGCATGTTGGTGCGGGCCTCGGTGTGCTCGCCGGGCTCCGCCCCGATGAACGTGGTGGCCTCGGCCTCGATCAGTTCCTGCAGGATCCGCTGGGCCAGGACCCGGACCAACTCGATTCCGTCCGCCGTACGCAGTGACTCCATCAGCCGGAGTAAGTCATGCTGGGACAAGGCCATCGTGGCACCTCTCTCAACGAGCTTCGCTACTCGGAGAGTTGCGCGATGGCCGCCCCATGACCAGGGCCTATGCAGTGATCGCTGCTACACCACTCGGCGGGACACCATCGGCCGAGCGACGGCACCGGCGAAGACTCCGCCCGCGCGGGACACCCAGTTCGCCCGCACAATGGCAGCTCATCACTCCCTTCGGCGAAGAGCCGGCCGCGCACCGGTCGGCGTTACGCGCCATCGCCGCGTAGACGCGGTCCACGTCACTCCCCACTCGTTCGAGCGCATTGCCTCGAACCACCCGTCGCTGACAAACGGAACTGACAACATGCCGCCGTCGCACGTCAACCTCGAGTCGAAGGCGGGCCATTGGACCGGCAGGTCAATGAGCGGCAACTCTCGGTTCTGCAGTGGGTGGAAGACGGACCTCCTGCCGGCGTTTGAGAGACCAACTCCTACAAGACCACCTGTCAGGCACTGCAGAACCGGGGCCTGGTCACGGTCTCCCGGAAGGCCGGGCAGTGAAGCGTCGCCCTGACGAGTGCAGGCCGGCACTACCTGGCGCACGGCACATACCCTCCCCGTGGATCGCGCCCGCGGAAGACCCAAGCCGCCGCTACACAACCCCCGTCCACCCGAGCACAGGAAACTCCGACCTCCGCGCGAAAGCCAAGCCCTCCATCACAGCCTCGCGTGACGTTCACGGAACAGCTGCTGCAAGAGCTCGCGGAGGCCAGCGGCCAGATCGTCAAGAGCGGCAACGGTCCGGACCTGGAGAAGTGGCCGATCCCGCGTCGCCGCGGCACGCAGGTCCGGAAGGGTCCCGGAGACGAAGGAACTGTACGGGGATTGGTGCCATGGCGGGTACGAGATCAAGCTCGTCGACATCCCCGCCTGGCGCCTCGCCGTCCTCGAACCCATCCCCGTTCCCTCCCGGCTCACGCGGCCGCACACCGTGGTCCGGGCCATGCAGAACGAACAACAGCCACTGGGCCTCACAAAGCCCGTCCAAGGACGTGCCCTCCGGCTCATCCAGGCGCTGATCACCGCTGCCGAGACCGAAGGACACTCCAGTTCGGCAGGACAGACCGGCTTCGCACCCCCGTCTCATCGCCGCCGCAGGGCATCTCCCCACTTCACCACCACCGCACAGGGCCAGACCGTGGGGTTCCTCGTCCTCCAGGAGCAAGACCGGACCGAGCACGTCGCCACCGAGAAGGAACTCGCCGACGCCAAGAAGAACTCCTGGATCAGGATCCCCCGCTACGACTACACCCCGTCCGAACGGCTCCGCTTCGTCCTCAGCGGCGGCCAACCGCACCGGGCGAGCGAATGGTCCGACACCCCCGGCCGCCCCCTTGGCTTCGAACGAGTCCATTGGCCCCAGGGGAACGAGTTCGCTGGCCCCAATTAGCGATCTTGGGCGCTCGTCGTGAACGAGTCGATTGGCCCCACCTGAGCGATCGCGTTGGGTGTCGACCGCCGGTTCAACCGCCCGCGATCGTAATCGGGTCGCTGTTGTTCTGGGCTCGCTGATACATATGTGCGATGGCAGGCGACGATTCCGGTGAGTTTCAGGCAGGGCAGTCGGGGCTCATCGTGAGGGTCCCCGAGGCAGAACCTGCTGTTCGAGCGTGGCGTGACCGGCTGGATCCCTCAGCCCGTGCGGGTGTTCCGGCCCATGTCACTGTCCTTTTCCCGTTTCTCGACGAGAGCCGCATCGACGACGGTGCTTGTGCTGCCATCGGAGAAGTGATCGGGCGTCACCGGCCCTTCGAGGCCCGGTTCGAGCACTGCGGGCGATTCCCGGGGATCTTGTATCTCGTCCCCGAACCGGACCTCCCGTTCCGTCGGCTCACCGAGGCGATAGCGGACCGGTGGCCAGAGGCCCCGCCGTTCGGCGGGCAGTTTGACGAGGTCGTCCCGCATCTGACCATCGCCCAGGGGCAAGACGATGCCGTGCTGGAGGAGACCGAGGCCGACCTTCGCGGCCGGCTTCCCGTCACTGCCCGCGTGTCGTCGGTCGATCTGATCGTCCACGACGGAACAAGGTGGCAGCAGCGGGCGTCGTTCGCGCTCCGGTGATTCCTCTGTTCGTCATCGGTCAGCCACCGCTCTGCTGGGCTTTGGTGTGGGCGAGGCGGTAGGAGTCGCTGCCGGTTTCGATGATGTTGCCTCCGAAAGTGAGGCGGTCCACGATGGCCGCGCAGAGCCTGGGGTCGGTGAACGTCTTGGTCCACGAAGAGAAGGACTCGTTCGAGGCGATGGCCATGCTGTTCTTCTCCTCGCGCTCGGTCAGAACCTGGAACAGCAGCTCAGCGCCGCGCCGGTCCAGCTCCATATAGCCCAGCTCGTCAATACAGAGAAGATCGACCCGTCCGTAGCGAGCGATAGTCTTGGTCAGCAGCTTCTCGTCGGCCGCCTCGACGAGCTCGTTGACGAGTTTGGTGGCCAGGACGTACTTGACCCGGAAGCCGGCCATCGCGGCCTCGGTGCCCAGCGCGATCAGCAGGTGTGACTTGCCGGTGCCGCTGTCGCCGATCAGACACAGCGGCAGCCCTTTGCGCACCCAGTCGCACGAGGCCAGGGTATGGATGGCCGCCGGGTCGATGGCAGAGTTCGCGTCGAAGTCGAACGTGCGAAGCGCCTTCTCGCGGGGAAAGCCCGCGGCCTTGATCCGGCGTTCGGAGCGGCGGCGGTTGCGGTCGTCGCATTCGGCCATCAGCAGCTCGGCCAGGAACCCGCGGTAGGTCATCTGGTCGCGGGCTGCGGCGTCGGCGAGTTCGGAGAACTGGCCCCGCATGGTGGGCAGGCGCAGGTTGCGGCAGGCCGCGTCGATGGCCGCGTCGGCGGCGGGCTCGGTCAGACCACGGGGACGAGTGGCGTTCATGGCAGGGGACTCCCTTGGCTGGGGGGACGTCCGGCCGACGGCCGGGTATGGCGAAGGAGCTGGTCGTAGGCGGCCACCGAGGGCAGCGGCCTGGGGTCCGGGGGCAGCGCGGCGAGCCTGCGCGCGGTCAGCGACACCACCGGAGAGGCGATACGGCCCAGCGCCGTGTCCGGGCCCGCCTCGGCGGGAGTTTCGCGTTCGGCGGCCAGGCGGGCTTCCAGGGCCACTGCGTCCGAGGTCAGGGCCCCGGCCCGCAGTGCGGCGGCGATCCCGGCGACGACGTGGTCGTGGCTCATGTGCCGGTGCAACAGCAGAACCTCGATCAGCGCACGGGTGCCGGCCGCGTCGCCGTGTGCGCGGCTGGCGGCCTCCCACCAGGCGTCGTGCACCGGGGTGAACTTCCCCGCCGCGCGGGCCTGGTCCAGCGCGGTCGCCCCAGGCAGCGCGCCCGGCTTGCGCAGCAGCCCTTCCAGGTAGTGGTCCAGATCCAGGCGGCTCCCGCCGCGTGTGACGAGGCGCTCGTGCCGGGCGACTTCGGTGCGGCCGTCGTAGACCACTACCTCGGAGGCGTGCAGCAGGACGCGGACCTGGCGGCCGATCAGCCGTACCGGCACCGAGTAGTGGTTCTGCCGCACGGTGATCTGCGCGTAGCGGTCCACCCTCGGGGTCAGGAGCCGCCCGGTCTCGAAGTGGTCCTCGGGCAGCGGTTGGAGCAGGGGTCTTTCGATGGCGAAGTACTCGCCGACGGTGCGCGGGCGCTCGCCGATCCGGCGCTGGTCGTCCTGCCGGTCCCACTCGTCGATCCGGGCGTTGAGCTCGGCCAGGGTGGTGACATCGGGGACGGGGACCAGGTGGTTGCGGCGGAAGCGGCCGACTTCGCCCTCGACGCCGCCCTTCTCATGGGCGCCGTCGATGCCCGGTTGGCAGTAGAAGGCGTCCAGGCCCGCCCAGGAGCGGAACGCGGTCCAGCGGTCTGTCTCCACCCGGGCCCGGGTGAAGCCGAGCACCCGGGCCACCGCGGAGGTGAGGTTGTCATAGCGGACCTTGCCCCTGGGTATGCCGCCCAGCACCTGGAAGGCGTGGACATGGCCCTCGAAGAAGGCTTCCTGCCCCTGCGAGGCCGACACGTGGTGCACGGCCTTCCCGGAGAACGAGAGCCGGAAAACGAACAGGTAGCACAGGGTGCGCACGCCGTCGAGCGTGATGTAGACGTCTCCGAAGTCGACCTCGGCCTCCTCGCCGGGGCGGTGCGTCTGCGGGATGAACACGCTGGGTGGTCCGCGGCCCTCCTCGACCCAGATCTCGGGCTTGCGGCGCCTGATGTAGTCGCGGACCCGGCCGTAGGAGACGTTGTCCATCCCCTGCTCGTCCACCAGCCGGTCGAAGACCCGCTTGGCCGTATGGCGCTGCTTGCGCGGGGCATCCAGATCAGCACGCAGAATCGCGTCGATCAGAGGCTTGTAGGGGTCGATCACCGAAGGCCGCGGAGGCATCGGCTTGCGGGGCGCTGGCCACGGGGACGTCAGAGCTTCGCGCACCAGACGCCGGTGGACGCCGTAGCGGCGCGAGAGTTCGTGGATCGACAGCTTCTCGGTACGGGAGTCGCGGCGGATCGCCGCGAAGAGCTCAACCTTGGTTCTCGGGCCATCCATGCGGGCCCCCTGACTGTCGGAAGCACATCGATGCTCCCACTGCAAGACCGCCCCTGGGGCCACTTCTAACGAACACTCAAACTGCGATCAAGCTCCTGGGGCCCAAAGGTTCGTTCCGCTGGAGCCAGAGAAGTCGTTCACAGCCACCCCCTGGAGGACCAGCTCGCCGAGATCGCCCAAGAGGTCACCCTCCGCGGCGAAGCCGCCGAACGCAGACGCCTCGACGAGATCGAAGCGGCACGCCAGAAGCGCATCCGCTGGGAAGCCGCCATGGAAGGAGCCCGCATCCGGTATGCCGAGGCGTACCGCGTCAGGCACTTCGAAGCGCAGGAAGCGGCTTGGCGCCACGCCACCCGATTGACCGAGTACGTGAGCGCTGTGCGCACGCGAGTCGACGCCATGCCGCCGGGGCAGGCCAGAACCGACGCCGAAGCATGGATCAGCTGGGCAGCGGCCACCGTGGAGCGCCTCGGCCCACTGAACACACCGCCCCGGCTGACCGACATTCCCGAGCCACGCGCCGACGACCTGAAGCCCTTCCTCGGGCACTGGAGCCCCTACGGTCCCACCTGCTGACGCCCGCTCCGCCAAACGTCCGGCCCGCCGAAGTACGGCGGCAGCGCGCCTGCCACCGCAATCAGCGGCGCCGGATCCCAGCCGAATTTTCTTCAAGTTCCCGCAAAACCAGCCCTCGGGAGCGCGCCTCCCAGCCAACGTGACCTGCACGATCAGTCAGGTGACGCCCCGTCAGAACGAGCGTCATTTGAGCGTCACGAGCGTCATTTCAGCGTCAAGATATCGCCCGTAACGCCCACACCGCACATAACGCGCACACACAAAACCGCAGGTCAGGAACCCTTAGCCACCGGCTCAAGGATGGCAACGCACTCCACATGATGCGTCACAAGAAACAGGTCTATGCAAAACATGTCGAAGGAAACCGCAGGTCAGGGGCATGCGTAACGCAAATCGGACTCAGGATCAATATGCATTGTGGGCACTATGGGCGCTACGTGGGGTCTCTCGACGCACGCCGCGGCCCGCTCCAGGGGCCCCGAGGCACCGCCACCGGCAAGGATCTCGCTGTATAGCATTCGAAATGCTATAGTCGTCTCATGGTTGACGACGACACCGACTTCCCTCCCGGCGACGGCCCCAGCAGCGGCATCTCCGTCTCCCTCACGGCCGGCACCCTGCAAGCGATCCGTGAGCGGGTCGGCAAGCGGGGTGTGTCCGCGTACCTGGAGAAGGCCGCCCAGCGGCAGATCGAGCGCGACAACCTGGACGAGCTGATCGCCGACTTCGACAAGACCCACGGCCCCGCCGACCCGGAAGCCGTCGCCACCAAGCGGGCCAAGCTCACCGGCGGCACCACCTCCGATACGGGGGCGGCCGCGTGAGCGGCGCCCTCATCCTGGACAGCGAGGGCCTGGCCAAGGCCGTGCGACGCGACCGCGACGTCCACGAGTGGCTCACCGCCGCACGCGACGCCGACCTTCCCGTGATCACCTCGGCCGCGGTCCTCGTCGAGGTGATCCACCCCCGCATCAGCGACGCCGCATTGAAGTGGACGCTGTCCCGGCTGCGCGTCGAACCGGTCACCCAGCTCCTCGCCCAGTCCGCCGCCGCTCTGCTGCGAGCGGCGGGACTGCACGGCCACAAGTACGCCATCGACGCCATGCTCTGCGCCACCGCCCTCGCCCAGCCCGGCCGCGTCACGATCCTGACGTCCGACGTCGAGGACATCACCATGCTCACCGCGGACCACCCCCGCGTGACCGCAGAGAAGGTCTGATTCACTCCGCCGCACCGGCCTCGGAAGACGAACCCTCCGGAGGGCCGCACCGCGTCCGCCTACCCGCGCCACCGATCATCGAATGCACGCTCACCGACGCGGTACGACATCCGGGACCGTTGCAGCCAGGAACGGTCCCATGGGAGAAGAGGAACCGATGGCGTGGTCGCCGCTGCATGACTGCCGATTTCGACAGCGCTCCCGGTGCGGGAACCGCCTCGGTGCTCTCCTTGCCCCTCTCCAAGACCGGTAAGGTGCGCGGGCACCAGGCCGACCGGAGGGCTCAGCACGTGACGACGATCCAGCACAGCAGGGCGGGCAGACGGCAGGCCCAGCGCCGTATCCGCCCCAGGCGTTCCCCCGCCGTCCCCTTGATCGTCCTCGCCTGGGCCGGCGCGGCTGCCGTCGTGTGGATGTGGTGGCTCAACACGCCGGCCGTGCTCGCCGACGCCGGGGACCGGCTGATCCACGCGGGACGGATCACCGGCCTGCTCGCCGGATACGTGATCGCCCTGGTCGTGGTGCAGATGGCACGGGTCCCTGCCCTGGAGCGGCGGGTCGGCTCCGATCGCGTGTCGCGCTGGCACGCGACGACCGGCCGGTACACGCTCTCCCTCACCCTGGCGCACGTGGTGCTGACGGTGTACGGGTACGCGCTGCAGGGCCGGATCGGCGTCGTGGAGCAGACGGTGTCGCTGGTGACCGAGTACCCGGAGATGGGCAAGGCGACGATCGGCACGCTGCTCCTGCTGCTCGTCGGGCTCGTGTCGGCCGGCGCGATACGGCGCCGGGTGCGCTACGAGGTCTGGTACTACCTGCATCTGCTCACCTACCTCGCCGTCTACCTCGCCTTCTGGCATCAGCTCGCCACAGGGGCGGAGTTCATCGCCGACCGGGGTGCGCGCACGGTCTGGTACGTGCTGTACGGAGCGGTCGGCGCGCTGCTCGTCTGGTACCGGGTGCTGACTCCGGTACGGCTCAACCTCGTCCACCGCATGAGGGTGGAGGAGGTGGTGCCCGAGGCCCCGGGTGTGGTGTCCGTGCTCGTCCGCGGGCGCCGGCTGCACCGTCTCGGGGCGGAGGCGGGACAGTTCTTCCGCTGGCGGTTCCTCACGAAGGGGCTGCGCTGGACGGCGAACCCGTACTCGCTCTCCGCGCCGCCCCGGCCCGACCTGCTGCGGATCACGGTCAAGGCCGTCGGCGGGCACAGCGCGGCCCTCGTCGGGCTGAGGCCGGGGACCCGCGTGTGGGCCGAGGGCCCGTACGGGTCGCTGACCGCGGCCCGCCGCAGCCGCGGCAAGGTGCTGCTGATCGCGGGAGGCGCGGGCATAACTCCGCTGCGCGCACTGTTCGAGACCCTCCCGGGCGCCGGGAGCGATCTGACGCTGCTGTACCGGGCCCGTACGGCGGACGACCTCGCGCTGCGCGCGGAACTGGAGGCGATCGCGGACGACCGCGGGGCGCAGCTGCTGTACGCGGTCAACGGGCCGGACGGCAGACGGCCGGCGATCAGCGCCGAGATGCTCCGCCGGATCCTGCCGGACATCGCCCGGCACGACGTGTTCGTGTGCGGGCCGCAGGGGCTCGCGGAGGAGTCGTACGCCGCACTGCGTGAGGCGGGCGTACCGGACCGGCGGATCCACCACGAGTCCTTCGCCTTCTGAGCCGCCGGACCGCCGGCCGTCTGGTCCGGGGTGTGACGCCTGGGGGCTCCGTGACGCTGAGCCGGGTATGAGGAAGACACACCCGCTCCGCCGCGCGGTGCTCGCCGGCGCGGGCACCGTTTCCGCCGTCGTGCTGCTGCTCGCGCTCAAGCCGACCACGGATCCGTCGCTCGCCCAGGACGCGGCGGGCCTGGGCACTCCCATCGCGTCCGCGGTTCCGGCCGGCACCGGCGCCGCTTCCTCCGCCACCACTTCGCCGTCGGCCTCGGTGAGCGCCTCGGCCTCCGCCGCCTCCGAGAGCGCGTCGCCGTCGGCCGTTCCGTCGGCGTCTCGTACGACCACCGCTCCGGCGAAGACGAGTGCCCCCACCGCGTCCCGGACCCCGTCGGGCACCACCAGCACCTCGGGCAGCACTTCTGGCGGGTCCACCACCCGGTCCGTCGCCGGAGCCACGATCAGTACGCAATACGGCGCCGTCCAGGTGCAGATCACGCTCAAGGGGAGCACGATCACCGGGGCCACCGCCGTGAAGTCGCCGTCCTCCACACCCCGGAGCAGGGAGATATCCGCCGACGCCATCCCCCAGCTCAACCAGCGGACACTGGCGGCGCAGAGCGCGAACATCGACTCCGTCTCGGGAGCCACCTACACCAGCGCCGGCTACCGCCAGTCGCTCCAGAGCGCCCTGGACAGGGCGGGTGTCTGAGCCGCGCGTACGGCATGTGGAACACGTGATGGGCACGGTGTTCTCCTTCGACGTCCGCGGGTGCTCCGACCTCTCCCGTACGCGCGAGGCACTCGCCGAGGCGGTGGACTTCCTGCACCACGTGGACCGGGTCTTCTCCCCGTACCGCGAGGACAGCGAGGTCAGCCGCCTGGCGCGCGGAGAGCTCACCCGTGAGCAGTGCGGTCCGGACGTCCAGGAGGTGACGCGCCTGTGCGAGGACATGGTGCGGCGCACCGAGGGCTGGTTCTCCCCCTGGTACGCGGGAAGCGTCGGCGGATGGGATCCGACCGGGCTGGTGAAGGGCTGGGCGACGGAGCGCGCGGCGCGCATGCTGGCCTCGGCGGCCGGCGTCGACGCCGTGTGCGTCAACGGCGGCGGTGACATCCAACTGCTCGGCGGGCCCTGGCGCATCGGCCTCGCCGACCCCCTGGCCCCGGGCGCTCTGGCCACGGTGGTGGAGGTGGGCGCCGACGTGCCGGAGGCGGCCGTGGCCACCTCGGGCCCCGCGGAACGCGGCTGCCACATCCTCGACCCGCACACGGGCGAGCCGCCTGGGCACGCGCTCGCGGCGATGACGGTCGTCGGGTCCTCGCTCACGATCGCCGACGCCTTCGCCACCGCCGCCTACGCCATGGGCGATGCCGCCCGCTCCTGGCTGGAGCAGCAGCCGGACGCCGAGGGCCTGGCGACGACCGCCACCGGCGCCACCTGGCAGAGCACCGGCTTCGCCCGCTGGACCGCCTGACGCTTCGCGCAGACGACCGCCGGTGGCCGTTCCCCCACGGGGCGGGACGGCCACCGGCGTTCACCAGATCAACCGGATCAGAAGAGGGAGTAGAGCAGCCGGTTCGGCGAACCGGTACCCGCGCTCTTCACCACGCCGCTCGTCGTGGCGGCCACCATCGCGTCCCTGACCTGCGCGGGAGTGGCGGAGGGGTGCCCCGAGAGGTAGAGCGCCGCGACGCCCGCCACGTGCGGGGTGGCCATCGAGGTGCCGCTGATGGTGTTAGTGGCGGTGTTGCTGGTGTTCCAGGACGAGGTGATGCCCACGCCCGGCGCGAAGAGGTCGACGCAGGTGCCGTAGTTGGACCAGGACGCCTTGGTGTCGGTCTTGTCCGTGGCACCGACGGTGATCGCTTCGGGCACTCGGGCGGGGGAGTAGTTGCAGGCGTCCTGGGCCCTGCCTCCCTGGTTGCCGTTGCCGGCGGCCACGGCGTAGCTCACGCCGGAGGCGACCGAGCGCTTGACCGCGTCGTCGAGGGAGGTGCTGGCGCCGCCGCCGAGGCTCATGTTGGCCACGGCCGGCTTGACGGCGTTGGCGGTCACCCAGTCGATGCCGGCGACGACACCGGAGGTCGTGCCCGAGCCCTGGCAGTTCAGGACGCGTACGCCGACGATCGTGGCGCCCTTGGCGACGCCGTACGTCGATCCGGCCGTGGTCCCCGAGACGTGGGTGCCGTGGCCGTTGCAGTCGTTGCCGTTCTGCCCGTCGCCGATGGTGTCGGTGCCGATGACGGCGCGGCCCCCGAACTCCTGGTGGGCGGTGCGGACTCCGGTGTCGATGACGTAGATGCTGACGTTGGAGGCCGTGGTGTTGTACGTGTACGAGGTGTCCAGCGGCAGCTGGCGCTGGTCGATGCGGTCCAGGCCCCAGGTCGCGTTGGACTGGGTGGCGTTGAGCGCGACGCGGGCGTCCTGCTCGACGTAGGCGACCCTGGGATCGGAGGCCAGGCTGCGAGCCTGGGCAGCCGACGCCTTCACGGAGAAGCCGCGCAGCGACGAGCTGTACACATGGGTCAGGACGTCGTACCGGCCGGCCAGGCTCTCGGCGGCCGGGCGGACCGAGGTGGGAGCGGTGTCCTTGAGGACGACGATCCAGCTCCCCGCGATCGCCGTTTCAGCGGGCGCGAGGCGGACGTCGGGACGATCGGCCCCGTGGGCGGGGGAGGCCGCCAACAAGCCGGCGGCGAGGACAGCGGCGGGGATGAGCGCACGTATCCGACGCGCGGGGGATCTCATTCTCGGTAACCAGACCTTTCGTTGTCCGTGGTACGGGCAATTCGGGCCGTGCGGATGCTGCGGTCCCTCGGGGTCGCCGAGTGGACGCCGGTGACGGCTGGTCAGTCCGCGCCGTGCACAGCAAGACCGCCGCATCCCCCGCACACTCTCGTTGACGAGAGGCGTGATGGGCGGCCTTGGAGCGTGGACGAATGTCCCACGGGTGCGCGGCCGTCACAAGAGTGCGCGGCAGATGGAGTGCCACCGAGCGGTCGTCCGGAGCTGTTCGACTGGTCTGTCGTTTTGAAGAAGGTGGGGTGCTCGTCCGGAACAGAGCCGTCGTCCGTAGAAGCGGGCTCGATGCTCGGCACCTTCGTCGCCGGCGAATCGACAGCTTCACTCGTCCTCGCGGAAGGGGCTGGCGGGCAGAGCCCAATCCCCTTCACGGCCGGGGCGCCGGAAAGAGCACACCGCCGCCGAGAAGCAACTCACCGAGGCCAAGAAGTCCTTCTGGAGGCAGAATCCCCCGCTTCAACTACACAGCGCCCGATCGGTTCCGCAGAGTACTCAGCGGCAGCTGACCATACCGGGACGGCGAATGGGCCTGCGTCTGGAGGCGTCTTCCGTTGCCTCGGTTCCTGGGCGGCTGCCGTCCGGGCTCGCCTGTCAGCGGATGGAGCAGCCGTGGCGCGTTCCTGAGGTCGTGGCGAAGGCCGTGAGGAGTTCGTTCAGGGCCTTGCGCTTCGAGGCGTCGAGCGGGGCGCGCCGGCCGCAGGACAGCGTGGGTGGTGTGACTTTGGCGTACGCCGCGCCGAGGGCGCCGGGGCAGGCTTGGGAGCGGGTGACGATGCCGACGATGCTGCCGGGGTAGCGTGTGTCCAGGTACATCTCCTGCTGGGCGGAGGGGCCGTAGTAGCCGTTGATACGTACGTGGCCCGCCTTGCCGCAGGTTCACGTCGCACTCCGCGGCAGGTCTTGCATGCCTCGGCTACCGGCCGTTTCGCGGCTCTGGTCGCATCGATCCTGTCGGAGGCCCCAAGGTCCCTTCGCAGTGGAAGCGTTCGGCAGTACGGCGGGCGGTCTCGGTGGCGATGCGGGCGACATCGCTAACCTAGTCGGTGGTGAGTTCGGCCTTGGAAGCCGCCGGTCCCGGGGCCGAAGCGCACCTGGGCGCGACCTCCGGCCACGTCAGCCCGCTGGTTTGAGCGCATTGCCTCGAACCACCCGTCGCTGACAAACGGAACTGACAGCATGCCGCCGTCGTACGTCAACCTCGAGTCGAAGGCGGGCCATTGGAGCGGCAGGTCAATGAGCGGCAACTCTCGGTGCTGAAGTGGGTGGGAGCCGGGTGTCCTGCCGGTGTCTGGGAGACCAGCTCTTACAAGACCACCTGTCAGGCACTGCAGAACCGGGGCCTGGTCACGGTCTCCCGGAAGGCCGGGCAGTGGAGCGTCGCCCTGACGAGCGCAGGCCGGCACTACCTGGCGCACGGCACATACCCTCCCCGCGGGTCACGCCCGCGGAAGACCCAAGCCGCCGCTCCACGACCCCAGTCCACCCGAGCGCAGGAAACTCCGACCTCCGCGCGAAAGCCAAGCCCTCCATCACAGCCTCGCGTGACGTTCACGGAACAGCTGCTGCAAGAGCTCGCGGAGGCCAGCGGCAGGATCGTCAAGAGCGGCAACGGTCCGGACCTGGAGAAGTGGCCGATCCCGCGTCGCCGCGGCACGCAGGTCCGGAAGGGTCCCGGAGACGAAGGAACTGTACGGGGATTGGTGCCATGGCGGGTACGAGATCAAGCTCGTCGACATCCCCGCCTGGCGCCTCGCCGTCCTCGAACCCGTCCCCGTTCCCTCCCGGCTCACGCGGCCGCACACCGTGGTCCGGGCCATGCAGAACGAACAACAGCCACTGGGCCTCACAAAGCCCGTCCAAGGACGTGCCCTCCGGCTCATCCAGGCGCTGATCACCGCTGCCGAGACCGAAGGACACTCCAGTTCGGCAGGACAGACCGGCTTCGCACCCCCGTCTCATCGCCGCCGCAGGGCATCTCCCCACTTCACCACCACCGCACAGGGCCAGACCGTGGGGTTCCTCGTCCTCCAGGAGCAAGACCGGACCGAGCACGTCGCCACCGAGAAGGAACTCGCCGACGCCAAGAAGAACTCCTGGATCAGGATCCCCCGCTTCGACTACACCCCGTCCGAGCGTCTCCGCTTCGTCCTCAGCGGCGGCCAACCGCACCGGGCGAGCGAATGGTCCGACACCCCCGGCCGCCCCCTGGAAGACCAGCTCGCCGAGATCGCCCAAGAGGTCACCCTCCGCGGCGAAGCCGCCGAACGCAGACGCCTCGACGAGATCGAAGCCGCACGCCAGAAGCGCATCCGCTGGGAAGCCGCCATGGAAGAAGCCCGCATCCGGTATGCCGAGGCGTACCGCGTCAGGCACTTCGAAGCGCAGGAAGCGGCTTGGCGCCACGCCACCCGATTGACCGAGTACGTGAGCACTGTGCGCACGCGAGTCGACGCCATGCCGCCGGGCCAGGCCAGAACCGACGCCGAAGCATGGATCAGCTGGGCAGCGGCCACCGTGGAGCGCCTCGACCCACTGAACACACCGCCCCGGCTGACCGACATTCCCGAGCCACGCCCCGACGACCTGAAGCCCTTCCTCGGGCACTGGAGCCCCTACGGTCCCACCTGCTGACGCCCGCTCCGCCAAACGTCCGGCCCGCCGAAGTACGGCGGCAGCGCGCCTGCCACCGCAATCAGCGGCGCCGGATCCCAGCCGAATTTTCTTCAAGTTCCCGCAAAACCAGCCCTCGGGAGCGCGCCTCCCAGCCAACGTGACCTGCACGATCAGTCAGGTGACGCCCCGTCAGAACGAGCGTCATTTGAGCGTCATTTCAGCGTCAAGATATCGCCCGTAACGCCCACACCGCACATAACGCGCATGCGCAAAACCGCAGGTCAGGAACCCTTAGCCACCGGCTCAAGGATGGCAACGCACTCCACATGATGCGTCATCGGGAACAGGTGATGTCGGAGCTGCAAGCGCCTTCTCGGCGGATGCCGCTTCGTCCGCAAACCCGCAGCATTGCCTCAGCGGCCGTCTCATTCGCGACAGAGCAGCACGGTCTCGCTCACCGTCCCCTCGGCAGCCCTCAGACCAAGATCCGGGCCGCGGACGAAAAACCTGCTGGCGGCTTCCTCACTTGCCTAGCGACAGTCACGCCGTCGCCATCGGAGTCTGCCGTGGCCCCGTGGGCTCCGCCCCCACGTCCACCCCTCGACACCCCAAAGCCGCAGGCGAGCGGCATTCCGCTGGGTCTTCCCCAGCCGCTTCCCCTGGGGAGTGGCTGGGGAGTTTCTCGTCGCCGGGGGAGGCTCTGGGGAGTTCGGGCAGCATAAGCCGGTACCCCGCCGAAAGACACAGAAAGACACGTTGCCGCAGGTCAGGGACTCAACCGGTGCCAAAAGCCCAGGTCAGCGGCCCGGCCTCGGGGCCTCCATGCCGAAGGTGCCCTGAAGGGTCGGCCGGGTGGTGAACATGTGCGGGGACTCCCTCGGCTCGCGGAAGCGGATGCGGCGCCTCCGGGCAGCGTACGCGCGCGTGCCGCGCCTGTGTAAGGGGTGTACTCGTGTGCCGTGGAATACGCGAGGATGCGAGGGAATCGCCGACCGCTCGGCCGGCGTTCTGCTGACGGTACGCAGAGGCTGGAGGCGGCGCGGTGCACGGTGAGTACAAGGTTCCGGGCGGCAAGCTCGTCGTCGTCGATCTCGACGTCGTGGACGGCGCCCTGCGCGACGTCCGGGTCTCGGGCGACTTCTTCCTCGAACCCGACGACGCGCTCCTCGCCATCGACCGCGCCCTGGAGGGCGCCCCGGCCGACACCGACGCGGCCGGGCTCGCGCTGCGTGTCGACGCGGCGCTGCCGCCCGGCACCGAGATGTACGGACTGACGACCGAGGGCATCGGCGTCGCCGTGCGCCGCGCCGTCGCGCACGCCACCGACTGGACCGACCACGCCTGGCAGCTCATCCACGACGATCCGCAGCCGCCCGCGCTCCACATGGCCCTCGACGAGGTCCTCACCGCGGAGGTCGCGGCCGGGCGGCGCCCGCCGACGCTGCGGGTGTGGGAGTGGGGCGCCCCGGCCGTGGTCATCGGCAGCTTCCAGTCGCTGCGCAACGAGGTCGACCCGGCCGCGGCCGAGCGTCACGGGATCACGGTGGTGCGGCGGATCTCCGGCGGCGGCGCGATGTTCATCGAGCCGGGCAACACCATCACGTACTCCCTGTCCGTGCCCGGATCGCTCGTCTCCGGGCTGTCCTTCGCGGACAGTTACGCCTGTCTGGACGACTGGGTGCTCGGCGCGCTCGGCGACATGGGCATCAAGGCCTGGTACCAGCCGCTCAACGACATCGCCACCGAGGCCGGCAAGATCGCCGGTGCGGCGCAGAAGCGGGTGGTGGACGGCGAGGCGGTGCTCCACCACGTGACGATGGCGTACGACATCGATGCCGACAAGATGCTCGACGTGCTGCGCATCGGCCGCGAGAAGCTCTCCGACAAGGGCACGAAGAGCGCGAAGAAACGGGTGGATCCGCTGCGCCGGCAGACCGGTCTGCCGCGCGAGGCCGTCATCGAGCGGATGATCGACTCGTTCCGGGGCCGGTACGGACTGGCGGAGGGCAAGGTGACGGACGAGGAGATGGCGCGGGCACGGGAGTTGGTGGCGACGAAGTTCGCGACCCAGGAGTGGACCGCACGCGTTCCGTAGCGGCGCAGTTCAGTTTCCGCATGCCGTGCAGGACCGGACCGGCTCCCACCCGGCAGCGGGGAAACGGTCACTCTGCCGGGGCGTACGTACACAGCTCTGCCGGCCTGGATCTGTGCGTTGTGCTCGATGGCCCGGCCCGCGAGCGCCAGGGCGGGCGGTATGACGCTTTTCCCCATGGCAATGAGCGCGTACTCGACACGCGGCGGAACCTCCGCGTAGGCGGTGCGGGAGACGAGCCCGTCCCGTTCAAGGTTGCGCAGGGCCAGTGTGAGCATCCGCTGCGAGATGCCGGGTGATGCTCGCCGGGGTGGGGCCGCCGCCCTGCGGGGCAGGCCGACGGGACCCGGAATGGGCGGGCCTGGCAGCCACGGTGTCGGTGGTACGGTCCTCGACTCCTGCGGCGATGGCGCGGTCCATGCCGGCCGGCATCGCGGCGAACTCCAGCGGCACCTGTGCCGTCAGGCGGTCACGCATCTGCTCGTAGGTCAGCCGGCGGTGGGCCACCGGGCGGCCGGTGATCTCCGTAAGGATCGCGGCGATGTCGTCGTGACGGCCACGGGCCCGGACCGTGCGCCGATCGGCCGGCCGGTGATCAGGCCGAGCCGCGTACGAGCAGCAGCAGTGCATCCGTGAGGTCCTCCGCCGGGGAACCCGTCGCCAGGCGGCGGAGTTGGAGGCCCGTGACGAGGGCGACGGTCGTCGCGGCGAGACGCTCGGCGTCCGGGACGCCGAGGGCGATGAGGATCTGCGCGGCCAGCCGGTCGTACGCCGCGAAGCACTCCGCCGCGGCCTCGCGCAGCCGCTCGTCGCGGCCCGCCTGGACGTACAGCTCGAAGGGCGCGATGTGCTCGCTGTCGAAGGCGGTGCCGCCGGCGACCTGTGCCGCGAGGGCGGCCGCGCCGTCGATGTCGACGCCGTCGGCCTGGCCCGCGTCGGCGAGTTCGGTCAGCCGCCGGGTCTCCTCGCGGACGAAGTGGAGCAGCGATTCGCGCAGCAGCTCGTGCTGGCTGGCGAAGTGGTAGGTGACCGAACCGAGCGAGACCCCGGCCTCCTTGGCGATCCGCCGGTTGGTGACCGCGGCGATGCCGTCCCGGCCGATGATGCGCAGGACGGCACCGATGATGCGCTGCCGGGTCGGGAGCGGGGAGGTGACGGCGGCGGAGGTGGCGGCCGGGGATATCGCGGCTGGGGATATGACGGGCGCGGCGGGCTCGCTGGACATGCGCGTCATTGTTCCACCGGCGCGCTCCAGGTGATCAGGGGGTCGGGGCACTTCTCGTACCAGCGGCGGTCGGCCTCGAGCTGGGCGGCCAGGGAGATCAGCCGCTCCTCACCGCCCGCGGGGCCGAGGAGCTGCGCGCCGACGGGCAGTCCGTCGGCGGTGAATCCGGCGGGGACGTTCACGCCGGGCCAGCCGAGGACGTTCCACGGCCAGGCGTACGGACAGGCCGCCGCCATCGTGGCGTTGGTGCGCCAGGTGCTGAGCCCGTCGAAGGTGCCGATGGCGGGCGGGGGCGCCGCGGTGGTCGGGGTGAGGACGACGTCGTACGTGTCGAAGATGGCGCCGATGCGCAGGTGCTGGCGGGCTTCGCGGGCGCGGGCGGCGCGCACGATCCGGCCGCCGAGGAGGCGGCCGTTGCGCATGGCGGTGCGGGTGCGCGGGTCGAGGAGTGCGGGCTCGGGGTGCAGGGCGGCGACCTCGGCGACGCCCGCCGTGCCGCGGGGGACGAATCCGAGCCCGATGAGGCCGTAGCGCGGCCTGGCCTCTTCGACGTGGTGGCCGAGGCGGGCGAGGGCCTCGGCGAGCTCGGTCACGGCGCGGCGTACGTCCGGGTGGGGCCTGGCTCCGGTGAGGGTGAGCGGGGGCCGCCAGGCGAGGGCGATGCGCAGCCTGCCGGGGTCGCGGCGGGCGGCGGCTGAGGCGTCGATGGCGTCGGGCCGGTGGAGGTCCTCCGGGTGCGCGCCCTGGACGACGTCGAGGAGCAGGGCGGCGTCGGCGACGGTGCGGGCCAGGGGGCCGTTGACGGCGAGGCCCTGGAACGCGTCGAGGTGCGGGTGGAGCGAGACCCGGCCGCGCTGGGGTTTGATGCCGACGAGATGCGTCCAGGCGGCGGGGATCCGGATGGAGCCGGCTCCGTCGGAGCCGAGCGCGGCGGGCACGAGCCCGGCGGCGACGGCGGCCGCCGAGCCGCCGGACGAGCCGCCGGGAGTGTGTCCGGGCGACCAGGGGTTGCGCGTGGCCCCGAAGGCTGGTCCCTCGGTGAACGGCCACTGGCCCAGCTCGCAGGCGTTGGTCTTGCCGACGATGACGGCCCCTGCTGCGCGAAGTCGCCGTACGGATTCGCCGTCGGCGGGCGCCGGGGCGAGCTCGCCCCGGCAGCCGAACAGCGTGGGCAGCCCGGCCACATCGGTGTCATCCTTGACGGCGAGGGGGACCCCGAGCAGGGGCATTCGCTCCCCCGCGGCGAGCCGCAGGTCGGCGGCCTCGGCCTCGGCGAGCGCGGCCTCGGTGCGTACGTGGCGGAAGGCATTGAGCACCGGCCCGCTCGCCTCGATCCGCTCGAGCGACGCGGCGACGAGCTCGCGCGCGGTGACCTGGCCCTCCCTCAACTTCCTCGCCTGCTCGGCGAGTCCCGAGAAATCTGCTGTGGACATGCCCACCCTGCGCTCCTTATTGTTCGTTCGAACGAACAGAACTGGAGGGTAACCAGATGCGCATCACCGGATCAACTGTTCTGCTCACCGGTGTCACCGGTGGTATCGGCGCGGCCCTGGCCGCCGAACTCGCCGCACGCGGCGCGAAGTTGATCCTCACCGGGCGACGCGCCGAGGCTCTCGAACCTTTCGTGGCGCGCTACGACGCCCGGGGCGTCGTCGCCGACCTGGCCGACCCCGACGATGTCGAACGGCTCGTCCACGAGGCGGCCGGCACCGAGATCCTCGTCGCCAACGCGGCCCTGCCCTCCAGCGGCGAACTCCTCGACTACACCCCGGACCAGATCGACCGCGCCCTCGCGGTCAACCTCCGCGCCCCCGCCATGCTGGCCCGCCTGCTGGCGCCGGCCATGGTCGAGGCGGGCCGCGGTCATCTGGCCTTCGTCGGCTCGATGTCCGGCAAGACGGCGACCAAGTACTCCGCGCTGTACGACGCCACCAAGTTCGGGCTGCGGGGCTTCGCGCTCTCGCTGCGCCAGGACCTCCACGAGCACGGCGTCGGGGTCTCCCTCGTCCAGCCCGGTTTCGTGCGCGACGCGGGCATGTTCGCGGCGACGGGTGCCGAGGCACCGGCCGGACTGCGCACGGTCTCGCCCCGCCAGGTCGTCGCGGGCGTCGTCCGGGCCGTCGAGCGCGATCGCGCCGAGATCAACGTGGCCCCCGTCGAGATGAAGGTCCTCACCGCGATCGGCGGCCAGTTCCCGGGCTTCTCCGAGCGCGTCCAGCGCCGCGCGAGCGGCGCCGAGCGCACGCTCCGCCGCATCGTGGAGGCCCAGCGCGGCAGCCGCTGACCGTCTCGTCCCGCCGGGCGGGAGTGTCGGAGGCCCTTGCTACGGTCGGCCGCATGTTCGCAGTACGGGAATTCACCGGGGACTTCGAGACGCATCTGACGGTGCGCCCGCCCGGAACGCGGGCCGAGGACGAGCGGCTCGGCGCGTGGGCCGCCGACCACGGGCTGAAGCTGACCCGCATCGTCCTCGACCGGGGTGCGGCCCCCGACCAGCCGATGCTCACCGGCAGGGGCAGCGGCGGGCTCGGCGGTCAACTGGCTGCCGCACGCCGTACGGCCCGGCAGCTGGATGCGGCGGGCTTCCCGGTGATACGCACCAAGATCGAGGCGGCTCCCTGGAACGAGGACGTGCCACGCACCGCGGCCGAGGCCCTTCAACTGCCGCCGCACTGCGGCTTCGAGCACCATGTGAAGCTGCTGCTGGACGAAGAGGAAGCGGTCGCGGCCGTCCGGAGCGTGGCCGAGGCACACGACGCCCATGTCTCCCGCAACGCCCGCCGCGGGCCCCGGAACGGCCGGCACGAGCGGTTCGTCACGCAGCGCTGCCACGGCGTCGGCCGCCCCGAGGCGCGCCGCAGGCTCGAGGCGCTCCTCGCGGCGCTCTCGGCCGCCGGTTTCCGGTACGTGGAGGTGGAGGAGGAGTTCGTCGTCCACGACGACCGTCCGTCGGTCGACGCGGGCTGGATCGTCGGCGCGGGGCGATGACGGGCGTGGAGCCGCCGCTGCGGAGGGCCGCACTCGACCATGTGCTGCGGCTGATCGCCGAAGCGCCGTGGAGCGACGGACTGGTGCTGCGCGGCAGCATGCCCCTGCAGGCCTGGCTCGGACCCGAGGCGCGCGAGCCCGCCGACCTGGACTGGATCGTCCACGCCCCCGGTCCGGGCTCGTTCCCGGACTGGCTCAGCCCGTATCCGTACGTCGACGGCATCGAAGCGGTGCAGCAGTGGCCGGAGGCGGCGGAGGGCGCGGCGCGGTACGAGATCTGGGGCGAGGAGGAGTTCTCGACGTTCGGGGCGCGGCCCGTGCTCCCGCCCGAGGGGCTGCGCTGGCTGGACGGCCGGTCCTTCGAGAGCCTGGCGTCCCTGGACGATCTGGTCGAGGAGATCCGCAGCAGCCCCACGGCTCCCGGCGGCGTCACCTTCGACCCGGACTCCGTCCGGCAGGAACGGTTCGGCGACTACGACGACGATCGCTACGACGATGACGAGACCCTGAGCACCTGGGAGTACGAACTGCCCGGGCTGCGGATCTTTCTCCCGTGGCGCGCGTCCGGGGACGAGCGCGGTGGAGTGCGGGGCGAGATCCAGCTGGACTTCACGCTCGACGAGGCCGTACCCGACCCGCCGGTGTGGACGGCAGTCCCCCGCGGCGACGGCGGCCCGCCCACTCCGGTGCGCACCGCGAGCCGGGAACTGTCCCTCGCCTGGAAGCTGCTGTGGCTGTGCACCGATTGCGCGAAGGACCGCGTCGGCCGCGGCAAGGATCTGTACGACGCCGTCCTGCTCGCCGAGTGCTCCGGGACCCGGCTCAGCCCGCGCCTGCTGCGCCGGGTGCTCGGCGAGCACGCTGCGGACTTCGGGCCCGGCACGGTACGGGGCTGGCGGGTCGACGGCGCGTCCTGCCCGGGCGACCCGGACCAGCTGCGGGAGCGGCTGGCCCGGGCGCTCGGGCCGGTGTTCGGCGGGCGGTGACACCGCTCCGTTTCGGGCAGCGTCAGGAGCGTGCCCCGCAGCTTCCACGGCATGACGAGGACGCCGACGACTTCCGTGACGAGCGCGTCAGGGAGCGGCGTCGAGATCCACGTCGAGGTCCTCGGTCTCGGTCCAGAACCCGTCGTCCGCGTCCTGGAGCCGGGAGGCGGCGTGCTTCAGGTGGAGGCGCGCGGCGGTGCGTGCCGCCTCGGCGTCGCCCGCCTCGACGGCGGCCAGGATGGCGTGGTGCTCCTGCCGGACCGCTTCGATGAAGTCGCCCCGTCGCGCCTCGTTCGCGCGCGTTACGCGGATGCCGCTGCGCAGCACCTCGCCGAGGTACCGCAGCGTCGAGACCAGCACCGCGTTCCCGGTCGACTCGGCGATGGACCGGTGGAAGGCGAGGTCCTCGTCCACGCCGTCACCGCCGGACGCGACCGCTGCGTCGATCGCGTCCAGGGTCTGTCGCATCCGGGCGAGGTCGTCCTGCGTGGCGCGGGCGGCGGCGAGACTGGCGGCCTCACCCTCCATGGCGCGGCGAACCTCGACGATCTGCAGGACCTTGGCCTTGGTGTCGGCGCTCTCGGCCTCGAGGTCGAGCGGCCGCGTTCGCCGGGGCATGACGAACACCCCGAGACCCTGGCGCGGTTCGACCAGGCCCGCGTTGCGGAGCCGCGACACGGCCTCGCGCACCACCGTGCGGCTGACGCCCAGCTGCTTGACCAGCGCGACCTCGGTCGGCAGCTTGTCGCCCTCGGCCAGCCGCCCGGACTCGATCTCCTCCGCGAGGATCGCGGCGACCTGATCCGCGAGCCGGACGGGACCGCTCACCTTGGAAAACATGATTTTCAGTCTATCGGTGCAGGCCCGGCTGCCGCGGCTGCGAGGCGCGCGCCGGCCACGACCGCGTCGGTGTGGTCGGCAACGTAGTCCCGCACCACCGATTCGAAGCTCGGGTCGGGCTCCAGTCCGAGCGCGGCGGCGCGCGCGTTGTCGAAGACGGCGGGCCACGAGCCCACGATGGCCTCGACAGCGGGATCCGGCGCGATCGTGACCAGGTCGGCGACTTCGTCACCCGCCACCCGCCGCAGCGTGGCCAGCATCTCGGCGACCGAGACGGTGAGTGCCGGGAGATTGACCGGCACACCGCCGTCGATCCGGCCCGGTCCGGAGCCCCGCTCGGCCCCGGCGACGCGGAGGATTCCCTCGACCGTGCGCCTCGGCGAGGCCAGGGCCACCCGCAGGTCGGGACTGACGGGGCAGACCGCCGGGAGGCCCGCGAGCGGCTCGCGGATGATGCCGGACAGGAAGCCGGAGGCGGCCGCGTTCGGCTTGCCCGGCCGCACCGACACGGTCATCAGGCGGGCGACGCGTCCGTCGACGAAGCCCCGGCGGGTGTACTCCGCGACCAGCTGCTCACAGACGAGTTTCTGGGCCCCGTAGCTCGACCGCGGTGTGGGCAGCGTCGACTCGCTGACCACCGGCGGGAGCGGCAGCGCCGGGTCGCTGCCGTAGACGGCGACGCTGCTGGAGAACACCATCCTCGGGGCCGGCCCGCCGGTCGCCGACTGTGCCCGGGCGGCTTCCAGCAGCGCGCGGGTCGTGTCGACGTTGGCGCTCATGCCGAGGTCGAAGTCGGCCTCGCACTCGGCCGAGACGGCGGAGGCGAGGTGGATCAGCACATCCACTTGCTCCGCGAACAGCTCGTCGAGGCGGTCGGTCAGATCGCCCTGCACGATGTCCACGAGCGGGTCGTGCGACACCGGCGACCCGGACGGCACGAACCGGTCGGCGAGCACCAGCCGGTCGATGGGCACACCGCGAAACGTCCGCGCCTCCAGCAGTGCGCCGGCGACCTGCCGGCCGAGGAAGCCGAAGCCGCCCGTGATGACGATCCTCATGCGTCTTCTCCTTGGTAGTTCTTCAGCCAGCCGAGACCCTCGCTCGTGCCGGCGCGGGGGCGGTACTCGCAGCCGATCCACCCGTCGAAGTCCAGCTCGTCGACGACGTCGAACAGGTGGCGGTAGTCGAGCTCGCCCCGGTCGGGCTCGTGGCGGTCGGGCACGCCCGCGATCTGCAGATGACCGACCCGGCCGGTCGGCAGGTCGCGGCGCAGGGTCACGGTGAGGTCGCCCTCGACGATCTGGCAGTGGTAGACGTCGAGCTGCACCTTGAGATTCGGCGCTCCCACCTCCTGCACCACGGCGTGGGCGTCGGCCTGCCGGTTCAGGAAGTAGCCCGGCATGTCGCGGCCGTTGATGGGCTCGACCAGGATGTCGACACCCACCGCGGCGGCCCGCTCCGCGGCCCGGGCGAGGGTGGCCAGGTAGGTGCCGCGGTGTTCGGCCAGGTCCTCCGGAGTCGCGTCCGGCCGCACCAGCCCGGCCATCATGTGCACGCGCGGGCAGCCCAGCGCCGCGGCGTACTCAAGGGCCCGGTCGATCGCGGAGCGCACCTCCGCCTCGCGTCCGGGCAGCGCCGCGATCCCGCGCTCCCCGGACTCCCACGCTCCGGGAGGCGCGTTGAAGAGCACCTGCCTCAGGCCGTGGTCGTCGAGCCGGCGGCGCAGCTCGGCGGCGTCGTACTCGTAGGGAAAGAGGTACTCGACGGCCTCGAAGCCGTCTGCCGAGGCCGCTGCGAAGCGGTCGAGGAAGTCGTGCTCCGTGTACATCATGGACAGGTTCGCGGCGAACCTCGGCATGCTGGCTCCTGTGATCGGACCCGGGCCGGACCCGGTCAGCGGTTGACGACCTGCTTGTTGGTGGCGAGCACCGCGCCGGCGCCGATGACGAGGCTGAGCGCCAGGACGTACATGGGGATGGCCGTCGAGCCGGTGGCGTCCTTGAGCGAGCCGATCATGTACGGACTGACGAAGCCGGCGAGGTTGCCCACCGAGTTGATCGCGGCGAGGCCGGCCGCGGCGGCGGTGCCGCCGAGGAAGGCGGTGGGCAGCGACCAGAACAGCGGCGCGCAGGTCAGCACACCGGCCGCGGCGAAGGACAGCGCGACCAGGGACAGCGCGGTCGACCCGGACCAGCCGGCGGCCAGCGAGAACCCGACGGCGCCCATGAGGGACGGGACGACCAGGTGCCAGCGGCGCTCGCGGCGCTTGTCCGCCGAGTACCCGAACAGGTTCATCGCGACGAGTGCGGCCAGGTACGGGACGGCGCTGAGCACGCCGATCATGAGATTGCCCGTGATGCCGGTGGACTCGACGAAGGTGGGCATCCAGAAGGTCAGGGCGTACTGGCCCATCACGAAGCAGAAGTAGATGAGGCACATCAGCCACACCTTGGGCTCGCGGAAGGCGTCCCAGACCCGGCCGTGCACGGTCTGGTGCGTGGCGTCGTCGGCTATCGCCCGCTCGACGACGGCCTTCTCGTCGTCGGTGAGCCACTTCGCGCTGCGCACGTCGTTGTCGAGGTAGAACAGCGTGGCCACACCGATGGCCAGCGCGGGGATCGCCTCGAGCAGGAACATCCACTGCCAGCCCTGCCAGCCGTTCACGCCCTGGAACCGGTCCATGATCCAGCCGGAGAGCGGGTTTCCGAAGATGCCGGCCACCGGGATGGCCGACATGAACATCGCGATCACCCGGGCACGGCGGTGCGAGGGGAACCAGTAGGTGCAGTAGAGGATCACACCCGGGTAGAAGCCCGCCTCCGCGGCACCGAGGAGGAACCTGAGCACGTAGAACGTGGCCTCGTTGGTGACGAACATGAACGAGGCCGAGACCAGACCCCAGGTGATCATGATCCGGGCGATCCAGGTGCGGGCGCCGACACGCTGCAGTACGAGGTTCGAGGGGACCTCGAAGATGAAGTAGCCGATGAAGAACAGGCCGGCGCCGAGGCCGTACGCCGCCTCGCTGAACCCGAGGTCGTCGGACATCTGCAGCTTCGCGAAGCCGACGTTGACCCGGTCGAGGTAGGAGACGACGTAGCAGAGGATCAGAAAGGGAACGATACGTCGCACGACCTTGCGGAAGACGGCGTTCTCACGGGCGAGGCCGGGGACCTCGGCCGTTGATATGGGCAGAGACATGGCGGAATCCTTCTTGCGGCTCAGGGGATTCTCCGACAGGGGACGTGCTGGTCACCACGCGGCGCCGAACGCGGACCTCAGTTCGTCGATGGCGTGGGCGGGGAGCGGCTCGGGGCGACGGTCGGTCAGGAGCCAGAGTCGTGCCGTCTCCTCGAGTTCTTCGAGGACGGCGAGGGCGGTGGCCGCGTCGGGGCCCCAGACCACGGGGCCCAGCCGGTCGAGCAGGACGGCCCTGATCGGCGTGCGGCTCGCCCGGCGGTCGGCGATACGGGCGGTCACCAGGTCGGCCACGCGCGGGTCGCCGGGCCGGTGGTAGGGGACGAGCGGGACGTGCCCGACCTTCATCACGTAGTAGGGAGTGAGGGGCGGGAGCACGTCGTCCCGGCTCCACACGCCGGCCAGGGTGAGCGCGACCAGGTGTGTGGAGTGGGTGTGGACGACGAACCGGGCCGTGGGGTCGGCCTCGTAGATGCGTCGGTGGAGCGTCAGGGTCTTGCTGGCACGGTCGCCCGCGATCTGTTCGCCACGGGCGTCGACCAGCGCGAGGCGGTCGGGTTCGAGGAAGCCCAGAGCGGCGTCGGTGGGGGTGATCAGGTGGGATTCGCCGACCCTGGCGCTGATGTTTCCGGCGCTGGCGTGGACGTAGCCCCGGGCGAACAGGCTCGTGCCCACCCGGACGATCTCCTTGCGTGCCCTGTCGACGGCGGTGTCGAGGAGCCCGGTCACGAGGCCTCCCCGTCCAGGAGGGCGAAGGAGTCCGTGAAGAAGCCGGGACTCCCGAAATTGCCGGACTTGAGCGTGATGTGGAGTGTGTCCCCGTCGGGAAGGGCCGCGGCGCACCAGGGCACACCGGGGTCGATCTGCGGTCCGATCCGGAGCCCGGTGATGCCGAGCGCCTGGACGACCGCTCCCGAGGTCTCGCCGCCCGCGACGACGAGCCGGCGGACACCACGCTCCACGAGCCCCTGCGCAACGCGGGCCAGGGTCCGCTCCACGAGCTCACCGGCCTCGGCGGCGCCGAGCCGGCCCTGGACGGTCCGCACCGTGTCGGGCGACTCGGTGGAGTAGATGAGGACCGGGCCGTCGGCCAGGTGCGACTCGGCGAAGGCCAGGGCCTGGCCGGCCATGTCCTCGCCGGCCGCGATGCGCAACGGGTCCACGCTGAACGCGGGCCGGCCGCTGCGCAGGAAATGCTGGACCTGGCCGTTCGTGGCGACGGAGACCGATCCGGACACGATCGCCCGGTGGCCACCGGCCGGCGGCAGCTGTGCCGCGGCAGGGGACGGCTCGAAGCCCCAGTTCGCGGGCAGACCGATCGCCAGGCCCGAGCCGGCGGTCACCAGGGACAGCCCCTGGACCGCGGCCCCCAGGCGCACGAGGTCGCCATTGGTGACGGCGTCGGCGATGGCGATGGCGACGCCCTCCTCGCGCAGGGCGTCGATGCGGGCCCCGATCGCCTCCGCGCCGGCGGCGACGACCGTGTGGTCGATGAGCCCGACCGGTCGTGTGGTCTGCGCGCCGAGGACGGAGACCAGGTTGGGGTCGGTCATCGGGGTGAGGGGGTGTTGACGCATGCCGCTGTCGCTGAGCAGCACGTCGCCGACGAAGAGGTGACCCTTGAAGACCGTGCGTCCGTTGTCGGGAAACGCCGGCGTCGCGATCGTGAAGTCGGCGCCCAGCGCGTCCATCAGGGCCTCGGTGACCGGCCCGATGTTGCCGGCCGGCGTCGAGTCGAAGGTGGAGCAGTACTTGAAGTAGAGCTGCTCCGCGCCCGCGGACCGCAGCCAGGCGAGTGCCCGCAGCGACGCCTCGACGGCGTCGGCGGCCGGGACGGTCCGCGACTTGAGCGCGATGACCACGGCGTCCGCGTCCACCTCCTGCGCGGCGCCGGCCTGCGGCACGTCGATCAGCTGGACCACGCGCATGCCCGCGCGCACCAGGTTGCTGGCCAGGTCCGTGGCGCCGGTGAAGTCGTCGGCGATGCAGCCGAGTCGGATTCCCATGTCAGGCCTCCGCCGAGTGGGGCAGGTCGATCCCCGGGAAGATCTTGATGACCGCGCTGTCGTCCTCGGCCCCCAGACCGGACGCCGATGCCTGGAGGAACATCTGGTGCGCGGTGGCGGCGAGGGGAAGCGGGAACCGCTCCGGCCGGGCCGAGTCGAGCACGATGCCCAGGTCCTTCACGAAGATGTCGACCGCGGAGAGGGGCGTGTAGTCACCGGCGAGCACGTGCGCCATGCGGTTCTCGAACATCCACGAGTTCCCGGCGCTGTGCGTGATGACCTCGTAGAGCGCCTCGGCCGGAACCCCGGCCTTGATGCCCAGGGCCATCGCCTCGGCCGCCGCCGCGATGTGCACGCCCGCGAGCAGCTGGTTCACGATCTTGACCTTCGAGCCGAGTCCCGCGCGATCACCCAGGCGGTAGACGGTACTGCTCATGGCCTCCAGCACCGGGTCGGCGACCGCGTACGCGGCGGCGGAGCCCGAGGTCATCATGGTGAGCTCCCCGGCCGCGGCACGTACGGCGCCGCCGGAGACGGGGGCGTCCAGGTAGAGCACGCCCTTCTCGGCCAGGCGCTCCTCGAGCCCGGCGGACCAGGCGGGATCGACCGTGGAGCACATCACGAAGACGGCGCCCGGGCGGAGCCGCTCGGCCGCCCCGCCGGTACCGAACAGCACCGACTCGACCTGCGCCGCGTTGACCACGACGCCGACCAGAACGTCCACCGCGGCCGCCAGTTCGCCGGCCGAGGCGTACGCCGTACCGCCGTCACGGGCGAAAGCCGCGGCCACCTCCGGCCGCAGGTCGTGGACGTCCACGTCGTGGCCGGCGTTGCGCAGGCTGCGGGCCATACCGAGGCCCATGGCCCCGAGTCCCACCACGCCCACGCGCGGCCATGCCGGCCTGTCCTGGTCGTTCATGCCCATCCTCGTCTCGCTCTGCCGTCCGGGCACTGCCCGGCTCGTGATCCCTGCGGCGATCGGGTCATATGATGACCTGAGGATGCACGTTGAATCCATGGTGACGTCCGTCACATGGGATGCGGCGCCCCGGTGTCGACGCCGTCGCGCACCATGCCGGGACGCGAGGCCGGCGGTGAGGTGGGTGAGGTGGTCGGGGCCGGGCGCACAGACCGACAGGTCCGCTCCGCCGGGCATGGGCGGAGCGGACCTGTCGATGTCGAACCGTCGACCGGCGTCGGGCCGGTGTTCAGCGGTCGGTGAGACCTCTGCGCTCGGGCAGCATCAGCAGCGTGTACAGCAGCAGTGACGCCGCGAGCCCCACCGCCCATCCGTAGTCCGCCAGCGGCTTCAGGAAGGGGATCAGCCCGTCCTCCGGGAACGGCCCCTTGCCCGGCTGGGAGTGGGAGCCGCCCACGGCCAGGACGCCGCCGACCACGAAGGCGGCCACGGCCCGCCAGTTCCAGCCGGACGCGTACCAGTAGCGGCCGCCCGGGTGGTAGAGGTCCGCAGGCTCGAGCCGGGTGCGGCGGACGACCCAGTAGTCGGCGATGAGGATGCCGGCGACCGTGCCGAGGAGGCCGCCGACCAGGCCCAGCCAGGTGAAGATGTAGAGCTCGGGGGTCTCGGTCAGCTTCCACGGCATGATGAGGACGCCGACGACTCCCGTGATCAGCGCGCCCCTGCGGAAGTTGATGAAGCGCGGGGCGAGGTTCGCGAGGTCGTACGCGGGCGACACGACGTTCGCCGCGATGTTCACCGAGATCGTCGCGATCAGCACGGTGACGAGGGCGAACAGCAGCCCGAAGACGTTGTCGGTCTTGGCGGCGAGCTGGACCGGGTCCCAGATCGGCGCCCCGTACACCGCCTGGGATCCGGAGGTGACGAACACGGACAGCAGGGCGAACAGCGTCATGGTCGTCGGCAGCCCGAGCGTCTGGCCCCAGATCTGGGCCCGCTGGCCGGCACCGAAGCGGGTGAAGTCCGGGATGTTCAGCGAGAGCGTGGACCAGAAGGCGATCATGCCCATGAGGGAGGGGAAGAAGACCGTCCAGAAGTCGGCCCCCCAGCCCAGCTTGGACGGCTGGTCGAGCAGCGGGCCGAAACCGCCCGCCTTGATCGCGATCCACACGAGCAGCACCACAGCGCCGACGATGACGAACGGCGCCGCCCAGTTCTCGAACCGCCGCAGGGTCTCCATCCCCCGGTAGATGATGGCCAGTTCGAGCACCCAGAAGACCACGAAGCAGAGCCAGAGGGTCCACGGCTGGCCGCCGACGACCGCCACGTCCGTCCAGCCGCCGAAGATCTTGCCGAGCAGGACGAAGATCCCCTGCCCGCCGATCCATGTCTGGATGCCGAACCAGGCGCAGGCCACGCCGGCCCTGATCAGTGCGGGAAGGTTGGCCCCGCGCAGTCCGAAGGAGGCGCGGGCGAGCACCGGGAAGGGGATGCCGTACTTCGGCCCGGCATGCCCCGTGAGCAGCATCGGCAGCAGCACGATCACATTGGCCAGGCCGATCGTGAAGACGGCCTGCTTCCAGTCCATGCCGAGTGCGATGAGTCCGGAGGCGAGCAGCCAGGACGGGATGTTGTGGGCCATGCCGACCCAGAGCGCGGCGAAGTTGTAGGTCGTCCAGCGGCGGCGCGCGACGGGGACGGGGAGCAGGTCGGCGTTGACGAACGGGCTGTCGTCGGGCACGGCACCGGGCGCCGGCTCGACGCGGCCGTCGGCGTGGGTGATGTGGGCGGGGGTCGGCGGTATGGCGGTGGTGTCGGTCACGGGCGGACCTTTCGCTGGGGGTTGCGTGTGCGGACGGGCTCCTGTGGAGCCCGTCCGGCGTTCGAGGACGGACACGCGGGCCGACCGGACGGAACCGGTGCGCTTCGAAGCCCGCCCGAAGGGCACGCGGGGCCTGGGGCGAAGCCCCCACGGGGTCAGCCAAGGGCAGGGATGACGTGCTCCCCGTACGCGTCGATCGTCGCTTCCTTCGCGTCGTGCATCGCGTACACCGCGAACTGGTCCACGCCCAGCTCGCGCAGCGCCTTCAGCTTCTCGATGTGCGCGGACGCGGGCCCGAGCAGGCAGAAGCGGTCCACGATCTCGTCGGGCACGAAGTCAGTCGACGGGTTCCCGGCGCGCCCGTGGTGGCTGTAGTCGTACCCGTGGCGCTCCTTGATGTACGCGGTGAGCGCCTCGGGCACCATGTCCGAGTGCTCGCCGTACCGGGCGACGAGATCGGCGACGTGGTTGCCGACCATCCCGCCGAACCAGCGGCACTGTTCCCGCGCGTGTGCCAGGTCGTCGCCGACGTACGCGGGCGCCGCGACGCAGATCGTGACCGCGTCCGGGTCGCGCCCGGCCTGTGCCGCCGCGTCGCGTACCGCCTTCACCATCCATTCGGTCAGGTAGAGGTCGGCGAGCTGCAGGATGAACCCGTCGGCCTTCTGCCCGGCGAGTGCCAGCGCCTTCGGTCCGTACGCCGCCATCCACACCGGCAGCTTTCCGTCCCGCACCCAGGGGATCCGCACCGGCTGTCCGTCGACGACGGCTTCCCGGCCCTCGGCCAGGTCGCGGATGGCGGGGATGGCCTCGCCCAGACGTGCCAGGGTGTTGGGCTTGCGGCCGGCGACGCGCATCGCGGAGTCGCCGCGTCCGATGCCGCACACCGTCCGGTTGCCGTACATGTCGTTGAGCGTGGCGAAGGTCGACGCGGTGACCTCCCACGTCCTGGTGCCGGGGTTGGTGACCATGGGGCCGACGTGCATCTTCCGGGTGTGTTCCAGGATCTGGCTGTAGATGACGAACGGCTCCTGCCAGAGCACCACGGAGTCGAAGGTCCAGCCGTAACGGAAGCCGTTGCGTTCCGCGCGCCGCATCAGGCCGACGACCGCCGAGGCGGGCGGATCGGTCTGCAGGACGAGTCCGAAGTCCACCGGGACCTCCTAGTTCAGGTACTGACAGGTGGAGCGGGGGGTGTACACGCCGTGGCCGGCCCGGCCGGTGAACTCCCGCTGGTCGATGACGACTTCGCCGCGCGAGAGGACGGTCTCGACCTGTCCGGTGATCCGTTTGCCCTCGTAGGCCGAGTAGTCGACGTTCATGTGGTGGGTCGCGGCCGACAGGGTCTGCTCGGCGTGGGGGTCGTAGACGACGACGTCGGCGTCGGCTCCGGGCGCGATCGTGCCCTTCTTCGGGTAGAGCCCGAACATCCGGGCGGGCGTCGCGCAGGCGATCTCGATCCACCTCCGCCTGCTGATGTGCCCGTCGAGCACCGCCTGGTGGAGCAGGTCCATGCGGTTCTCCACGCCCGGCAGCCCGTTGGGGATCTTGGAGAAGTCGCCCCGGCCGAGCTCCTTCTGGCCGACGAAGCAGAAGGGGCAGTGGTCGGTGGAGACGACCTGGAGGTCGTTGGTGCGCAGCCCGCGCCAGAGCGCCGCCTGGTGCTCCTTGGGCCTCAGCGGCGTACTGCACACGTACTTCGCGCCTTCGAAGTCGGGCTCGGCAAGGTTGTCGGTCGAGAGGAAGAGGTACTGCGGGCAGGTCTCGCCGAAGACGTTGAGCCCCTTGTCGCGGGCGGCGGCGAGCTCGGCGACGGCCTCCTCGGCGGAGACATGGACGACGTACAGCGGCGCGCCGGCGACGCGGGCGAGCTGGATGGCCCGGTGCGTGGCCTCGGCCTCCAGCAGCACCTTCCGTACTTCGCCGTGGTAGCGGGGGTCGGTCTCGCCGCGGGCCAGGGCCTGTTCGACGAGGACGTCGATCGCGATGCCGTTCTCGGCGTGCATCATGATCAGCCCGCCGTTGGCGGTGCCGCGCTGCATGGCCCGCAGGATCTGTCCGTCGTCGCTGTAGAAGACGCCGGGGTAGGCCATGAAGAGCTTGAAGGACGTGACGCCCTCCTCGACGAGCAGGTCCATCTCCTTGAGCGACGACTCGTTGACGTCGGAGAGGATCATGTGGAAGGCGTAGTCGATGGCGCAGTTGCCGTCGGCCTTCGCGTACCAGGCGTCGAGTCCTTCGCGCAGGCCGTGGCCGACCGACTGGACGGCGAAGTCCACGATGGTGGTGGTGCCGCCCCAGGCGGCGGCCCGGGTGCCGGTCTCGAAGGTGTCGGAGGCGAACGTGCCGCCGAACGGCAGCTCCATGTGCGTGTGGGCGTCGACGCCGCCCGGGACGACGTACTTCCCGGTGGCGTCGATGGTGCGGTCGGCGGTCCAGCTCTCGGCCACGGTGGAGCCGTGGGCCGCCAGTGCGGCGACGCGTCCGTCCTCGATGAGTACGTCGGCGTGGGTCTCGTCGGCGGCGGTGATGACGAGTCCGCCGCGGATCAGGGTGCGGTTGCTCATGGTTTCCCGGTCTCCCTCGCATGGGACGAACGCATGGGACGGACTAGACGCTGCGCAGGGCCCCTTCGAGGATCGCGGCCCCTTCCTCGGCCTCCGCGACGGTGAGCGACAGCGGCGGTGCGATCCGCAGCACGCTGGTGTTGTGCGCGCCGCCCTTGCCGATGAGCAGGCCGCCTTCGCGGGCCGCTTCCAGTACGGCGGCAGCGGCTTCGGGGCTCGCCTCGTCCGTGCCGGGCTTCACGAGCTCCACGCCGATCATCAGTCCGCGGCCGCGCACTTCGCGGACGGCCGGGACGGCGGCGGTGATGGCCCGCAGCCGCTCGATCAGCAGTCCGCCGACCCGGCGCGCGTTGCCCTGCAGGTCGTGCTCGAGGAGGTAGGTGAGGTTCGCGAGGCCCGCCGCCATGGTGACGGGCGAACCGCCGAAGGTGGAGATGGAGTTGGCGTCGATGCAGTTCATGACCTCGGCGCGGGCGACGACTCCGCCGACGGACATGCCGTTGCCGATGCCCTTGGCGAACGTGAGGATGTCCGGCGGGCCGCTCGCGGCGTGGGCCTGCCAGCCCCAGAAGTGGTCGCCGGTCCTGCCCCAGCCGGTCTGCACCTCGTCGGAGATCCACAGGATGCCGCGCCGGTTCAGCACCTCGCGGAACGCGGCGTACAGCCCCTCGGGCGGGGAGGTGAAACCGCCGACGCCCTGGATGGGCTCGGCGATCAGCGCGGCGACGTCGTGGGTGTGGCCGAGCAGATCCTCCAGGTCGGCGACGCAGGCCTCGATGAACTGCGCGTCCGACAGGTGGGCGTACGGGCCCCGGGTGCGGACGCCGCCGTGCACGTACAGCGTCTGCAGCGGGGACAGGCCGGTCGGGGACCAGGCCCGGTTGCCGGTGATGGACACGGCCGAGAAGGAGCGACCGTGGTAGCTGTTGCGCATCGCGAGGATCTGCCCCGACCTGCGGTACGCGGTGGCCAGGAGCAGGGCGGTGTCGTTGGCCTCGGTGCCGGAGGTGGTGAAGAAGACGCGGGCGTCGGGGATTCCGGAGAGGGAGGCGATGCGCTCGGCGAGCTCGACCATGGGGCGGTTGAGGTAGAGCGTGGAGGAGTGGATGATCCGCCCGGCCTGTTCGCTCACCGCCTTGGTGACCTCGGGAAGCGCGTGGGCGGTCATGGTGGTGAGGATGCCGCCGAAGAAGTCGAGGTAGCGGTTGCCGACCGCGTCCCAGACGTGGCGGCCCTCGCCGTGGGTGATCTCGATGGGCTGCTGGTAGTAGAGGGCGACCCAGTCGGGGATGACGGCCCGGTGCCGGTCGTACAGATCGCTCACGGCTGCACCAGCCCCTCGTAGGCGTCGGGCCTGCGATCGCGGTAGAAGGCCCACTGCTGGCGGACCTGCTCGATGAGTCCGAAGTCGAGGTCCCTGACGATCAGTTCCTCCTCCTTGTCGCTGGCCACGTCGCCGACGAACTGGCCGCGCGGGTCGACGAAGTAGCTGGTGCCGTAGAAGTCGTTGTCGCCGTACTCCTCCTGGCCGACGCGGTTGATCGCGGCGATGAAGTACTCGTTGGCGACGGCCGCCGCGGGCTGCTCCAGCTGCCAGAGGTAGGAGGAGAGACCGCGCGAGGTGGCGGACGGGTTGTACACCAACTGGGCGCCGTTGAGGCCGAGCTGGCGCCAGCCCTCGGGGAAGTGGCGGTCGTAGCAGATGTATACGCCGACCTTGCCGACGGCGGTGTCGAAGACGGGCCAGCCGGCGTTGCCCGGCTTGAAGTAGTACTTCTCCCAGAAGCCCTTGACCTGCGGGATGTGGTGCTTGCGGTACTTCCCGAGGTAGGTGCCGTCGGCGTCGATGACCGCGGCCGTGTTGTAGTAGAAGCCCGAGCCCTCGACCTCGAAGACGGGGACGACGATCACCATGCCGGTCTCCCGGGCGAGGTCGCGCATGCGCAGGACCGTCGGACCGTCCGGGACCGGCTCGGCCCAGCGGTAGTGCTCCGGCTCCTGCACCTGGCAGAAGTACGGCGCGTTGAAGACCTCCTGGAATCCGATGACCTCGGCGCCCTGCCGGGCCGCCTCGCGGGCGTGCTCCTCATGCTTGGCGATCATGGATTCCGTGTCGCCCGTCCAGGTCGCCTGGACGAGTGCGGCGCGTACGACGTTGGTCATGAGCTGCTCCTTCGACAGGACGTCAGAGAGCCTCTACGCACGTAGACACGATGCGTAGGAGGAGAAAGTAAGCCCCGTCACACACTGGGGCAAGACCATCGTCGTCAACCCGCAGTGTCGATCATGTTTCGCACCTGAGCGGTCGACAAACAGCGTATACCGTACTTTTTCAGCCGTTCATGATCCCTGCGACACGCAGGGCGTGCACCAGATCGCGCTCCCGCTCGGGGGACACGGCGCGGGCGGCGAGGAGCAGTTGCGGTACGAGCCTGCGGGGGTCGGGGGCGGCGAGCTGTGCGGCGTCCTCCGGACTACGGGCCCGGACGAAGGCCCTGAGCAGGGCCTCCGCCTCGCTGTGGCCGCCCGCCTCGCCGAGGGCGAGCACGGCGTCGGCGATCTCGGCGGCGGGGCGGGCGACGCCCTGGCGCAGCAGATGACCGCAGTCCTCAGCCCTCCCGGCCGCGGCGAGGGCACCCGCGGCGGCGGCGAGCTGCCCCGGCGGCAGCGACGCGGCCTCCCAGAGCAGGGTGGCCCAGTCGGCTCCGAGACCCGCCCGGTGCAGCTCCGACGCCAGCACTGGCAGCCAGGCGGCGGGGCGGGCCGCGGCTTCGCACAGCACGGCGTGCGCCTCGCCGCCCCGCCCCTCGGCGCGCAGCTGCACAAGGGCGACGACGGTCTCGGCGGCGGCGCGTCGCGACTCGGCGTCCACCGCCTCCGCTCCCGGGCGCCCGCGTGCGACGCGCTGGGGCGGCAGCTCCTGCCGGTCCTCGCCCCCGCCGAACCGCGCCCCCCGCGGCCGCTCTTCGGCGACGGGCAGTCCGGGGAGGCCGACGGCCTCGTCCTCGCCCTCATCCCCGTCGCCGCCCTCGTCCAGCCACGCGTACCGGGCCCCTCGCGGCCGCCGCTTCCTTCCTGGCCGCTTCCGCTCTTCGCCACGGCCGCCGCCGGAAGGGCCGTGCGCGACCCCGGGGGCTCCGACCGGGGACGCCGCGGGAGCACCTGTGTCTGCGTCCTCCAGCCGGAACCATGCGGCAGGCAGGGCCGACGCAGGCCGCCCGCCCGGGGCGTGCGCCGCCCCTTCGGCCCGCTCCCCCGCCGCGGCGGCCGGCGTCAGGGCCGCGAGGCGGGCGGACAGCTCCGCACAGCGAGCCGTCGCACGGGTGTGGTCGTCGTTCGTCCAGGACAGTTCGTTGGCGAGGTGCTGGTACTGGGGGGTGCCCTCGGGCAGGGCGGCAAGCCGGTGCAGGAGTTCCTGGGCGCGGTCCTCCGCGTACGCCTGCTCGCGGCGCATCAGCTCCAGGCGCTCCTGGAGGGCCTCCGGCCCCCCGGACAGCCGGTCGTGCGCGGCGGCCGCGGCCGAGTGCAGGGCCCGGGCGCGGACCGTCTCGCCGCCGTCGGCCGGGAGGTCCTGGAGGAGCGACTCCACCACGTCCCAGGGCGGGATCTCCGCGCCCTGCAGACAGGCGGCCAGTCCGTCGGGGTCGCGCTGCCAGAAGACGCCGTACCAGCCGCCGCCCCGGTCGAGGCGCCCGGCCAGCTGCCTCAGATATCGCGCGAAAACCCCTACTTCCACGGGGAGTTGATGCACCACCATCTCCGCCCGCCCTCCGCAACCGGTTGGCAGGCATTCGACCTCAACCGTGTTACGGGACGGCTACGCGGAGTTTTCGGCGGCGGAGCGGAAGGCTCAACACGGGCCGAGCGCCACTGCGATGCCCGTGTGCGGGCGTCTGCCGAGGCGTACGACGGCGGCGGGCCGGTCGACGAGCCAGAACTGCCAGGTGTACTTGCGGGCCAGGAGCTTCCGGACCTTCTTCAGGTCCGCGTCGTCCAGCAGCCGCGCCGTTCCCTCCACGGCCTCGGCGCCCTCCGCGACCCGTCCGCGCACGTCGCACGCGGCCACGGTGACACGGCCGTCCCTGCGCAGCCGCTTGACCTTCCATGAGTCGGAGCGGGTCCAGACGTACAGCTCACGGCCCTCGACGGCGAACCACACGGGTGTCGCGACGCCCGTCCCGTCCTTCCGGAAGGTGGTGAGGCTGATGTACTTCGCGCGGTCGAGCTCCTGGAGATCCACGGGCGCGAGACTACGCCTCACCGTGCCGAGTGGGAATCGAAGGCCGCCCTCGCCTCCGCCAGCGCGGCCGCATGGGCCCGTGTCCAGGCGCAGGCGGTGTCGAGCGGGCCGAGCAGCGAGCGGCCGAGTGCGGTGAGTTCGTATTCGACGCGCGGAGGGTTCTCGTCGTACGCCGTCCTCGCGAGGAAGCCGTTGCGCTCCATCGACCGCAGGGTCTCGGTGAGCACCTTGGGGGTGATCCAGTGGAGCGGTACGCGCAGTTCGGAGAAGCGGCGCGGCCCGTCCTCCAGGCAGCGCAGCACCCATGCGGACCACTTGTCGCCCACCCGGAACGGCCGCGAACCGGGCTCGGCGAAGCAGTCGGCCCCGGGGAACATGTCTGCGCTCAGGGGCTCGCGGGTGTGGGACATGCCCTCAGACGCTAGCCCAGTACCGTTGAAGTAACCAGGCATGTCCGTTCTACCGTCCGGGACATGAGCGACATCATCATCTTCGGAGCAGGTGGACGGGTCGGCCGGGCGGCCGTGACGGAGGCGGTCGCGCGCGGCCACCGGGTGACGGCGGTGGTGCGCGACCCCGCGAAGTACCCGGCCCTGGGCGGAGACGGCATCACGGTCGTACGGGGCGACGCGACCGATGCGGCGTCGGTGGCGGCACTCGCGGCCGGCCACGACGCCGCGATCAACGCATCGGCGCGGCTGGACATCCCGTCCGACGCGTACTTCACCGCGGCGGCGAAGGCCCTGGTCGCGGGCCTGGGCGAGGCAGGCGTCCGGCGCCTGCTGGTGCTGGGCATCGCGACGACGCTGGAGACCTCGCCCGGCGTACGGATCATGGACGCGCCGGACTTCCCGGCGGAGTACCGGGCGTTCTCGCAGGGCCATGTCGCCGAGTTCGAGGTGCTGTCCACGGCGGATCCGGCGGCACTGGACTGGCTGATGGTCGTGCCGCCCATGCAGCTCGACGCCGAGGCCCCGCGGACCGGGGGCTACCGGACGGCGATCGGCACGGTGCCGGACGGTCCGGGCCGTATCTCGCACGCGGATCTGGCGATCGCGCTGCTGGACGAGATCGAGTCGCCGCGCCACAGCCGGGTGCAGCTGGCGGTCGCCGCGTAGGCACGCGGTGACGCGCGCACGGCTGCGGGGCTGCGGGGCGACGCAGCTATGCGGCTACGAGATCACGCGTTCACATGGGCACGAGCGCGCAGCGCGTCACGAGGTCGTCCATGGACAGGCCGAGCGTCCCGGCCAGCGCGGCCACGGTGAAGAAGGCCGGGGTCGGGGCGCGGCCCGTCTCGATCTTGCGGAGGGTCTCGGGGGAGAGTCCGGCGGCCGCGGCGACCTCCACCATGCTCCGGGAGCCGCGCGCCTCGCGGAGCAACCGGCCGAGCCGCTCGCCGCGTTCGCGCTCTTCGGGGGTCAGGGGCGTACGAACCATGCCGTCATTGTAATACCACTTCAACCGGTATAGTAATTGGCATGGTGGAGATCAAGACAGACGCATCCCTGGACGCCATGCGGGCCGCCGGCCGGATCGTCGCGCAGGCCCTCGCGGCGGTGCGGGAGGCCGCGGCCGTGGGTGTCACGCTCCGGGCCCTGGACCAGACCGCCCGGGCCGTCCTGCGCGAGGCCGGCGCGGGATCGCCCTTCCTGAACTACCGGCCCGACTGGGCCCCCACCCCCTTCCCCGCCGTCGTCTGCGCGTCCGTCAACGACGCGATCGTGCACGGCATCCCGGGCGGCCACCGGCTCCGCGACGGCGACCTCGTGAGCATCGACTGCGGCGCGGTCCTGGACGGCTGGGTAGGCGACTCGGCCGTCAGCTTCACCGTCGGCCGCCCCCGTCCCGAGGACGTACGCCTCGTCGACACCGCGTACGAGGCCCTGGAGGCGGGCATCGCCGCGGCGGTCGTGGGCAACCGCATCGGGGACATCGCCCATGCGATCGGCCGCGTCTGCCGGGCCGCGGGGTACGGCATCCCGTCCGGCTACGGCGGCCACGGCGTGGGCCGCACCATGCACGAGGACCCGAGCGTCCCGAACGAGGGCCGCCCGGGCCGCGGAATGCCGCTGCGCCACGGGATGGTGCTCGCGATCGAGCCGATGCTGATCGGGGGCGGCGGCGACGGCTACTACACCGATCGCGACGGCTGGACGCTCCGTACGTCGGACGGCTCCCGTGCGTCCCACGCGGAGCACACGGTGGCGATCACGGACGAGGGCCCGCGCATTCTTACCGCCCTCTGAGCACTCGGCGCCGGGCGCTCACGCCCGGATGTCGTCGCAGGCGATGGGCAGATGGCGGGGGCCGCGCAGGACCGCGTTCTGCCGGTACTCGGGCGGATCCTCCAGCAGCCGGGGGTTCACGAGCCTGCGGGCCAGCTCGCTCAGTGCGAGCTGCGCCTCCATCCTGGCGAGCGGCGCACCGAAGCAGCTGTGGACGCCGCTGCCGAAGCCCAGGTGCTGGATGTCCTTGCGGTCCGGGTCGAAGCGGTCGGGGTTCTCGAAGCGCTTCGGGTCGCGATTGCCGGCGGCCACGACGAGCCACAGCGACGCACCCTTGGGGATGGTGACGCCGTCGATGTCGATGTCCGTGAGCGTGGTGCGGTTCGGCACCAGCTGCACCGGCGGCTCGAAGCGCAGCAGCTCCTCCACGACGGGGACCGCCAGCTTCGGGTTCTCGCGCAGCCGCTGGAGCACGTCCGGGTTGCGCAACAGGGTGAGCATCCCGTTGGTGATCAGATTGACGGTGGTCTCATGACCGGCGATCAGCAGCAGGGCGGCAGTGCTGAGCAGCTCCATGGTCGACATCGAGCCGTCCGGGCCCTGGGAGGTCGCCAGCTCGGAGAGCATGTCGTCGCGGGGGCTCTTGCGGCGCTCCTCGATCAGCCCGGCCAGATACATGCCGAGCTGGGTCCTGGCCTCATGGGCGATCCGGTTGCGCTCCGTCGGGTCCTCGCCCGGGGTCGGGTCGAGGCTGGCGGCAAGGGTGTCCGCCCAGGTGTGGAAGCGTGCTTCGTCCTCGCGCGGCACGCCGAGCAGCCGGCAGATCACGGTCACCGGGAAGGGGTACGAGAACTGCTCGACCAAGTCGATCCGGTCCGTGTTCCCGATGCCGTCGATGAGCCCGGAGACGATCCCGCCGAGTTCGCCGCGCATGTCATGCACCCGGCGCGGCTTGTGGGGCGGGCCGAAGGACGCGTTCGTCATGCGGCGCAGCCGGTCGTGCTCCGGTGGGTCGAGCCTGATGAAGCTGGGTGGCAGGCCCGTCTCCTCCCCCTCCGGCTCCAGTTCGGGGCCGCCCTGCGCGGTCCGGTTGCGGGCGTCGGAGCTGACCCGCGGATCGTGCAGGAGACTCAGGATCTTCCAGTACGTGCTCACGACGTACGCACCGTCACCCTCGTCGAGCACCGGTGTCTTGCGGAGCTCCGCGTACAGGGGGTACGGGTTCGCGCGGTTGGAGTAGTCGATGATCTGCCGCAGGAGGGTGGTTCGGGTCGTCATGACGAGTCCTTGTGGGGTCGCGCGCGGGTCGGTGCCGGCCGGGGGTGACGGTGATTCGACAGGGCGTCTCAGGGGCGGATGCCGTCGCAGGCGATGTACAGATGGCGGGGGCCGCGCAGGATCGCGTTGCGCCGGTACGGAGGCGGATCCTCCAGGAGACGGGGGTTGTCGAGCCGGTCGACCAGTGCGGTGAGAGCGAGTTGCGTCCAACCGGGCGAGCGGCGCGCCGAAGCAGTTGTGGATGCCGCTGCCGAAGCCCAGGTGCTGGTTGTCCTCGCGGTCGGGGATGAACGTGTCGGGGTCGGAGAAGCGCTGGGGGTCACGACTTCCGGCGGCCACGGCGAGGAAGACCGTCGCGCCCTTGGGGATCGTGACCCCTCCTACCTCGATGTCCGCGAGAGTCGCGCGCGGGACCACGAAGTGCACCGGCGGCTCGTAGCGCAGCAGCTCCTCCACCAGGGGGACGGCCAGGTGCGGGTCGTCCCGCAGCCGCTGGAGAACTTCCGGGTGGCGCAGCAGCGTGAGCATCCCGTTGGTGATCAGATTGACCGTCGTCTCATGGCCGGCGATCAGCAGCAGGACCGAGGTGCTCATCAGCTCGGGCGTCGTCATGGCTCCGTCCGGTCCATGACTGGTCGCCGGCTGGGAGAGCATGTCGTCGCCGGGGCTGCCGCGCCGCGCCTCGATCAGGCTGTTCAGATACGTGCCCAGCTCCAACCGCGCTGCGTGGACCTTGCGCATCAGCTCCGTGCGGTCCGTGTCGGGGTCGGTGTCCAGGCCGGCGACGACGGTGTCGGCCCAGACGTGGAAGCGCGCTTCGTCCTCGCGCGGCACACCGAGCAGCCGGCAGATCACGCTCACGGGAAGCGGATAGGCGAACTGGTCCACCAGGTCGATCCGGTCCGTGCTCTCGATGCCGTCGATGAGGCCGGAGATCATCTCGCTCATTCCGCCGCGCATGTCGCTGATCCGGTGCGGGCTGTGCGGCGGTCCGAAGGGGCGGTTGGTGATGCGGCGGAACCGGTCGTGCTCCGGAGGGTCGAGATGCAGGAAGTTGCGCGGCAGTGCCGTGTCCTCGCCCGCGTCCGCCACGGCGTAAGGCGTCGGCGACTCGATGTTGCGGGAGTCCGAACTGATCCGCGGGTCGTGGAGGAGGCTCAGGATCTCCCAGTACGTACTGACGATGTACGTGTTGTTCCCCTCGTACGTGACCGGCGTCCTGCGGAGCTCCGTATACAGGGGATACGGGTTCGCGCGGACGGCGTGATCACTGATCTGCCGCAGGAACGAGGTCTGCGTCATGACGGGTCCTTGGTGAGTGAGTCCTTGCGGGCGCGGGGGTCAGTGCCGGGCGGGGGTGAAGGTGATCCGCTTGTCGGCCGGCGCGTAACCGCTGAGGGTGACGGTCGGACCGTGAGTGGGCACCGAAGGGTCCGGGAACTCCGACGGGACCGGGGTCAGCCCCTGGGCCGCGGCGAACGGCGGCGGGAACGGCGCGGTCGTCTCGATCTGCTCCTGGTAGAACGGCAACCACTTCGCATGGTCGAACGTGACCGCGGCGATGACGCGCCCCTGGTATCCGTACACCCCGACGAATCTGCGCTCGGCGAGCGAGCCCTGCGAAATGAGGATCTCCGTGCCCATGGACGGCACGCCGACCGACTTGATGTTCACCCCGAACTGCGTGGACCAGAAGGCCGGCACCCACATGTGCGGGAGGCGTTCGGTACTCGGACTGAGCATGTTGTGCGCCGCGATCTCGGCCTGGACGACCGCGTTGCCCCAGTGTTCCAAGGACAGGAACTGGTAGTTGAACAGCGGGTGCGGAGACCGTGCCACATCGCCCGCCACGAAGACGTCGTCCGTGACGATGCCCCGGAAGTCGAAGGCCCGGCAGCCGGCGTCGCACGCGATTCCCCGGGGACCTGCACCAAGGCCGGATCCTTCGAGCCATTCGGTGTTGCGGGTCGCGCCCAGTGACACGACCACGACATCGGCCTCGACGGGACTGCCGTCGGACAGGTGCACCGAGCGTACCCGGCCCGCCGAGTCGCCCTCCAGCCCCGTGACCATGACTCCGGTCCGCAGGTCCACGCCGTGCTCGCGCTGCAGCGCGGCGGCCACCTCACCGACGACACCGCCGAGTGCGCCGACCAGGGGCGCGCTGCCCCGTTCGGCGACGGTGACGGGAATGTCCTGCTCACGGCAGGCGGAGGCGATCTCCGAGCCGGTGAAACCGGCACCGATCACGAACACCCGACGCGGTCCCGCCCTGAGCCGCCGGTGCAGCGCCGCCGCGTCGTCGCGGGTCCGCAGCAGGAACACCCCGTCGAGCTCGGCTTCCTCCCTTTTCGGCCACGGCCGCGCCCGTACGCCGGTGGCGATGAGCAGCCGGTCGTACTCGACCTCGTCGCCGTCGGCAAGCCGCACCCGCTTGGCGCTCATGTCCAGCCCCGTGGCAGCCACGCCGAGCCGCCACTTCGCGTCGATCGCCCGGCGGCGGGGCAGGGCGGTGCGTTCCGCGGACGTCACGTCCAGGAGGACCTGCTTGGACAACGGGGGCCGGTCGTACGGTTCGTACGGCTCGTCGCCGATCAAGGTGAGTGAACCGGTGAAGCCCTTCTCCCGCAGGGTTTCCGCGCCCCTGAGACCGGCAAGGGAGGCGCCCACGACGACGATTCGTCCTTCACGTTTGAACGATTCCAGGTATGCATCACTGTTCACGGGACGTCTCCTTGCCCGGGGCGACCTCGTCCAATTGATCGACGAGGATGGCCTGGACCGGGCAGGCTGCGGCGGCTTGCGCCACGAACTCCCGCTGTGTCTCGTCGGGCTCCGGGTGGTACAACAACCCCTCGTCGCCGTGCATGGCAAAGACATCGGGGGCGAGGAACGCACACTGGGCGTACCCCTGACAGCGGTTGAGATCGACGACGAGCCTCATCCCGGATCAGCCTTTCCCGTGGCCTGGTCTTTTCCTCACACCAGCATGAGAGAAGAGGCGTGGCCGCGCCTGCCGAGGCGGCCCGGACGAGCGTCGGGGCCGGCGTCAGACCGCCTCCGCGGGGTGGCGCCCGGCGCGCAGACCGACCCTGAGGATGTAGACGCCGACCAGCAGGGACCAGGCCGGAAAGACCAGCTCGCACCACGGCACGGCAGGCCCGGCGAAGAGCAGCACAAGGCCGGCGGCGTAGCCCAGCAGGGCGAGTGGGCGCGGAAAGACGCCGAGCCGGAAACCGATGGTCGAGGTCGCGAAGATGAAGACGGCGGCCATCCTCATCGCATAGGTAGTGAGCAGCACGTACGCGAACTGACGGCCGAAGTCCGAGGGGGCGTCCTCGTCCAGCACGGTGCCCGCCGCCGCGGCGGCGCCGAACATCGCGGCCACGAAGACGAATCCGCTGCCCAGGAACACCGTGGCGACGAACTTGTCCTCCGCCTCCCCGACCTGAGCGCGCAGGGCACCCATGAACCAGAGGAAGAACAGCCCTGCGAAGGGAACGAGTTCCAGCGCGGCGCTCACCGCCCATTTGGTGCCGGGATTGATGGGGCCCACGTCGTCGGCGGCGGCCTCGCTCGCGGGAATCGCCACCCGCATGAGCACGATCGCGGACGCCAGCAGCAGCGCAAACACAATCCCCGCAAGCCCCGCGGCACGCGGCGTCTCCAGCCGCTCCCTCTTCGGCTCCATGGACCGCTCGCTTTCTCTCCCTTCCCAGGAAGCCGCCCACCCCCGCCGAGCGCCACCGGGACGGCGCGTGAGGGTGACCCTCGCTCGGCACGCCCTGGGGTGGGGGGCGCACCGGCTCATACAGCGCGTCTGTGAACGTGTCAGCCCGACGTGGTCCGTGCAGGCTCGGCCGAGGGCGCCCCCTGCCGCGATGAGTTCCGGCCGGGTCGCGAGTCTGTTCTGGTGAGCGTCGTAGGACGTCGTGCGACGCAGCCCGGCACGAGACACCACGGAGGACACCATGACGACCACGCCCGGCAACGCGAGCGGCGACCTCCCCGGCAAGCCGCCAGTCGTCGACCTGGCCACCTGGCAGGCGGCGCGCGAGGAGCTGCTGGTCCGCGAGAAGGCGCACACCCGTGAAGGCGACGCGATCGCCGCGGCCCGGCGGCGGCTGCCGATGGTCGAGCTCGACGGCGCGGTCGAGGTCACCGGCGCTGACGGGCCGGTCCCGTTCCTCGACCTGTTCCAGGGTCGCGACGAGCTCGTGGTCTACAAGCACATGTGGTACGACGGCGCGCCGCACCAGGGGCAGTGCGAGGGCTGCACCACCACGGCCTGGCACGTGAAGGACGCCGTCTACCTCAACGCCCGGGGCGTCTCGTTCGCCGTCCTGACCTCGGGCCCGTGGGACGAGGTGGCTCCCTACGTCGAATTCATGGGTTACACCCAGCCCTGGTACTCGGTGCGGGGCGTGGAGGCGCCGGTCGGCGAAGGAATGGGGCACATCGTCTGTTTCCTGCGCGACGGCGACCGCGTGTTCCTCACCTACTCCACGACGGGCCGTGGCAACGAGCCGGTCAACGGGTCCCTCGCCCTGCTCGACATGACGCCCTACGGCCGCGGCGAGGCGTGGGAGGACAACCCGGAGGGCCGGCCCGTGATCGGCGATGTCCGCGAGGGGTACCCGTCCGAGGGCCGCCAGGCCTGCTGGTACTGGCGCTCGGACGCCGACGGCGTCGCCACCTGGGGCCCGACCAGCCGGCCAGTGCCGCAGTGGACCCGCCCCGGCGCGACCCCCGTGGAGACCCTCGGCCGGCACGGCCACCACCACTGACGCGCCTTCGTCGACGGCGTAGGCAAAAGAAGTCAGGTGCCGGGCGGAACCTCCGGACGATGCGAACGGCGCCCGCGCGCTCGATCGGTGGGCGGTTCGCCCGGAAGGTGAAGGACTCCTGCCAGGAGAGGGGCTTTCTGGGCTTGCCAGTCCTACCGGGAGTCCGGGTGCACGGATCGTCCAAGTGCCAGTACTCGTCATGCCCTGCTCATAGCCGGGGTGGTGATCGTCCCTCGCGGCGGCACTTCTAGCCGGTTCGACGATGACCGACGGGCAGTGGGGGCCGCTGCTCGCGGCGGCGGGAAGCACCGGCAGGCGCGGGAGCAGGCCCGAGAAGTGGGACCGGCGCCTGGTCCTGGACGCGATCTTCTACCTGGTCCGCGGCGGGATCGCCTGGCGGGCCCTGCCGACCGACGTCCCCCGCACCAGACCGTCTACGCCCTGTTCCGCCGGTGGACCTGCGCGCGGGCGTGGTGCCGGATCCACGCAGCGCTGCGTGAACGTGCGCGTCTGGCCGACGGGCGTGGCCCAGTGCCGACCGCGGCCGTGATCGACTCCCGTGACCCAGTTCACCGACGCTCTCTTACATGGCCATGACAGGCGGCGCGGACAGTCGCCGATTCGGTGCCGGAGGGCACCCGGGAGGTGCTGCCACTGCAGGAGGTGCGGCTCCTTGCCCGAACGGGCGGAACGCCCCGGACCGATCGAGTTCCGGGGCGTTCCCTGTCGGTGGACCGGCCGAACGGGTTGTTCGTGCGCGGCGGCGTCACGCCGCCGGGCGCACCACCATCGCCGAGCCGCCGCCGCGCCGCACCTTCTCCGCCGCCGCGAGCCAGCGGCCGTCCGGCAGCCGCTGGATGCCCGTCGCCGCCCCGATCTCCGGGTTCTGACGGAACGCGTGGCCCAGCGCCTCCAGCTCCGCCCGCAGCGGGCTGTTCCACAGCGCCGGTTCCAGCTCCGTCGTCGGCTGGTTGCGCTGGCTCGCGCGCGGCGCGGCGATCGCGTCCACCAGCGGCAGGCCGCGGTCGACGACGCCCGTCAGCGTCTGGAGCACCGTGGTGATGATCGTCGCGCCACCCGGGGAGCCGAGCGCCAGCACCGGCAGGTCGCGGTCGTCCAGGACGATCGTCGGGGAGATGGAGGAGCGGGGGCGCTTGCCCGGTCCCGGCAGGTTCGGGTCGTGGACCGCCGGATTGGCCGGCGCGAACGAGAAGTCCGTCAGCTCGTTGTTGAGCAGGAAGCCCCGCCCGGGCACGGTGATTCCGCTGCCGCCGGTCGACTCGATGGTGAGGGTGTACGCGACGACGTTGCCCCACTTGTCGGACGCGGTCAGGTGCGTCGTGTTCTCGCCCTCGTACGTCGTCGGCGCCGCCGTACCGCCGCTCGCGCACGCCGCCGGGTTCCACGGGTCACCGGGGGCGAGCGGGCTCGTCAGTACGCCGTCGTCGCGGATCAGGCACTCCCGCGAGTCGGCGAACCGCTGCGACAGCAGCTCCCGCACCGGCACGTCCTCGAACGCCGGGTCGCCGACCCACCGCCCCCGGTCCGCGAACGCGATCCGGCTCGCCTCGACGAAGCGGTGCAGGTACTTCGCCTGCGAGAGGCCGGACAGATCCGTCCGCTCCAGAATGTTCAGCGCCTCGCCCACGCTCGTACCGCCCGAGGACGCCGGGCCCATGCCGTACACGTCCAGCCCCCGGTACGACACCTTCGTGGGCCGCCGCTGCTCCGTCCCGTACGCCGCCAGGTCGCGCAGCGTCAGATCGCCGGGCCGCACGACCCGCGTCGCGCCCTCGCGCACGACCGGCTTGCGCACGGTGTTCACGATGTCCCGCGCGATCGCGCCCTGGTACAGGGTTCCGGTGCCCTTGCGTCCGATCTCGTCGTACGTACGGGCGAGCTCCGGGTTCTTGAACACGGAACCGACCACCGGCAGCTGCCCGCCCGGCAGGAACAGCTCGGCCGTCGCCGGGAAGTCGCGGAAGCGCGCCTCGTTCGCCTGGGTCTGGGAACGGAACGTCGCGTCCACGGTGAAGCCGTCCTTCGCCAGCCGCTCGGCCAGCTTCAGCAACTGCCGCAGCGGCCGGCTCCCCCACGCGTCGAGTGCCGCGTCCCACGTCGCCGGAGTGCCGGGCGTGCCGACGCCGAGGCCGCTGGTCATGCCCTCCTCGAAGGGGATGGGCTTGCCGTACTCGAGGAAGAGGGACGCGTCCGCCGAGCCGGGCGCGGTCTCGCGGCCGTCGATCGTGTGGACCTTCCGCGACTTCGCGTCGTAGTAGACGAAGAAGCCGCCTCCCCCGATGCCCGCGGAGTACGGCTCGGTCACCCCGAGCGCCGCGGCCGTCGCCACCGCCGCGTCGACCGCGTTTCCGCCGCCCCGCAGCACCTCGATGCCCGCCGCGGAGGCGTCCGCGTCGACGCTCGCGACCGCTCCCCCGTAGCCGACGGCCACCGGCTCCTTGACCGGGAGCGGTCCCTTCGACGCTGAGGGCGGGGCCGCCGGTGGCGCGGCCGCACCTCCCGCCGCCAGAACCGCCAGCGTTACGGCGGGGATCGTGACAAGACGTGCGGCAGTACTACGACGCATCCGTACCTCCAGGCGAAGAACGTCCGCGCAGCGTAACTACACCTCAGCCTTCCCGTCAGGACCGCATCGAACACCGTTCCGCCCGGCCCGCTAGCATGCGCGCCCATGAATGAAGACCTGCGCAACATCGTGCTCGGCGTCTTGGCCGCCGGTATCAGCGCCTCGTTCGGCTGGTTCGCCCGTAATTACCTCTGGCGCCGCAGGCTCCGCCGGAAGCAGGCCTTCTTCGGTCTGCCGCGGAATTCCGAGTGTCTGCTCGTCGTCAACCGCGAGGCGGGCAGCGAGGGCGCGGTGCACCGCTACGACGTGTTCGCGCTCCTCGAACTCTCCGCGCTCGTCAAGGACTGCGGCGCGCATGCCCAGATCATCCAGCACGACGTCGCCCAGCAGGGCTTCGGCGAGCGCACGGAGTTCTGCGTCGGCGGCCCGTACTCGAACCGCCGGATGGCCGCACATCTCTCCTCGCTGCTCCCCGGCGTGAAGATAAACACGGACGTGGAGCCGGGTCCGGACCGAGGCGCGTTCCAGATCGGCTCCGAGCGGTACCGCCTGGAGGCGGGCACCACGGAGTACGTCCTCCTCGCGCGGCTCACGGTGGGCGAGGGCGCGCGGCCCGTCTTCCTCTTCTGCGGTCAGCGGGCGATCACGAACCAGGCCGCGACCCGCTATCTGGCCCGTCACCACGAGAAGCTCGCCCGCAAGCACGGCACGAACTCCTTCGTCCTGCTGCTGAAGGTCGTCAACACGCAGGCGTACGGGCCCGATGTCGTCGAGCTCGTCGCGGATGTCACCAAGGCGGCACAGGCCCCGGCGCCCGCCGTCCGCACCTCGCACCGCGCCACGAGCTAGGAAGTGCCGGAACCGCTGAGGCCGACCGGCAGCGACTTGATTCCGTTGATGAAGTTGGACACGAGTCGCCGCGGCGGCTCCGCGAGGGTGAGGAAGGGCAGGATCTCCCGCACCTCCTCGTGCAGCACGCGGAGTTGATGGCGCGCGAAGTGCGCGCCCAGACACACGTGAGGGCCGTCCCCGAAGGACACGTGCGGGTTCGGCGACCGGGACAGATCGAGCCGGTGCGGGTCGGCGAAGACGCGCTCGTCGTAGTTGGCGGAGGCGTGGAGGACGACGACCTTGTCGCCGGCGCGTACCGCCCGGCCGCCGAGGGTCAGGTCGCGGGCGGCCGTGCGGCGGAACGACAGCACCGGCGGATGCCAGCGGAGCAGCTCGTCGACGGCCGTGTCCACGCCCACCTCCCCCGCCCTGAGCCGCCGCTGCTCGTCCGGGTGCGCGGCGAGCGCCAGGAGCCCGCCCGGGGCGGCGCTGCGGACCGTGTCGTTCCCGGCGACGGTGAGCAGGAAGAAGAACATCTCCAGCTCGGCGTCGGACAGTCCAGGCGCCGCGAGCGAGGTCATGACGTCGTCGGCGGGTCGGCGTCGTTTGTACGCAGCGAGTTCCTGTGCGTAGTCGAACATCTCGCGGAGCATCGCGGGCGAGCGCGGATTGACCGGCTTGCCTTCGCCGTCCAGCACGGGCGGCTCGTCCGGGTCCTGATAGGCGATGACGCGTTCGGTCCACTTGAGCAGCAGCCCGCGGTCGCTCTCCGGTACGCCGAGCAGATCGGCGAGGTTGAGCAGCGCGTAGTCATCGGTGACGGCGGCGACCAGATCGACGACGGGGCCCGCGTCCCGGGCGGCCCCGAGCAACTCCCGGGCACGTGCCCGCGCGGCGGCCGTGAAGCGGTCGATCCGGCCGGGGGTGAAGGCCCGGCTCACGAGCCGCCGCAACCGGCCGTGGTCCGGGGGATCCTGATTGAGCATCATGCGGCGGATGAACGGCAGGTCCGCCGGGTCGGGGTCGCGGATCTGCGTCGCGCCGAGCCACGACGAGAAGCTCTCCGCGTCCTTGAGCACCCGGACGACGTCGGCATGGCGGGTGACTGCCCAGAAGCCGGGGCCGGCCGGCCAGCCGAGCACCTCGTACTCGTCCTGCCAGGCCACCGGGTGACGGTCGCGCAGTTCCCGGAAGGCGTCGTGGGGCAGCCCGGACGCATAGATCCGCGGGTCGAACACATCGGGGATCGCGGCCGATCGCACCGGGCCGGTCATGCGTCCGCCCGCAGGAAGTCCTCGACGGTACGGATCAGCTGCAGCGGGGTCTCGTCCATCGCGTAGTGCCCGGCGGCCGCCAGCTCGGCGAGCTCGCCCCGCGCGTACCAGCGCAGCCAGGTGTCCCGCATCAGCCCGGCGCCCAGCGCGGGGTCGAGGGCGCCGACGACGGCGAGGGCCGGGACGAGCGAGCCCTCGACGTCGCTGTGGAAGTCCTCGACCGCCCAGGAGTCGAGCCAGGCGCGGAAGGCCTTGGGGTCGCTGCGCCGCAGCGACCGCTGCACCATGCGGTCCAGCCAGGCGGCGGGCCGTACCGAGCCGGTCGTGATGTCGATGATGGTGCGGCGGTTCGCCGGGTGGTCGGCCGCGTCGGCGAAGAGGCCCCACTGGTCCGGCGGCATCGGCAGCCCGCCGGCCGGCACGGGCGAGATCCCCACCAGCCGCCGCACGCGGTGGGGTGCGAGCACGGACACGCGCTGGACGACGGATCCGCCCATGGAGTGGCCGACGAGCGAGAACCGGTCCCAGCCGAGCCGCCCGGCGAGCGCCAGCACATCGGCGGCTCCCTCGCCCGTGGTGTACGCGCCGGGGACGCCCATCGCCTCTCCGTAGCCGCGCAGGTCCACGAACGCGTACGTGAACGAGGCCAGATCCAGATCGGGGAGCACGGGGGCGTAGGCGCCGCGGTCGGCGAGCCAGCCGTGCACGGCGATGACGCGGTGCGGTCCTTCACCCAGCAGCGTGTGCGGAAGCACGAAAGGTGTCACGACGTCTCCGTTCGCGGGCTGCGTGCGTACGAGACCACGGTGGCTCCCCGTTCGCGGAACCGCCAGAGTGCAGAACCGGCGCGCTGTCCGACATGTCACATCCGTCAACGGCGGAAATACCCGGCATATACGCAACCTCACACCCCCTTTCCGGACTCTGTAAGGGCGGAACAGTTCGCAACGGAGGTCCTGAGTTGAGCCGCAGCCGCGTCCAGCGCGCCCAGAAGATGGTCGACTATTCGATGCGGCTGACCTGGTCCGGGATGTACGCGCACGCGGCACCGTGGAACTCCGCGTACTTCGGCCACGCGAACCGCGGTTCCGGGTGCATCGGGATGAGCGACGCGGATGCGAAGGCGGTCCACGACGCGGTCCGGCCCGGCGATCCGTTCGAGATCACGGGTGCCGACGCGAAGGGCACGATCGCCCTCAACAACGGCTACGGGGAGTGGAATACGAGCTGGACGGAGTGGCAGGCAAAGAGCGCGCTTCGGTGACCTCTCGCTGACCGCTTGTTCCCTCCCACCGATCTCCCGCCGGCCGCCCAACCACGGCCCCTCGCTGACACGATGTCCAACAATCGTTACGACGGCGTAACTTACCGACGGGTTACTTCAGGTAAACGCATCCGGTTACCGTCGGGTCACTTTCGGACTGGCACGAGTCAGGAGTGACCGATGGCCCACCCCCACAAGGCCCTGCGCACGACCACGACCGGCACCGTCTCGGCCGCTCTCCTGGCCGGGGCAGCCTTCGGACTGGCCCCGGCGGTCCCGGCCGCGGCCGCCGACCTGCCCGGTGTACGGTTCGTCGACATCCAGGGCGACGGCGGCACCGTACTCAAGGCCAATGTCGTCACCCCGTCGGACTCCGACGGCTCGCGTACGTACCCCGTCATCGTGCTGCCCACCAGCTGGGCCACGCCCCAGGTCGAGTACCTCGCCCAGGCCACGAAGCTCGCCGACTCCGGCTATGTCGTGGTCACTTACAACGTGCGCGGCTTCTGGCAGTCCGGCGGACAGATCGAGGTGGCGGGGCCCCCGGACATCGCCGACGCGTCCAAGGTCATCGACTGGACACTCGCGAACACTCCTGCGGACCCTTCCAAGGTCGGCATGGCCGGTATGTCGTACGCCGCCGGGATCAGTCTGCTCGCCGCCGCGCACGACGAGCGGATCAGAGTGGTCGCGGCACTCAGCGGCTGGGCCGACCTCACCGACTCCATCTACAGCGGCCGTACCCAGCACGTGCAGGCCGCCTCGCTGCTCGTCGGCACGGGCTACCTCACCGGGCGCCCGAGCCCCGAACTCCAGCAGTTCACCAAGGACTTCCTCGGCTCGAACCTCGCCAAGGAGGACGAGATGATCGCGTGGGGGAAGAAGCGCTCCCCCGCCACCTATCTCGACCGCATCAACCGGAACGGCGCTGCCGTCATGCTCGGCAACGCGTGGGGCGACACCATCTTCCCGCCCAACCAGTACGCGGAGTTCTACGAGCGGCTCACCGTGCCCAAGCGTCTGGAGTTCCGCCCCGGCGACCACGCCACGGCCGAGGCCGCCGGTCTGCTCGGACTGCCCAACGACACCTGGACCAGTGCCCGGCGCTGGTTCGACCACCATCTCAAGGGCGCCGACAACGGCGTGGACCGCGAGCAGCCCGTCCGGATCAAGTCCCGCTCCTCCGGCGGCTACGAGACGTACCCCGACTGGAAGTCGGTCGGCGCGGACGCCCGCAAGATGGCGCTCGGCGGTACGAAGACGATCCGCGCGAACGTCGACTCCGGTGCCAACGGCGGCATCGTGATGCTCTCGAGCACCTTGGACCAGTTCCTGAAGGTGCCCCCGATCGCCTCGATTCCTCTGCTGCCGCGGCCGTTCGCCGCGGTCTGGCAGTCCGAGCGACACGGCACCGAGCAGCGCATCCGGGGGACGGTGAAGCTGCACACCACGGTCACCAGCACCAGGGAGAGCGGCACCCTCGTCGCGTACCTCTACGACGTGGGCCCGCTCGGCCTCGGCAGGCTGGTGAGCAACGCCCCATACACGTTCCACGGCGGGACCCCGGGCCGGCCGTTCGCCGTGGACCTGGAGCTGTTCTCCACCGCCTATGACGTACCGGCCGGCCATCGACTTGCCCTGGTCGTCGACACTGTCGACCCGCTCTACATCGAGCACAACCCGTCCGGCGCGCAGCTGACCTTCTCCTCGCCCACGGCCGACCCGTCGTACGTGTCGGTCCCGCTGCGCGAGAAGTGATCTCCGGCTGCTGCCGGTCCGGGTTCGGCCGGGGCGACATCCACGGCCTTGGTGTCAGGGACTGCGCATCCCGGTGCGGATCGGTAAAGCCACCGTCATCACAGGGATGAACGGCACATCGTAGTCGAGTCGTCCGGGGTCTCGCGTGCCGTCGCAGATCCTGCGACTGAAGTTCAGGAGGACGTGCACCTGCCCGTGGTGCTTGTTGACGTCACGCAGCTCGATCAACGGATCGACGCCCATACGCTGCCCTGCCCCATTTCTCAGCGGTGTCGGGTCAGCGCAAACTATCCAGCTCAACAAGGGACTTCACAGGCGACACGCATAAATAGGGCATAAGCCGTATTTACCGATCCGCGGGCGGGTGGGGCCCTCAGGCCTCGGCCGCCTCCGCGTACACCTGGGACAGCTCCGGAGAGCCGTGCGCCGCCCAGTCCAGCCCCGCCTCCACCACATTGATCTCGCGCCCCGACGCGAGCCGCACCACCGGATGACCGCCCGGCCAGACATGCCAGGAGGCACCCCGGACGGTCCGCACGATCACGGTGCCGAGATACAACCCCGCGTCGTTGCCGAGCCAGGGCAGTTCCTCCGGATCGTCCCGCCAGCGCGGCGGCAGCTGGTCGAGCGCCTCCAACGAGGCGGGCGTGTCGTCCAGTTCCAGCCCCTGCTGCCCCACCCGGACCCTCAGCAGCTCGCACTCGGCGAGCAGCTCGGCCACGCCGTCGGGGTCGCCGCCGACGGCGGAGGCAAGCGCCTGTCCGCCCCGCTCACCGCCATGCTTTTTGCGCCAGTTGTCCAAGAAAGGGATGTTCATACCGATCAGCCTCGCATTCCCATGGACGGGCGCACCACATGGCGCGCGGGACGGGACCCGCGGGCCTGAGCCCGCGGGGTCCCGGAGCCTCAGAGATCGAGATCGACCACGACCGGGGCGTGGTCGGACGCGCCCTTGCCCTTGCGCTCCTCACGGTCGACATAGCTGTCCTTGACGGCCTTCGCGAACGGCTCGTTGCCGTACACCAGGTCGATGCGCATGCCCCTGTTCTTCGGGAAGCACAGCTGGCGGTAGTCCCAGTAGGTGAACGGGTGGTCGTACTTGAGCGGCCGTGGCACGACATCGGCGAGCCCGGCCTCGCGCAGGCGCTCCAGAGCGGTCCGCTCCGGCGCGGTCACATGGGTCATACCCTCGAAGAAGGAGGGATCCCACACGTCGTCGTCGGTCGGCGCGATGTTGTAGTCGCCGAGCACCGCGAACGGCCGGTCGCCGGCGGCGTCCTCGGCGACGGCGTCCTTCAGCGCCTCCAGCCACGCCAGCTTGTACACGTAGTGCTCGTGGGCGACCTCCCGGCCGTTCGGCACGTACACCGACCAGACGCGGACCGGGCCGCAGGTGGCGCTCAGCGCGCGGGGCTCCTGCACGCCGCCGTACGCCGGGCCGCCGGGCAGGCCCATGACGACGTCGTCGAGCCCGACCCGGGAGACCACCGCCACCCCGTTCCACCGGCCGTCGGCGTTGACCGCGGACTCGTAGCCGAGCTCCTTGAGGGCGTCGGCCGGGAACTGCTCCGCGGTGCACTTGGTCTCCTGGATGCACAGCACGTCGGTGCCGCTGCTCTCCAGCCAGGCGAGCAGGCGCGGCAGCCGGGCGGTGATCGAATTGACGTTGAACGTGGCGATGCGCATGCCGCAAGCGTAACCGCGGGGTGTGACAGTCAGCGGGCCCCTCAGACGTCGGCCGAGTCCCCGGAGGCGAGCCTGCTGTGCTCGGCGCCGCCGAGGTTGCCGATGTGGGTGTCGTAGATCGGGCGCGCGAGCTCGGTCAGCAGGGCGTCGTGGATGTCGATCGCACGGCGCGGCTTGACCTCGCGTACGTAGTCGATGACCTCGGAGACCTTGCTCCAGGGGGCCATCACCGGAAGCATCAGCGTCTCCACCGGCCGCTCGGGGACGGTCAGCGCGTCGCCGGGGTGGAAGACCGAACCGTCCACGAGGAAACCGACATTGGTGATCCTGGGCAGATCCGGGTGGATCACGGCGTGGAGTTCGCCGTGCACCTGGACGTCGAACCCGGCGGCGGTGAAGGTGTCGCCGTCGCCGACGGTGTGCACCCTGCCGGGGAAGGCGGCGGACAGCCGTTCGGCGACGCTTCGCAGGGTCCAGATCTCGGCGCCCGGATCGGCGTCGAGGGCCACGCGCAGGCGCCGCTCGTCGAAGTGGTCCGGGTGCTCGTGCGTGACGAGAACGACGTCCGCACCGGCCGCGGCGTCCTCCTCGCTGAAGGCTCCGGGGTCGATGACGAGCGTGCGCCCGTCCTTCTCGAGCCGGATGCAGGCGTGCGACTTCTTTGTGAGCCTCACCTGGGTGACCTCCTTCTCGCGTGCCGCGGCCGCTCGGGGCCGCCATGGCCGGCCCCCTCCTGCGACCCTAGCGGCCGCGGCCCAACGGGGCGCGACACTGCGGTGCGGTGCCGTCGGGTCGGCCCGCGTGTCCGTCCTCAAACGCCGGACGGGCTGTGCCCGGCACCCGGGGACGCCGGCCCCACGCCCGAAGGGCGTCGGGGCGGGTCCGGGGCGGAGCCCCGGACCGGGGGACTGGGGGCTTGCCCCCAGTCCGGGAAGGGGCGGGGGTAGGGGAAGCCCGCCGCAGGCGCCCCCGCACCCTCCCGGCGCGGAGGCTAGTCGCGCGGGGTCGTCTCCTCGCGGATCACTGCCTGGGCCACGCGGAACGCCGAGTTCGCGGCCGGGACGCCGCAGTAGACCGCCGCCTGGATGAAGACCTCACGGATCTCCACCGGAGTCAGCCCGTTCCGCAGCGCCGCCCGCGTGTGGAAGGCCAGCTCGTCGAGGTGGCCGCCCGCGACCAGCGCGGTGAGCGTCACCGCACTGCGGGTCCGCCGGTCCAGCCCGTCGCGGGTCCAGACCTCACCCCAGGCGTACCGGGTGATCAGCTCCTGGAAGTCGCCGGTGAAGTCGTCCGCCGCGGCCATGGCCCGGTCCACGTGCGCGTCCCCCAGCACCTCGCGGCGGACCTTGATCCCGGCCTCGTACGGGTCGTGGCGCACCGGACCGACGGCGTGCGGCTGCTCGGGGGCCGGGGCGATCCCGCCGACCGGGGCGACCGGCGCGGAGATGGACGGGTACACGGGCGGCGCCGGGATCGCGGCCAGTGTGTCCTGCCAGGCCGACGAGAAGTGGCGTACCAGCAGATCGGTGACCGCGGCGGGCTGCTCCACGGGCGCGAGGTGGGAGGCACCTGGGACCAGTGCGAGGCGGGCGTCGGGGATGCCGGCGACCAGGGTGCGGGCCTCCGCGGGCCCGGTGAGCTGGTCGTCGGAGCCGACCAGGACCAGGGTCGGGACGCCGACCCGGCCCAGCTCGGCCCGTACGTCGAAGGCGGCGAGCGCCTCGCAGGCGGCGATGTAGCAGCCGGGGTCGGTGGTCCGCACCATCTGGACGGCCCATTCGACTATCGCGGGCTGCGCGGCCGCGAAGCCCGGCGTGAACCACGCGTCGGGCGCGGTCCGGGCCATCGGGTCCAGTCCGTTCGTACGGACGATCACTCCCCGCTGCCGGAACTCGTCGGCCGTCCCGAACCGGGGCGACGCCGCGACCAGCGCCAGCGAGGCGATCCGGTGCGGCAGTCGCAGCGCGAGGTCGATGCCGACCGCGCCGCCGACCGAGCAGCCCACGTATCCGAATCGCTGCACGCCGAGTCCGTCGAGGGTGGCGACGAGACGGTCGGCGAGCTCGGTCACCGAGTTCGCGGGGTGCGCGGGGGCGCCGCCATGACCCGGCAGGTCGAAACGGAGGACGCGCCACTGCTGGGACAGCTCCGGTGTCTGGCGGTCCCACATGTGCCATGTGGTACCCAGTGAGGAACCCAGGACCAGGACAGGGGCGTCTTCTGGCCCGTCAACGCGGTATTGCAGGGTGTTCGGTCGTGTCTCGCTCACCCGTCAGACCCTCTCATCTGTCACGAGATGTCACATCGCCGGGGTGAACCTAGCGGGCCTTGCCCCGCTCTCGACAAGTCGCTCGGCTGGTGGTCCTCACGCCTTCTCCTCCGCCGCAGCCCCGTGCAGGCCATCCCATGTGGTGGCGGCTCCGCGAAGATCCTCTACATCCGGCTTGACGTACCACCGCTTGGTCGTCTTTACGTTCGTATGCCCAGCCCATCGCGCGAGGATGTGGTCCGGGACACCGTTGTTGGCCAGGAACGTAAAGCACGACGAGCGTGCGTCGTAGAGCCTGACGCGACGGAGTCCGAGAAGCTCCATAAGCCGGTACGCGCGTCGACGAAGTTGCTTGATCGTGAAGGCATCCCCTGCTTCGTGCACCAACACGTAGCCGGACGCCACGTACGCCTCCCCCAGAGCGAGCCTCTCCTCCGCTTGGAGAGCCCTGAACGCCTTGAGAGCGGCTAGCACCAGAGTCGGCAGGGGCAGAACCCGCTCACCCGCAAGAGACTTGGTGTCCTTCTCCACTACGTACCGGTTGCCCATCATCGTGCGCGTGTTGGCAATGACAATCGTGGCGTTGTCCAAGTCAACGTCGTCCCACCGAAGGCCGCAGACTTCAGCTGGACGGAGCCCCATCAGCGAGAGAAGAAGCGCAGCATATAGACGCTCCCCCTTAATTCCCTGGATGAACTTCTGAACCTCCTGGACATTCCAGGGCTGCACCTCCTCTTTACTTTTCCGCTCCTCTTTGCGCGCCCTACGGGGTATGGTCACGTGTGCAGCGACATTTACATGCACCAATCGCCGGGTAACGGCCCTCCCGAGCGCTTCCTTCAGTCGAGCAAGACTCATATCCACACTTGTGACTCCGAGTGGCGTCCCAGCCCTTTTGCCACGCATACGGCCATGCGCCAGCGCCCAGTCCCTCCACTCTTCCACATGCTCTTCAGTAAGGTCCTGGAGGCGAATGTTGCCAAGCCTCCCCCGAACTCGGTCCAAGGTAATCCCGTAGCTGTAGATGGTGGTTTCTTCGAGGTCATCGGCTTTCATAGCCAACCATCGGTCGAGCCACTCGTTCACGGTGATCTTGTTGGGCGGCACGAACGAGCCCTCGTTCCGCCGGTTAGTTACGTTCGCGTACTCAGCCTTCGCTTCCTTCAGTGAATCGAAGGTGCGCCTCAGCTGCTTTCGCTTCCCGGTCTCGGGGTCGATCCCTACATCGACCACAAACCGATATCTAACCTTCCCCTTCGAGTTCGGGGGAAGTTTCTTGATCGGATCGGACAGACTACTCACTCTCCTTGACCTTCGGGGACGAACTGGCTCAGTTACCCGCTGCGGCTCAACCGCCAAGCACAGCCGTGCGAACACCGTCAATGCTCTGCACGATCCCCGGTTTCGGTAACCGGGGATCGTGGCCTATATTGCGCCCCGTATTCGAGAGCTACGGGGCCGGCCGGTAAGACGTGGGCGCGGGATGAGCGCCGACTTCGACGAGGACCAATGGCCCGTCATCGGTGAGTCGGCCGAAATTGCGGTTCCCGACGGGCTCTGGGGCACCGACAGCCGATGCCACGGGTCACAGCGCCAGGGTTGGCCGCGGCCTGTACGAGAATCACCCGGCCTTGGCGGTACCCCCGCTGCACCAAGTTCTGGCCGAAAAGCCCGGCCGCGCAGACGCAGAGGCACAGGGCGGTGGGAAGAGCGGCGTAGTCGACCGCCGCGTGGGCCGTCATGCGTTTCATGGCGCCGAGCGCCAGGAGGATCGGGGCGGTGCAGCGGACCGATCGAAGTGCACAATTCGACAGGTGGGCCTCCTTGGTAGGGACCATGGCACGAGATAGCGGGCGAGGGCCGGGTACGGGAGCGGTCGGCAGCGTCACCATTTGAAACGTCTCTGACCTGGCGCTTTCCGGAGTTTGTACATTGACATGGTCTCCGGGAGTCGTTCCAGTCCCTTGGGGCTCTTTCACGTCTGCCGTGGGCGAATCCGTTCTCGGGCCTGCGGTGAGGCCGCCGGTGAGAGCCGTCCATTCCCATGGGAGGAGGGGGCTGGCGGAACCCCTATCACGGAGCCTGCGGCTGGCCTCGCCGACTGCAGCTTGGTCGCCAGCGAGATCGGCTTGCGGACAGTCCGCGGCAGGCGACCAGGCCGACCGTCGCCGAGCGGTCCGATCCCACATCGCATCAGCTCTGCGTCAAACCCTCTCTGGTGACGTTGAGTTGCTTGGGATACGTTGATCGTTCACGTCTGCAACGGGGAGGGCATGACGATGAGCGGGCTGGCGCCTGACGTCAAGTTCATCGCAGAGGGGATGATCCGCGGTTCGATGGGGTTGCTCGATTCGATGCGGGGTGCCCGCGACACGGCCATCGCCCTGGGCTACGAGCTGGCCCGACAGCACGGGATGTCGGGAGATGACGATGCGGGCCGCGCCTTCGCCAAGGTCTACGCCTCGGCAGCGTCCACGACGTTGGACCAGATGGGGTTCAGCTCCTACGTACTCGGAGAGACCAGCCGAGCGCTCATGCGCAACGCCCGCGAGTTCATGGCCGAGGAGAGTCGGCGCATCGCCGCGTTCCTGGGGAAGCAGCCCGACCTGACAACAGGCATGGGCGACCCCGGTGCCGACTGCACGGAGAACTACCTCGGCCTCGGCCAGGAGCTCCCCGAAGTCGTGGGCGAAACCGCGTGGTACGACCAGTACGCCCCTATGGGACGCAGTGACCGGTTCCGTGGCTCGCCCGAGAAGATCCGCGATGTCGCCGGCTCCTGGCGGCACGCCGGCAGTCTCATGCAGCGATTCCTTGAGGATGCGCAGACCAATGCCCTGACGGCGAGCAAGGCGCACTCCGGTGAGGCCGCCGAAGCCTTCCAGACGTACGTGAAACACTGCGTCGGCCTCACCTGTCCGCCGGCGAAGGCGCAGGAAGACGAGCCGTTGGTCACCAATCTCGTCGCTGCCTGCACTCAGCTGGCGAAGGCGTGCGATCGGTACGCCGATCACGTGGAAGCAGCCAAGGAGAAGATCGTCTATCACCAGAATGATCCGTTCGCGATAGATATGCCGTGGGACCAGCCGATGTTCGGTGCAACCGGTACGACGGCGGACTCCACGACGCGGTCCTGGGTGACCCGTGGATCCGGGATCTCGGCTCAGTGGCCCACGCCCTCGACGCGTCGGCGGCTCGGGTGAAGCTCCCCACCCCCGAGGCGCCCGGCGCCCCGGGGCTGCCTGGGATCCCTCTCCCCATCCCGCCCATACGCGTACCGGTCCCGGTACCGGTCAGGCTCGCGTCGTTCGCTGGGAGGGCCCCAGACCTGATGCCCATGGTCAACCCGGTCGATCCGGCCCTGCCCTTCGCCGACCCCATTCCGCCGGAACCAGGCACCACGCGGCTGCTTACCGTGACGGAGCAGCAGCAGTTCCGCACCTGGATGCACTCCCTGCGAACCGGAGGATTCGCAGGCGGCGGAGGGGTGGCTGATCCGGACAACGCCTACCAGCTGCGCATCGCCGGCTATCCCGAGCGGGAAGTGCCGCTGGAAGGGAAAAGGCGAGGGCTGATGGTCGACGGTATTCGACCCGTTGACGGATACCTCGTCGAGGCCAAGCACGTGCGGGACCCGGACTGCAAGAAGAAGAGCTTCCGCTCCCTCGACCGCGTCGAGGACACCCTGGCCAAGCCCGTCAAGGTGAACAAGAAGGGCGAGATCGCCTGGGACCCGGTCGTCGACGCCATGTACGCAGGTGACGAGAAGGAACTCGTCCGATACAAACAAGCCATGGCCAACCCCGCCAACGGCGAGATACGCGGTCTGGAGATCGTCACGAACGGCAAGGACAACGCGGCCTACTGGCAGTCCATGATGGCCATGACGGGTACGCCCGGCTCGACACGCTACGTACCCTGAGACTGAGGAACACTGTGTCTGCTCAGCGCAACATCCGAACCAACTTCTCCTTCTACCCGCCCCAGGACGACCCGGGAGCCTGGCACGCGACGCTCGACTCCCTGGAAAGGGCCTTGAGGGAGGCATTTCCCGAACCGACCGTGGAGTACCGGAAGTCCGGGATCCACGGCATGACCGTGCTCGACTTCGAGATCGAGCTCGCACCTGACGTCTGGGTCGACGGAACAGCCGCCATGCCCAAGCGCGACTACGCCTACATCACCCTCACCGACGTGACCGCCGACGAAGCCGCCGTCTTCGCCACATGGCTTCGGGACTCGTTCGCCCCCGCACCTCACCTCGTGCACTTCGCGAGCAGCCTCGCCATGGCGAACGGGGCCGAGGCCCCCTGGCCGCTGCCCCCTGGGGGCGACACCACTGAGATCCAGGAAGCGCTGCGCCGACACCTCGGCTCCTTCGACACACCGTAGGGGGTAGCCGCATACTCCCCATACGCGACCATCAGGTGGCCGCCTGCTATTCGCGCCCACGTCGCGAGGTCCATGGGGCGCGGCGGCAGGGCATGCCTCACAGGGTTCGAGGTCCCTGCAGGGTCAGGGAATGAGTGACAGCATGCACGAAGTGACCACGCACCCTTTCCAGAACGTGACGCACGTTGCGGAGCTCAAGCCCCTCCGGAGTCTCAGCTGTCTCGATCTCGCCGGACGGGAACCGCCAGGACACCTGGCCCACCGCGACGCTGCGAAGCACCATGAGTACGCCGCTGGCCTGGATCACGATCGCGGCCGCGATGCCCGGTCGGTCTTCTGCCGTCTTTGCGGTGATGCGCATACCTCCAGTGCTGTCAGGATCAGCGAGTGGGGATGGTGCCGAGGATGCTGAGGAGACCGCTCCCGTACTCGTTGCCCCGGTCGTATCCTCGCCCACGTGATGATGGTCGACGTCGGCTGGGCGTATGAACTGGCGGGTGAGCTCCTGCGCGAGAGCCTGCCGCGTAGATGGGCGCACACGCAAGGGGTGGCCGGGTGCGCCAGGCGGCTCGCGCCGCTCCTGAGGGAGAAGGCGGGACTACTGGAAGCGGCCGCAGTGCTGCATGACATCGGGTACGCGCCCAACCTTGTCGCCACCGGTTTCCATCCTCTCGACGGAGCCCGTTACCTGCGAAACGTCCACGGAGCGGACGAGCGTGTCGTCCGTCTCGTGGCGAACCACTCCTTTGCACTGCTGGAGGCCAAGGAGCGCGGCCTCCACGACGAGTTGGCCGGGGATTTCCCGCTGCTCGGCGATCCGCCGCTGGTGGACGCGCTGGTGCACTGCGACATGACCACGACACCCGACGGCGGGCGCACGACGTCCCAGGAGCGGGTGGGCGAGATCCTGAGTCGCTACGGAGAGGACAGCGTGGTCGGGCGCTTCATCCGCCGGGCCGCACCCAGCATCCACGGCAGCGTGGACCGAGTGCGGGCGGCCGCGGCCGAAGCGGGCATCGAACTCTGACTCTGACGAGCTATCCCAGGTAGGGATACGTCCCGAGCAGGTAATGGCCGATCTGCTCATGCATGCTCGCGTGGATGTCGAGGCTGCCAAGGTCCTCCGGGCGGATCCAACGGACGCCGTCGGCCTCGTCGTTGACCGTGGGCTGCCCGCCCACAGGGCGGCCGATATAGACGGCCTCGTACTGCTGCCTGATCTCACCGTCCGTGTACTCGATGATGTGCTCGGGGTTGGAGTAAACGCCGAGGAATCCGGTGACCTCCGCGACAATGCCGGTCTCCTCCTCGCACTCCCGTACGGCGCACTGCGCGGGACTCTCTCCGATGTCCTGAGCACCCCCGGGCAGGGCCCACTGGCCTGTGTCGCGGCGCCGCTGGAGCAGGATCGCCCCCTCGTCGTTCACGACCAGCATGTTGCTCGCGGGGATGAGCGTGTTGGCCTTGGGGGCCTTCGGGTCGTGGTAGTACTCAGTCCTGCCCACGGTGGTGCTGCTCCTGCCTGTCGGGCGCCCAGGGGCGCGCGGATGTCCACACGGCCTCGAAGCTTGCGCTGTATCGCTCGAACCACTCCCCGTCTTGTGTACGGCGGAGTTGGAGGAGCGGGTTCGCGCTGGCCGGCTGGCCCCATATATGGGGATTGACCATCAGGTGGTCGTCGTAACGGAAGATCGAGTTGTAGAGCGTCGTGTCGTGGAGCCGCACCTCGCATCCCGGGTAGCCGACGAGATCACGGTAGTACGTGAGCGAGGCCCTGATCTTGGCCGCGAGGGTGTCCCCGATGCCCTCCTCACGGCCACGGATCCGGACCGCGTCCCCTTCCGGATCACCGAAGCAGAGCCGCACGCGCACGCCGGCCTGCGCGCGCTCCTGGAGCATCCGTGCGATGTGCGGGTTCGTCTGCGCGAAGAAGGTGCCCGAGAAGACCAGGACGTCGATCTGCTTCATCGCCCCTAACAGCAGGGAGATCCACACGTCGCGTGGGACGCTCGCCCGGTTCGGATAGGTGTCGGCAAGTTCGGAATGAGACGGGCCGACTCGCAACGTCCGTTGTCCGGCCTCCGGCCACAGGTACGTCTCATCGACCCGCAGCAGATTGGCGACAACCCAACGATGTCTGCGATGGGGAACACGGCCGCCGACCCACCGGCTGGCCGTCTTGGGATCGACGGAGCAGGCTTCGGCCACCTCGTCCACGGTCAACCCGCGTTGCACGAGCGCGGAACGCAGTCGCTCATTCACTCAGGTAAGCCAACCTGACCGAAGTCCCAGGCCGCAAGTGAGTCAGGCATGGTGGCGCGGGTGTGGCCGGAATCAGCCGTGTGTCTAGGCTGACCATGTGCCACTCATCGTGCTCTGGGACATCGACCACACGCTCATCGAGAACTCCGGCGTCAGCAAGGAGATCTACGCCTCCGCCTTCGCCGCCGCAGCCGGCCGGGCCGCCGTCCGGCCGGCGCGTACGGAAGGACGGACGGACCGTCTGATCCTCGCCGAGATGTTCCGGGACCACGGCGTGCAGCCGCCTGGGTGGGACCAGATCCTGCGGGCGCTCGAGACCGCCGGTGCCGTGCGTGAAGCCGATCTCGCTCGTCGGGGCCGTGCTCTGCCTGGTGCGCGTGAGGCACTGGCGGCCGTCGGGGCAGAGCCCGGCATGGTCTCGTCCGTCCTGACCGGGAACATCTTTGCCAATGCCCGGGTGAAGCTGAGGGCCTTCGGCCTGGACGTGCTCCTCGACATGGAATGCGGGGCCTACGGCGCCGACTCGATGGACCGCGCCGCTCTGGTGCAGGTCGCCCGCGACCGAGTCCGCGCGGCTCACGACCTTCCGTCCGACACTCCTGTCGTCCTCATCGGCGACACACCTCGTGACGTCCAGGCCGCCCTCGAATCCCACGCACATGTCGTCGCCGTGGCCTCCGGCATCCACAGCTCCGAGGAACTGCGCGAGGCGGGAGCGACCACCGTGCTCCCGGACCTGACGGACGTACCCGCTCTGATGAGCCATCTGCGGTCGCTGGTTCGCGCCCTCATCTGAAAACGTCCCAGGACGTCCCGCAGAAGTCCCTGTACGAGGTTCGGCGTCCCGCCGCACGACGGCACTCTCCAATGTGCCGTCGGTGGCGGGCTCCCCCTCAGGCCACCGACGCGCTATCGACCTTCCGGCCTACTGGATGGAGTACGCGCGTGACAGCTCTACTCGGCGGACAGAAGAGCGCGACGTCCACGCTCGGGGAGGTGGAACGGCTCGCCGCGCAGTACCGGGTACCGGTCGAGGACGCGCTTCTCATCGCGGTCAACCTCCACGGCATCCGCTCCGACCTGCCTCGTCACCGGGCCCGTGTTCAGGTGAGACTGGCGAGCGCGCCGACGGTTCCATGGCAGCTCATCATTCCCCTGAACGTCACGGACTCCCCGTTCCGGCTCAAAGACGGGCGGCTCCTGCTGGGTGGAGTCCAGGTCGGCACCGTCGAGCGCGTCGACGCGGACGAGGCCGTTGGCGGGTACTTCCGGAACGGTGGTACGGCCGCGACGCTCAACCCGAACGCCCGAAGCCGCTGCGTGGGCTGCGCCTTCTGCCCCAACACGCTGGAGGCTGCGGCGGATCCTCGCCTGTCGGAAGAGCGGGACCTTCGCGCACTCCTCGCGGCGCTTCTGGAGCAACACCCGAGGCGCGACCTGACGGAAGTCCGCGAACTGACCGTCTCAACTGGGTGCTTCGAACGAGAGCCGGCGGCTGTGGACCACATGCGCGCTCTGCGGGCCGTGCTCATCGAGCACGGCGTTGAAGCGCGCATCGGCTTCCTGACTTCGGTATTGCGGTCGAAGGAGGCGTTCGAGGAGCTCGCCGACGTGGCGCCGTTCGTTCTCCGGCTGACGGCCGAGTGCTTCACCCATCGCGACCTGTTGCTGAAGGCGAGCAAGGCCACTCTGGCCGCGCCGCAGATGCCGGAGGTGCTCAAGCGGGCCATGGCCGCTGGTCACGGCACATCGTTCACCTACATCGTGGGGCTGGATGACATCGAGGCTCTGCGCGCGGGCGTCGGCGTGCTCGCCCCGTACGTCACGGAGTTCCCCAACTTCCAGGTGTACCAGGCCCACAACTCCGTCATGGCGGGCCTGCGCGCTCCCGGGGCCCAGGACCTCGAGTACTACCTCCGTGCCCGCGCGGTGATCGAGGACATCATGAGGCCGTCCGGACTGCGCCCGGCGGCATGGGAGTGCTACCGCCCCCTGTGGTACTTCACCTTCGCCGACGAAGCCCTGGTCAGCGCGTGATGCCCGAGATCGCCGCCCTGACGGACGCCATGTGGCGAGCCGTCTGCTACGCCACTGTGTGCCAACTCCATCTGTGCGACAACGTGCTGCTCAGTCGACCGCTGACCGCCGAGCATGTGAAGGAGCGGCCGTCCGGGCACTGGGGAACCGTGCCCGGCACCGCGTGGGCCCTCTCCCACCTCGTGCTCGCCGCCGGGGACCTGGACCGGCGGGTGGACCTGGTGCCGCTGCTCGGCGCCGGACACGCCGGCGTCGTGCAGCTCGCCGCGGCATGGGTGACCGGTGAGCTCGGAAAGGTGAGAGCTCAGTTCGGACCCGACGCGGGAGGTCTCCGACGGCTCGCCCAGGCGTTCCCTGACGTGGACGGACTGGGCGCCGAGGTCACCCCGGCACTTCCCTCCGGCGGGTTCCTCGGCGGGCGGCTCGGCGGCTGCCTTCCGTTCGCTCAGGGGGCCGCGCGCGACGCTCCCGGCAGGGTCATCGCGCCCGTGATCGGGGACGGCGAATGCGAGACGCCGACGACCGCCGCGAGCTGGCTGGCTCGAAAGGCCCTTCCTCGGGCTTCGGTGCTGCCTGTGGTGCACGTGAACGGGTACCGCATGGGCGGCCGCGCCCTTCTCGGCGCGATGGACGACGCCGAGCTGGTGGCGTACTTCGCCGGCCTGGGATGGGATGCCAGGGTCGTGCAGGTCACCACGGGCTCCCGGGAGGAGCATGCCACCTTTCACACAGCGTTGTGGGACGCGCTGGAGGCGACGCTTCACGACCAACCCACCGTACTGGTCATGCGATGCGTGAAGGGATGGAGCGGACCCGCCTCCCTGGGCGGCCGCACTCTCCTGGGCACCGCTGGCCTGCACAAGACACCGCTGGTCAGTCCACGTACCGATCCGGAGCAGCTGTCGAAACTGGCCCACTGGCTCAGCTCCTACCAGCCGCTGGAGCTGTTCGACGCGGACGGTCATGCACGAGGCGAGCTCGCAGAAGCCGTCTCCGCGGCCCGTTGGTGCTCCCTCGCTCCCTCCGAACAGCGGCGATCAGGAGACAGGCCCATGGCGCACGGCGCTCGTGGGTACACGTTCACGGAAGCGGTCACCGGTGTCATCAGGCGACACGCGGCGCGCGGCGACCTCCTGCTCCTCAGCCCCGACGAACTGTCCTCCAACCGTCTTACGGAACTCGCCGACGAGGGGTGGGCTCACGAACTGCTCGCGGAGGAGGTGCTGTTGGAGTGGCTCGCCGGGTGGACGGCCACCGGACGTCGCGGTGTGCTGGTTACATACGAGGCTTTCGCCCCGCTACTCGTGAGCGGTCTGGTGGCGCACATCAAGCAGCGGCGGCTCGCGGGCGCGAGGGGCCTGCCCAGCCTCAATCTGCTCCTCACCTCCTACGGCTGGCACAACGTCCACACCCACGGCGACCCCTCCCTCGCCACCTCGCTCCTGGCCCTCGGCGCGCCCACGGTGCGTGTGATGACTCCGGCCGATCCGGCGAGAACCGCCGCCGCCCTCGACGAGGTGCTGGTCTCGACCGACGGCGTCAACCTTGTCATCGCGGGCAAACACAGCCGCAGTGTTCATCCCGTCGGAACGATCAGCGAAGAGCACAGTCGTGGCCTCGCGGTATGGCCGCACCTGAGCGACGAAGGCGAGCCGGATCTCACGATCGTCACGGCGGGGGACATCCCGGCAGCCGTGGCCACGGAGGCGGTCGACCACGTCCGTGACCGTCATCGGTGCCGTGTCCGTGTCGTGAATCTCCTGGACCTCACCGTCCTTGGCAACCCCGTTCTGTGGCCGCGTGGATTGGGCGACCAGGAGATCGACCACTACCTGGGCGCCCATGCCTCGGTCCTCGTCCTCACCTTGGGCCACCCGGCGGCTGTCTGGGGCCTGTTGGCCGGTCGGCTCCGCCGCCCTGTCGATGTCATCGGGTGGCAGGAGCCGCCCGGGCCCATGCCGCAGCGGGAGCTGGCCCGCGCCCTGGGCATGGACCGCGCGGGGGTCGTGCGGGCCGCTGGCTTCCTCCTGGCCTCTCGCGAGGTGGTCCGATGAGCCCCTGGATTCTGGAAAGCCTGGAGATCGTCGAGACGGGGCAGCCCGTGGCGCCTGGAGACGACGCGTCCTTCGTGGCTGTCCACAGTGCCGCGGGAACGGGCTGGTACGGCCCGGTCAGCGAACGCATCGGACGCTACGTGATTGAGACGCTGGCCTGCGAGGTGAAAGGTGCGCTCGTCGCGGACCATGTGGGGTTGCTGAACCGGCTGCGCTCGGCAGCTCGCAGGGCACCGTCCGACGTCGCCTCGTGGGCCGTTGGCACGGTCGACTGCGCGGCCTGGGATCTCCACGGTCGGCTCACCTCGCGCTCGGTGGCGCACCTCCTGGCCGCGACGGATCCACGCACATCCGTTCCGGCCTACGCCTCGTGGCTGTCCCACGACCTCACTCGCATGGTCAGCCTGGACGCACTGCGGAACGTCGCGGCCGAGGGGTGGAGTTTCACCAAGTGGGGACTGCGCCGGGACCCGACCGACGCATCCGAAGTGGCCGCGGCACGCATGGCGCGGGCGGTCGAGCGCTGCTCCCGTGCCGTCGGCTCCCCGCTCGCCGTTGACGCGGTCGGCACCTGGACTCCGGCGGTGGCCATGGCCTTCGCGCAGAGCTGCGATCCGTCGTGCCTACGGTGGCTGGAGGACCCGCTGCCGCGCCACGACCTGGACACGTACGAACTGCTCGCGGCCACCCGGATGCCGCTGGCTGTCGGCGAGCGCGTGCACTGCGACGAGGACCCTGCTGGGCTCATCCAGTACGTCAGGCCACGTGCTCTGACCATCGACGTCGTCGGCTGTGGCGGACTCACCCGCGCGGTGAAGACTCTCGCCGTAGCCCGCGCCCAGAGCATCCCCATATACCCGCACGGCCGTTCGCTCCTGCCCGGCCTCCATCTCGCGGCCGCCTTCCCCGACGTCGTGCCGGCCGTCGAATACCGACTCCAGTGGGAGCCCGGACGTCAACGCCTCTACGACGTACCTCTTCAGCCCGTGGACGGAAACATCCGCCTGCCAGACATACCAGGTCTCGCCACGACTCCAAGGAGCACAACATGCCAAGCACCCAGGTGAACATCCGCGTCGAAGGCACGGTCAGCCACAGCTCCGAGGGCCCGCAACTGGTGCTCTCCCAGCGACTCGACGGGCAGGACACCTTCCTCACGGGAAGCCTCGACATCGGCGAGAGGACGATCCCGGTACGCATCCTGACACTCGACGACGTCACCGTGTTACGCCCGTCGGACAGCCATCTCGCACCGACGGAAGGCGAGCGATGGCACGGAACGCTCCACCTGCCGCACGGCCTGCGTCCGCGCAGTGTCCCACCGGACCTCAAGGCCGCCGCCGACCAGGAGGAGCGATACCTGGACGCGTTGGACGAAGCGGAGCTGCGCTACGTCCTCACCTTTCTCTCCGAGGCCACGACCACCACCATCCGCCAGGCCCGTGTACAGGCGATCGTCTCCGCACTCCCGACCACCACGAGGAACCGTCCATGACAGCAGCACCCCCTAAGCTCCTGGTCACCGTCGATGTCGGCGGCACCCTGGGGACCGCCGACGGCCCCGGTCTGGCGATGCGGCTGGTCGAGGCATCGCCACTGCCACCGGCACGAGCCCGCGAGATCATGCGAGCCGGCCTCCACACGCGCCCGTCCCTCACGGACTCCGTGGTGACGGAGGTGTGCGAGGCACTGCAGATGCCGTCGGAAGCGTTTCCCCGAGACCTTCCCCCCGCCCCGTTCAGCCTCTTCCCGGGCACGGTGGACGCCCTGCGAAGGATCAGCGAAGTGGCGACCATCGTCACGCTGTCGAACGTCACCTGCGTCGACGCCGACACCGAGGGGCTGCGCGCTCTCCTCTCGCCCTGGGTGAGCGACTTCTTCCCCTCCTGCCGCATCGGGCACACCAAGCCCGACCCGCGCGCCTTCCACGCCGTGGTCGACCACTTCGGTTCGTCGGCACATGGCCTGATCCACATCGGCGACGACTGGGCGTGCGACATCGTGGGTGCCATCGGCGCGGGAGCCAGGGCCGTATGGATATCGCGCGGCAGGAAGGTTCCCGACGAATCCCTGGTCGTTGACCACGGCGTGTTCGTCGCCCACGACCTGGCGGCAGCCGCCACGTACATCCAGCATCTCGCAGCACGGAGTGACACATGAGCCTCTTCACCGGAACCACCAGCTACTACCGCCAGTTCCGTCCGGGCATCCCCGAAGACGTCGCCACAGTCCTGGACCAGGCCACCCCGGCGCGAGCCGACCGCCCGCGACGGCTCCTGGATGTCGGCACCGGCACCGGGCTCGTCGTCGAGGCTCTGCTGGACTGGTTCGACGACATCATCGCCATCGACAACGACGCCGACATGCTCGCCGCCGCCGAGTCCGCGCTGCGGCCGAAACTGCCCGAAGGCTCCCACCTGTCGCTCGTGGAGAGCACCGCCGAGGACTTCGTCCCGCCCGCCGGCTGGAAGGCCGATCTCGTCACGATCTGCCGGGCGTTCCACTGGCTCGACCAGGACGCTGTGCTGCGCCTCCTCGACAGCCAGGTCGCCCCGGACGGCGCCGTCGCGATCTTCGGCGACAACAGCTTCTGGGCCGCGGGCAGCCCCTGGAAGGAGGCGGTCCGCGACGTGATCAAGACGTTCCTCGGCGAGGAGCGCCGCGCGGGATCCGGCACCTTCCAGCACCACAACCGGCCGTACAGCGAAATCATGGAGGAGTCGCCGTTCAACCAGGTCGAGGAAGTACGCGTACCCGTCCAGCGCACCTGGACCAGCGCGAGCATCCTCGGCTATCTCTACTCCACATCCTTCGCCGCGCCGCACCTCTTCGGCGACCGGCTGGAGGAGTTCGAGACCGCGGTGAGGAACCAGCTCGCCGAGTTCAGCGACAGCGACACCTTCCCCGAGGACAACGAGTTCCTCATCCGTATCGGGCGGCGGAGTCGGACGTGACAGCCGACGGTGACAGACGCTCGTACGGGAAGCTGACGGCACCACGCGCCGCAGCAGAGCTGAGCGAGCGGTCGGTTCTCTGTCTGCCGGTCGGCTCGTTCGAACAACACGGCACACACCTGCCCCTCGACACCGACACCGTCATCGCCGAGCGCTTCGCGGCACGCCTGGCCGCGCACGTCGCGGGCCGGCACGACCTCTGGGTCGTGCCGCCCGTCCCCTACGGGCTCTCCCCGGAGCACGCCTGGGCACCGGGGACCGTGACCTTGGACATCCCTGTCTACACAGCCCTGATCACCACGCTGGTGGCGGAGTATGTCCGATCCACACCCGTACGAACGGTGATCGTCGTCAACGGCCACGGCGGCAATCGGGACGTCCTGGAAGCCCTGGTCCACCAACTTCGGCACACCCACGACGTGGCCGCCTGCGTCATGCACCCGACCGCCCTCGCCGCGGGCGGGACCGTGATCGACAGCGAACTCCCCGAGATCCACGCTGGCATCCGAGAGACCTCACTCATGCTCGCTCTGGCCCCCGACCAGGTACGGCTCGACCTCCTCCCGGCCGACTCCCTTCCCGACCCCGGTCGGAGAGAGGAGATCCAACGCCTCGTACTCGACCGAGGTGTCACCTGGCCCTGGACCTCCGACAATCCGCGCTCGCCACGTACGGCGTCATCGGCGGCGACCCACGCAAGGCCAGCGCCGAGCTCGGTCGGGAGCTCGTCACCGCCGCCCTGCGCGCAGGCGAACGCGTCGTTGACCGGCTCAGCTTGTCCGACTCACCCAGACCGATCACCTTACGGAGGAACCATGACCCTCACGTCTGAGGAGAAGACCACGTTCAAACGGGACGGCGTGGTCGTTCGTCGCGGGCTGGTCGATCCCGACCTGGTCGGGCGCGCGGTCTCGCTCGTCGACACCTGGTACAGCGAGGGCCTGACCCCCGAGGACATCCCCGAGTACACGCAGCGCACCTTCGCGCCGGAACTGGGAAGCCACCCCGACGTCCTCGCCCTCTACGCGGCGACCAACGCTGCCAGGCTCACCTCCGAGCTTCTCGGCCAGACCTCTCCGGTCACCGCCGCGCAGATCCAGATTCGCGTCCCCGAAGCCGAACTCCCCGGCGTTCAGCCGGAGAAGGCGATGCACGTGGACGGAGTCTCCTGCCCCCACCTCGACCCACGTGAACTCCGCACCTTCTCCCTGCTCATCGGCGTCGTCCTGTCCGACATCAGCGACGCCCAAGGCGGCGCACTGCGATACCTGCCTGGTGGACACCACACCATGGCCCGGTGGTTCGGCGACCAGTGGTCGCTCGGGATGACGAAACAGGTTCCACCGGAGATCGACCGCGAGCACGGTGTCTCCCTTCTCGGAGCACCCGGGGACGTGCTGCTCATGCATCACCTCGTCCCGCATTCGGTCGGACGCAACCTCTCGCCCTCCCCCAGGGTGATGGCGTACTTCCGGGTCTCGCACCCAGACCACTCACGTCGGCGACTCGAAGCCCTCCGCGACCCGTGGCTCGACTACCCGCCGCTCGCTTCGATCCCCTCCACACCCGCGTTCCAGGAGTAGACCATGCGTGTTGTCCGTCCCCAGGATCTCGACCTCGCCGTCCGGGCGCTCGAGGCCGGAGAGCTTGTCATCGTCCCTACGCGGCGCTGGTACATGATTTGCGCCGACGCGAGCAACGAGCAGGCGTGCGACAGCATCTTCAAGGGCAAGCGGCGCCCCAGCGGCAAGTCACTCGCCTACGTCGCTCCTTCACTGGCCGCCTGCGACGAACACTTCCACCTGGGCGCCGACGCCAGGACGCTCGCCTCCATGTTCTGGCCCGGCGACCTCGCGCTGCTCCTGCCATGGCGAAGCCCAGAGGGCGCCGCGCGCCACGCCGCAGTCGGCTCCCCGGCCCTCACCACAGTGGCCCCCGGAGTCCTCGGAGAACTGGCATCAGCCGCGAAGGTTCCTGTCGCCGCCACCACAGCCAACATCTCCGGCGACGCCGGCCCGGACGACCTCGGTCCGGCCGTGACCGTCAACGAGGTCCACGCCTTCCTGGCGGCCTCCGGGCTGACGGCCTCCGTCATCGTGGACGGAGGCGTGTGCCCCGCCGCGAACCACATGACCATCGTGGACTGCTTCACCCCGCAGGCGAGGCTCGTGCGCACCGGCCTCGTCCACCAGCGGTCCGTCTCGGCGGCTCTCGGCAGGGAGATCGGAACCGCCTGATGTCACTTCCTACTCCCCGTCGAGCGCAGGTGCATACGGGTTCAACTGCCGCCGGGAAAAGCCGAGATCACCCTAGCGATATCACCTGGGGAATGTGTCTGCCGGAGGTTTTGTCGTCACTCTGGTATTCCCGCGTCGCGGCTCAGGAGAATCACCTGAGAACATGATAATTCGAATCAGTCTGTTGAATCGAGCAGCGGGCATGCCTGATCATTCCCGATCTCTTTTCGGAGTCCAAGGTGTCCTCGGCCTACGCAAGGCTGGCAGTCAGTCCGCTGCCGTCACGGTTCGGTCCGCTCGTTGTACCGCCGCAGCGGGCCTGGTCCGTGGGCGTGCATGTCTCCAGGGGCGTGCGCGGTGGCCGTTAGCATCTCCGCCGTCGTCCTCCTGGGCATTCTCGTCTTCGTCTTCGTCAAGAAGAGCGGGCTGAACGTGGCCCACGCCGCCGTGTGCGTCCTGTTCGGGTTCTTCCTGGCCGGCAGCTCCGTGGCACCAAGTATCAGAAGCGGGGTACAGAGCGCGGTGCAGATGATCGGAAAGATCAACTTTTAGACTGGCCGTCGGGGCGCGGCACGGCAGAAACTCCCCCGTTCCCCCCACGCCCTGACGGCCTTCCATGTTCCGCCTCTCCAGGGGCGGACGCCCCACATGCCGAGGACTTTCGATGTCGCCTGTCCACTCTGCCGTTCCTCCCCTCCTGGACCGCCACCTGCGAACCGGGGCAGCTGGAGCTGTCGTCAGCAGTCCGGCATCACCGCTGTGCGCCAGCCGGCGTGCTCGGTGATGCGCCCGGTGTACCACCCCGCCGGCGCGGATGACGACTTGCGCGTGGCTCTGGTTGAACTGCAGGCGGGTCGTTGGAGGGCTGCTCGGGACCTGCTACACGGCACGCAAGCCCACTGGTCGCTTCGGACTTCACGCACGCAGGTGCTGGCGGTCGCTGCCGCCCGCTCCGATATGGTCGATGTGTGGGTGGCTGAGGAACCGGACAGCTACGACGCCCAGGTGATGCGGGCACGGGTCCTCGCTGAACGCGCTCTGCGCGCACATCGCCAGCAGTACTCGGCGGTGGCGGACCTCGAAACCGGTGCGCGGCAGGCGGCACTGTTGGCCGCTCACCGCGCGCCGCAGGATCCCGTGCCGTGGGTGTGTCTGCTGGCCCTTTCGCAGATCGACTCCCGCCAGGTGCGGCGGGAGCATCGTGAATGGTCGTCGGAGCCGATGCTGCCGAGCGGGCCCTGGGGACTGCTGCACAACGTAAATCAACGTGACCCGTACAACCGAGAAGCCTTCCACCGGGTGCTGCAGTTCCTTCTCGCGCGGGAGGCTCCCCCGGCTGCGTCGCTGGCCGCAGTCTTTGACTTTGGCAGGTGGGTGGCCTCGTGGGCCCCGGTCGGCTCGCCGCTGCTGCTTCTGCCGGTGTACGCGCAGGTGGAGCAGTGCCGACAGCAAATGGCGCAGGGCCGGGTCGATCCGTTGTGGCGGCGGCAGTGGGTGGAGGAGCCGACGCTCCCCTCCACGCTCAAAGCCTTCGCCGAGTGGTTCCTGAAGGCGGACCCGCACTTGCGGTCCGTGGCCGACATGAGCCACCTGGCCTATGCCTTGTGGGTCAGCCACAACTTCGTTGAAGCGGCCGAAGTTTTCGCCGCCATGGAGCCTTACGCGTCGCGCGAGCCGTGGGGCTCGGTGGCTGAAGGCCCCTCGACGCTGGACCGTGGTGAGGCGCTCTTGCTCCGGGCGCGAAGGGAATCGTTGCCCTTCGCCCGCACGCACGGGCCACGCGTCGGCCCGCATCCCTGACTTTTCCCGCTGCAGCGCATGGTTGGCATGAACCCGACCATCGCCCTGCTCTTGATCCCGTCCCTTGTTTTACTGGAGGTTGCTTCGTGTTCCGCTCAGGCCCGAGCCGTCAACATGCTGGCGGCAAAGCCGATGACGTGTACCTGCGCGAGCTCGGCTACGAGCCAGTGCTGACCCGCCGCATGGGGCCGTTCGGCAACTTCGCCATCAGCTTCTCGGTCATCAGCGTCCTCTCCGGTTGCATGACGCTGTACGGCTTCGGCCTGGGCACAGGAGGCCCGGCCGTGATGATGTGGGGCTGGATCGCAGTCGGCCTCATGGTGATGCTCGTCGGCGCCGGGCTCGCGGAAGTGACGTCCGCTTACCCCACCTCCGGCGCGCTGTACTACCAGGCCGAGCAACTCGGCGGGCGCAAGTGGGGCTGGTACACCGGCTGGCTGAACCTGCTGGGCCTGCTCGGGGCGATCGCCGGCATCGACTACGGCGCCGCGCTGTTCACCGGTGCCTTCCTGAACCTGCAGTTCGGCTTCGTCCCCACGCCGGGCAAGATCCTGGTGATCTACGTTTGCATCCTCGCCCTCCACGCCACCCTCAACCTTTTCGGTGTCCGGTTGGTGAGCATCCTGAACTCGATCAGCGTGTAGTGGCACCTGGGCGGAGTGGCCCTGATCGTCGGCGTGCTGGCGATCGTGCCCTCCCACCACCAGGATCCGTCCTTCGTGTTCGGGGAGTTCGTCAACGACACCGGCTGGTCCAGCTCGATGTACGTGGTGCTGATCGGGCTGCTGCTGGCGCAGTACACCTTCAGCGGGTACGACGCCTCCGCACATCTGTCGGAGGAGACCACCAACGCGCAGGTCTCCGCCTCCCGCGGCATCGTGCGAGCGATCGGCTGGTCGTGGCTGGCCGGGTTCGTGCTCCTGGCCGGGCTGGCCTTCGCCATCCAGGACTACACCGCCACCCAGGCCACTCCCACCGGGGTGCCGCCGGCGCAGATCTTCCTCGACGCTGTCGGGCTCGCCGGGGCGAAGGCCCTGCTGCTCGTGGTGATCGTCGCGCAGCTCTTCTGCGGCAATGCGGAAACCGCTGCCGCCAGCCGGATGGTGTTCGCCTTCTCCCGGGACGGTGCCCTGCCCGGTTCGCACCTGTGGCGCCACGTCGATGCCCGCTCCGGCACGCCGACGCGCGCCGTGTGGCTGGCGGTCGGCGTGGCCGCAGTGCTTGCGCTGCCGTCGCTGTACAGCCCGACCGCGTACGCCGCGATCACCGCGATCACCGCGATCAACGTCATCGGGATCACGCCCGCGTACGCCATTCCGATTTATCTGCGGGTCCGCAACCGTCACCGCTTCCAGCCAGGCCCGTGGAACCTGGGCCGCTGGGGCGTACCGGTCGGTGTGGTCGCCGTCGCCTGGGTGGCCTTCGTGACCGTGCTGTTCTGCCTGCCCCAGACGCGCCCGGACTCCGGACTCCGGACTCCTCTCCGTGACCACGTTCAACTACGCACCCATCGCCGTGCTGGTCGTGCTCGCCCTCGCGTCCGTGTGGTGGCACGTCGCGGGACGCGACTACACGGTGCCGGCCGCCGCAGCCGACGCCAACTCGGGCATGGCGAAGATCCAGGAAGAGGTCGTGTGATGACCCACCAGTCCGCAACTGCCGGAACGCCCTCACGCCGCAACACCAGCTCTCAGGCCAAGGCCGCGCCGACCTCCGCGGATCATCCTGCCCGCGTGTTCAGCGTCGAGGAGCTGCGCAAGGCCGTCGGTGCCGGCCTGATCGACACCGTGCTCCTTGCCGTGCCGGACCTGCAGGGGCGCCTCAAGGGCAAACGGTACGGAGCACGGCACTTTCTCAACCGCGTGCTCGACGGCAGCGCGGAGATGTGCGCCTACATCCTGGCCACGGACCCCGACATGACCCCGGTCGACGGATTCGCCCTCACCTCCTGGGCGAGCGGCTACGAGGACCTGCGCGTCGAGCCGGATCCTTCGACGCTGCGGATCCTGCCCTGGATGCCGCGCACCGCCCTCATCCTCGGCCACGCCCTCGGCCCGGACGAAGAGCCGATCGAGGTCGCTCCCCGACAGATCCTGCGCCACCAGCTGACGCGCCTCGCCGGCCACGGTCTGCACGCCCAGGCCAGCCTGGAGACCGAGTTCGTCCTCTTCCGCGGCGCCTACACCCCAACCAGCAGAGTCGGCCTCAACGGGCTCGTGCCGGTGACCGTCGACAACCTGGACTACGCACTCGACCACCCCCCGGAGTACGACCGGTTCTTCCGGCGCCTGCAGGGCTCACTGTCCAGAGCTGGCATGCCCGTGGAGGCCATCAAGACGGAAGGCGCTCCCGGCCAGGTCGAGGTCACCTTCCCCTACGGACCGGCCCTACCTGCCTGCGACAACCACGTCGTCTTCAAGCACGCCGTGCGCACCCTGGCCAGCCGTTCGGCCATGACCGCCACCTTCATGGCTGCCCCGCAGACCGGTGTCGCCAGCGGACTCCACCTGCACATCTCACTCACCCGCAGCGGCAACCCCATGCTCGCCGACCAGGGTGGCCAGCTCTCCGAGACCGGCACGCATGCGGTCGCCAGACTGCTCGCGGCCCTGCCCGGGCTCGCCCCGCTGTACGCGCCGAACACCAACTCCTACAAGCGATTCACGCCAGGCTCCTTCGCCCCCACCCGCATGACCTGGGGACCGGACAACCGCACCTGCGCGGTACGGATCGCCGGACACGGCTCGGGACTGCACCTGGAAGTCCGTCTCCCTGGGGCCGACGCCAACCCCTACCTTGCCCTCTCCGCCGCCATCGTGCACGGCATCGAGCGTCTCCTCACCCCGCCAACGCCGTGCACCACCAACGCCTATGAGGTTGTGGACGCACCTGTTGTGCCGCTCACCCTCGACCAGGCGCGCTCCGCCTTCCGGCACAGCCCCGTCGCCCGGGAGGCGTTCGACAAGGGCGTCGTCGAGCACTACGCCCACCTTGCCCAACTCGAGCTCGACCACCACCGCGGCATCGTCACCGATGCCGAACAGGCCCGCTGGTTCACCCGCGCCTGATCCCGGTAGTGGCCAGGCCCGGCTGGAGAAGCCCTCGGCCGGGTCTGCCTCCCGTAGCGGGCCTCACACCACGGGCTGACTTCAAGAACGAGAACGAAGAGGAAGAACATGTCAGCACGACCCAGTACCGTTCCCAACCGGCTGACCCCGGCGCAGATCCGGATCCTCGCCAAGATCGCCAACGGCTTGGATACAGAAGAGACGTCTCGCGCCCTGAGCATCACGCGCGGCACGGTCAGCGTCCAGGTCTCGTCCATGAGCCGCCGACTCGGGGTGAGTGGTCGAGCGGCCCTCACTCACGCCGCCTACTGCAACGGACAGCTCGACCAACCGCACGTCGCCCAGTTCGACGGCGGCTTCTCCGAGCAGGAGGGGGCGATCTGGACGATCTCCAGCCAGACCTGGTTCTGGGCGATGTGGTGGAGTGGCAGGTTGCGCAGGCCGGTGTCGCGGGCGGCGCGGATCCGGTCCTCGGCCCGGGCCCGCTGGCGGTGGCGGAGCTCCAGGTGCGAGATCGGCGTGCCAGTGGTGTTGGTGGCGAAGCAGGTCAGCCGCATTCCGTCGGCGTCGGTGAAGCGCAACTGCGCGCCAGGATGCGGCCGTTCTTTGCGGACGATCAGGCGTATCCCCTTGGGCCAGCCGGCCAGGACGTCCCCGGCGAGCTCGGCCACCCAGGCACCGTCGCGGACCTCGCCGTCCGGCTCGATGGCCGGCGTCCAGGCCGAGGCCGGGACCTTCAGCACAGCCTCGTGGATGGCCTCTGTGATGGTCATCCCCACCGAATAGGACAGCCATCGGCCGTGTGCCGTGAGCCAGTTGAGGAAGCCGTGGGTGCCGCCGCCGGAGTCGGTGCGGATCAGGGTCCGCCGTCCGCGCCGGTATCTCTTCGGCAGCTGGGTCAGGGCCAGGCGGGCGGCCTCGATGTGGTCGGCAGCCGTGTTGCTGCCCGCGTTCCCCGGCCTCAGCAGGCCCGCCACCGGTTCCCCAGACCCCTCGCGGCCGTGGTCGATGAACGCGAACAGCGGATGGTGGCCGAACGTCTTCTTCCAGGTCTTGGCGGCGTCCTCCTTCTCGGAGTGCGCGAGGACCAGCACGCCGTCGATGTCCACGACCGCCTCGCCGCCCGCGTCCGGGGCCGCCTCGCCAGCCAACCGCTAGACACATTCGCGGACTTCGGCACGCGCCCGCCGGATCGCCGCCAGTGCACGGGGCCCGGCTGCGGCAAGGGTATCGACCAGGCGGGAGACGGTTGGGTCGGAGGCTACCGGCCCGAACACGGCGGGCTCGGCCCGCAGCATCCCAACATCGGCCAGGCAGTCCCCGCCCAGGGCCACGGCGAGCGCGAGGTCCAGCAGAATCTTGCCGGGATCATGGACCGCGCGCGCCTTACGCCACGGCGCCAGAGCCGTTGACAGTGCCGCGTCCAGCCCGGCCTTGCGGGCGGTCTCGACCAGCAGGACGGCGCCGGACTGTGAGACCACCCCGCGGCCAGTGCCCTCAACGCGGACATGCGGGTACGACCCGCTACGCTTCTTCACCTGAGGAGTGCAGCTTTCTTGACGACGACCAGGACCCTAGACAAGTCCCATCGTCCCAGGTCAGAGGCACTCCTCGTTCTTTTGATCACTCCTCGGACAGCCCCGCTCGTGAAAGCGCGAGGTTAGTTTGCCGCATGTCCGGGCTCTTCGTACGGTCGCCGTATGACTCCCGCGCATCATGTGACCGCCGCCGTCGTCCAGGCGGGCTCCCGGCTCTTCGACACCTCCGGCAACCTCGCGAAGGCCAAGGACCTCATCGGCCAGGCCGCTCGGCAGGGCGCCGAGATCATCGTCCTGCCGGAGGCGTTCCTGGGCGGCTACCCCAAAGGTCTCGACTTCGGCGTCACCGTCGGCAGCCGTACGACCGAGGGCCGGGAGGTGTTCCGCCGCTACTTCGAGTCCGCCGTCGACGTCCCCGGTCCGGAGACCGAGGAACTGGCAGCCCTCACCCGTGACCTGGGCGTCCATGTGGTGATCGGCGCTGTCGAGCGCGCCGGCTCGACCCTCCACTGCGTGGCGCTGTTCTTCGGTCCGGGCGGCCTCCTGGGCAAGCACCGCAAACTCATGCCGACCGCCGCCGAGCGGTTGATCTGGGGCTTCGGCGACGGCTCCACGATGCCAGTGGTCGACACGGGCCGCGCCCGGCTGGGTTCTGCCATCTGCTGGGAGAACTACATGCCGCTGTTCCGAACCGCCATGTATGCCAAGGGTGTTGACGTCTGGTGCGCGCCGACGGTGGACGACCGGGAGAACTGGCAGGCCACCATGCGCCACGTGGCCCTGGAGGGCCGCTGCTTCGTCCTGAGCGCCAACCAGTACCTGCTCCGCTCCGACCTGCCCTCCGACCTCCACCCCGTGCAGGGCGATGACCCGGAGACCGTACTGATCGGCGGCGGCAGCTGCATCGTCTCCCCACTGGGCGAGGTCCTGGCCGCGCCACTACGGCATGATGAGGGCATTCTCACGGCCGAACTGGACCTCGGCGAGATCGCCCGCAGCCGCTTCGACTTCGACGTGACGGGCCACTACGCCCGGCCGGACGTCTTCAGTCTCAGCGTCGACGAAACGCCCCGGCCGACCGTGGACGGACACACGAGCTTGCCTCAGAGGCAAAGCTTTTGCCTCTGAGGCACTTGGCCGCCTATATCTGGTCATGACACGCCGTCCTCCGGATACGGCCGGGGTGTCGCCCCCTCATTCTCGTGCAGCACAGCCGGGTCGCGATCCGATGGCGGCCGACAGGTCGGCGGGCGCCGACCAGTTGAAGGATGCCGTCGGGGCAGAGCCGACTGCGCTTCACGTGCCCGCCGTCGATCTCCAGTGGTGTGCTCCGCCTCGATGGCTCCCTTCGCCTGCCCGACACCTACCGCCCGGGAGAACCTGCCGTGAGCCGAGCTCGCGTACTCGTCAACGCCGACTGGGTCGAGGCCCACCTTGACGACCCCGGCCTCGTTCTCGTCGAGGTCGACGAGGACACCGCCGCCTACGACAAGAACCACATCCGAGGCGCCTTGCGCATCGACTGGCGACAGGAACTCCAGGACCCGGTTCGCCGCGACTTCGTGGACCAGGCCGGCTTCGAGGCGCTGCTCTCGGCCAAGGGCATCGCACGCGAGGACACCGTCGTCCTGTACGGCGGCAACAACAACTGGTTCGCCGCTTTCGCCTACTGGTACTTCAAGGTTTACGGCCACCAGGACGTACGGCTTCTCGACGGCGGACGCAAGAAGTGGGAGCTCGACGGCCGCGAGCTCGTCTCCGAGACCGTCTCCCGCCCGGCCACCGTCTACACCGCCTCCGCCCCGGATGATTCGGTGCGCGCTCTGCGTGACGAGGTGCTCAAGTCGATCGGTTCGCAGAACCTGGTCGACGTCCGCTCCCCCGAGGAGTTCTCCGGCAAGCTCAGCGCCCCGGCCCACCTGATCCAGGAGGCGGCCCTCCAGCGCGGTCACATCCCCACGGCGGTCAACGTTCCGTGGTCCAAGGCGGCCAACGACGACGGCACGTTCAAGTCCGACGAGGAACTCACCGCCCTGTACGCAGCGGTGGACACCGAGCGCGACACCATCGTGTACTGCCGCATCGGCGAGCGCAGCGCGCACACCTGGTTCGTCCTGAGCGAGATCCTCGGCCGCCCGAACGTCAGGAACTACGACGGATCGTGGGCCGAGTACGGCTCCCTGGTCGGCGTTCCCATCACCCTGCCCACCGCCGACTAGCGCACCGATGAGGCGGCCCCTGTCCGAGCCGCCTCATCCGATGCCGAAGGAGTGACACACATGGTCGACCGGCCGACATCCCAGCCGCCGGGGCCGCGGGCCACCACCACGGGCGTTTCAGGCGACCTCGGCCTGGTGTCCGTCCGCTCACCCGGGACGGCGCGTTCGTCGTGTGCGGACGACGCGTCTGCCGGCACAGCGCGCAGGCGGCGGCCCGAGGGGCAGTGGGCCCTGGGCGAGACGACCCCGCTCAACCCGAATGAGCGCTTCAAGCAGGACGACGACGGCCTCAATGTGCGCCCCCGCATCGAGTCCGTGTACGCCTCCGCCGGTTTCGGCAGCATCGACCCGGAGGACCTGCACGGCCGGATGCGGTGGTGGGGGCTCTACACCCAGCGCCGGCCCGGCATCGACGGCGGCAGGACCGGCAGCCTGCAACCCCACGAACTCGACGACGAGTACTTCATGATGCGCGTCCGCGTCGACGGCGGACGGCTCACCACCGAGCAGCTCCGCACGATCGGAGAGGTGTCACGCGACTTCGCCCGTGACACCGCCGACCTCACCGACCGGCAGAACGTCCAGTTGCACTGGGTGCGCGTCGAGGACGTCCCGGAGATCTGGCGGCGCCTGGAAGCGGTGGATCTGACCACCGCCCAGGCCTGCGGGGACACCACCCGGGTGTTCCTGGGCAGCCCGGTCGCCGGTGTGGCGGCCGACGAGATCATCGACGGCAGCCCGGCCATCCAGGAGATCCACGAGCGCTGGGTCGGCGATCCCGCCTTCTCCAACCTGCCGCGCAAGTTCAAGACCGCGATCAGCGGCTCGCCTCTGCAGGACGTCGCCCACGAGATCAACGACGTGTCCTTCGTCGGAGTGCGCCACCCGGAGCTCGGACCCGGATTCGACGTCTGGGTCGGCGGCGGACTGTCGACCAACCCGATGCTGGCGCAGCGCCTCGGAGTCTTCGCGACGCTGGAGGAGGTGCCGGAGATCTGGGCCGGCGTCGTCTCCGTGTTCCGCGACTACGGATACCGGCGTCTGCGCAACCGGGCGCGGCTGAAGTTCCTCGTCGCGGACTGGGGCATCGAGCGGTTCCGCCAGGTTCTTGAACAGGAGTACCTGAAGCGCAGGTTGACCGATGGGCCCGCGCCCCCCGCACCGACGGGGCCGCGCGACCATGTCGGCGTCCACTGCCAGCGCGACGGCCGCTACTACGTCGGCGCCTCACCTGTGGTCGGCCGGACCCCGGGAACGATGCTCATCGCCCTGGCCGACCTCGCCGAGGCACACGGGGCCCGGCGCGTACGCACCACACCCCACCAGAAGATCCTGCTCCTCGACGTGGCCGAAGCCGCGGTGGAAAGCCTGGTCGAGGGCCTTGAGGCGATCGGCCTGGACGCACGGCCGAGCACGTTCCGCCGCGACACCATGGCCTGCACCGGCATCGAGTTCTGCAAGCTGGCGATCGTGGAGACCAAAGCCAGGGCGGCAACCGTCATCGAGGAACTCGAACGACGCCTGCCCTCCTTCGACCAGCCCCTCACCATCAACGTGAACGGCTGCCCCAACAGCTGCGCACGGACGCAGCTCGCCGACATCGGCCTCAAGGGGCAGCTCGTCCTCGACTCAGAGGGGCGCCAAGTCGAGGGATTCCAGGTCCACCTGGGCGGCGCCGTCGGAATGGATGCCCGCTTCGGCCGCAAACTCCGCGGCCACAAGGTCACCGCCGAGGAACTGCCCGACTACATCGAACGTGTCGTGCGGCGTTTCGACCTCGCCCGTGGCGACGGGGAGACCTTCGCCACATGGGTCGCCCGCGCGGCGGAAGAAGACCTCACGTAGCACTCCGCCAACGGTCAGGCATCCGGGCGCAGCCGCACCTGCAGTCAGCAGGTGCGGCTGCGCCTTTGTGCACGCCAAGAACTTGATTCCCGCGGGCCGACGGCAAGTCAAGGTGCCCTTTCGAGCGCGGATTTGCCTCTGAGGCAACTCCCCGTACACGGTCACTCACTCGAAGTGAGGAGCATGTAACGCCGCCTTATTCCGGATGCCTCGGTTCGGTAATCGCTCCTGGCTGAAGTTGTCCTCACAAGCAGCGGCGAGGTGTCAAGGCCTCGGCGCCTCGCATGGAGGACTTCATGCCTGAGATCTATTTCCATGTGCGCTGGCCCGATGGCGTGACCCAGCGCTGCTACTCCCCCTCCACGGTGGTCGAGGACTACTTCGTGGCCGGCCGCGAGTACGAGCTCACCGACTTCGTGGAGCGCAGCCGCACGGCGCTCGGTATCGCCGGTGAGCGGGTGAAGGAGAAGTTCGGCTTCTACTGCACCGGCGCCTCCGACCAGCTCGCGCAGATCGAGCGGACCGCCGCCGTCTACGCGGTCGCCGACGGGGCCAAGGTCACCGTCGAGTCCCTGGTCAACGCAGACGGGAGCACGCGATGAACCCCACGCCAAGGCTGGCCGGAGCCCTCCCCCACAGCCTGAAGGGCATGGGAGGCACCCCCATCCCGGTGGCCGTGATCGGCGGCGGACAGGCCGGTCTGTCGGTCAGCTACCACCTGCGTCAACGAGGCATCGACCACATCGTGATCGAGGCGAACCGGGTCGGCCACGAGTGGCGCGAGCGCCGCTGGGACTCCTTCTGCCTGGTGACGCCGAACTGGCAGTGCAAACTGCCGGGCTTCCCCTACCAGGGCGACGATCCGGACGGGTTCATGGTCCGGGACGAGATCATTCAGTATCTCCAGGACTACGTGGCCTTCTTCCGGCCGCCGCTGGTGGAGGGCGTATCCGTGACCGGGCTGCGGCGCGCCGCCGACGGCCTCTTCGAAGTGGACACCACGGAAGGCGAGTTCACCGCCGAAAAGGTGGTGGTGGCCACCGGTCCGTACCACGCCCCGTCCATCCCGCGGATGGCCGAGCGGCTGCCCTCCCACGTCGAGCAGATCCACTCCTCCCGTTACCGCAACGCGGACCAGCTCCCCGAGGGCGGCGTCCTGGTCGTCGGTACCGGTCAGTCCGGTTGCCAGATCGCCGAAGACCTGCATCTGGCCGGGCGGCAGGTCCACCTGGCCGTCGGCAGCGCGCCCCGCGTCGCCCGCTTCTACCGCGGCCGGGACTGTGTGGCCTGGCTCGACGACATGGGGCACTACGCGAAGAACATCGACGAGTTCGACGACGCCGGTGCCGTCCGGATGCGGGTCAACCACTACGTCACCGGGCGCGACGGCGGCCGCGACATCGACCTGCGGGCGTTCGCCCGGGACGGCATGCGCCTGTACGGGCGGCTGACCGGGATCGACGGTGCGGCGCTGGAGTTCGCGGACGACCTGAAGGTCAACCTGGACCGGGCGGACGCGGTGGCCGAGGGCATCAAGGACGCCATCGACGCCCACATCTCCGCGCACGGGCTCCACGCCCCCGAGGAGGCACGGTACGTACCGGTGTGGGAGCCCTCCGGGCACGTGGCCGAACTCGATCTGGCCGAGGCGGGTATCACCTCCGTCGTCTGGGCCACGGGCTTCACCCGCGATCACCGGTGGATCGAGATACCCGTCTTCGACGGCCGCGGCTACCCCATGCACTGGCGCGGCGCGACGAGCACGCCCGGCCTGTATTTCCTGGGTCTGCCCTGGCAGTACTCGTGGGGCTCCGGCCGCTTCGAAGCGGTGGGCCGGGACGCCGAGTTCCTCGCCGGCCACATCGACACCAGCCGCCGCCTCGCCGACGTGTGCGGCGCCCTCACCGGAGTGCCGGCCTCCGTCGCCTCCGCCGTTCCCCTGGGCTGACAGGAACCACAGTCATGGTCTACGACGCACACCGCCACATCGGCGTCCTGCCCGCCCACCCGTTCTACGGCGGACCGCCCGTCAACCCGGACACCACCGCCCGCGCGACCGTCAAGCAGCTCGTCGCCGACCTCGATGACGAGGGCACCGAACGCGCCCTGGTCATCCCCAACTACGGCGTCCCCGACCCCGCCATCGCCTTCTCCTTCAACGAGCTGGCGATCGAGGCGGCCCAGAGCGACGACCGCATCCGGGCCGGCCTGTGGGTGTCCCCACGCCCCGAGGACACCGAACGCACCGAGCAGGCCCTCGCCCTGGCGGGAGAGGACGGCGTACGAGCCCTGAAGCTCAGCTTCCTGCTCGGCGGCCGCCCCACGGACCCGGCCTGCCGCCCGCAACTGGACCGGATCTTCCGGACGGCACAGGAGCACGGGCTGGTCGTCCATGTCCACACCTCCCCGGGCGCCGCGTCCGACATCGACGAGGTCGGCAACCTCGTCGACTGGTACGCCGACCAAGTCCCCGTCCACCTCGTGCACTTCGGCGGCGGGATGAGCGGTCACATCAAGCTCGTCGGCTCGCGCTTCTTCGACTGGATCGAGTCCGGCAAGCGCGTCTACACCGACCTCTCCTGGGCCATCGGCTTCACACCGCGCTGGCTGGCCCAAGAGATCGAGCGCCGCGGCATCGGCCACGACCGGGTGCTCTTCGCCAGCGACCAGCCGTGGGGCGACTTCACGGGCGAGTACGCCCGCCTCGCCGAAGCGACCGGCGGCGGCGAACTCGGCGAACTCGTCTTCAAGGACACCTTCGCCACGCTCTACGACTGACCGGCCCCACCCCCTTTCCGTACCAAGCAAGTACCGAGCAAGTACCAAGCAAGTACCGAGCAAGGAGACAGCCATGTCCGAAACCGCCTCCGCCGCAGAACTCACCGACGTCGAGCAGAAGTCCCTCAACGAGATCCCGCACCCCTCCCTGTCCGAGGGCTCCAGCATCTACGGCTCCACCAAGGTCTTCCCCGACTACCAGGCCGAGAACGGCGAGAGCTACTTCACCCTGGTCCACGGCATCGCCCACGAGTCCTCGGTGTCCTTCGTGGCCGTCCTGCAGGCCACCCGCGCCCTGCGCAAGGGCTTCGAGGCCGCCATCTACTTCTACGGCCCCGGCTCCCTCAACTGCCTTGCCACCCGCGGCTTCCCGACCGTCGGCAACTCCGCCTTCCCCGGCGAGCACAACATCAACAACCAGCTCAAGACGTTCATCGCCGAGGGCGGCAAGGTCTACTGCTGCCGCTTCGGACTGTCCCTGCACGGCGCCCGCGAGGAGGACCTCATCGAGGGCGTCATCCCCACCCACCCCCTCGACGTCCAGGACGCGCTGATCCACTACGCGCGCAAGGGCGCCGTCATCAACTCCACCTACCAGCTGTAAGGGGCACGCCGTGAGCGTTGGCACCGATACGACGACTACGGCGGTGGACGTGCGGATCATGACCCGCACCGAACTCGCCCTGCGCGGCATCCGTCAGGACGTTGAGGTCGAACGGCCGGACGGCGCGGGCCCCAGCGACGACGGACACGTCCTCGTCGACGGCGCCAACGCCGCACTCCCCCGCAACCCCGACAGTCCCTACACGGTCCGCGACGGCAAGGTCTGGCTCGGCGACGAGACCGGAGCCCTCACCGACACCGGGCTCTCCCTCACCCCCGTACGACGGCCCAGGTTCTACGACCTGACGACGGCCGACGGCACCCGGTACGAGCAGATCGCCCGGCTGCACGGCTCCGATGTCCTGGCCACCACCGTCGTCCAGACTTGCATCCGCTACGCCGAGGCCGATCGCTGCCGCTTCTGCACCATCGAGGAGTCCCTGCGCTCGGGCGCCACCGTCGCCGCCAAGACCCCGGCGCAGCTCGCCGAAGTCGCCGAGGCGGCGGTCCGGCTGGACGGCGTGCAGCAGATGGTGATGACCACGGGCACGACCACCGGCCCGGACCGGGGTGCCCGCAATCTCGTCCGTTCGGTGCGCGCCGTCCTCGAAGCGGTTCCCGGACTGCCCATTCAGGTCCAGTGCGAGCCGCCCGGGAACCTCGCGTGGATCCGTGAACTGCACGACGCCGGTGCCACCGCCATCGGCATCCATGTCGAATCCCTCGACGACGAGGTACGGCGGCGCTGGATGCCCGGCAAGTCGACCGTCCCGATGGCCGAGTACGAGGCCGCGTGGGACGAGGCGGCACGGGTCTTCGGGCCGAACCGGGTCTCCACCTATCTGCTCGTCGGTCTCGGCGAGGATCCGGATGAACTCATCGCGGGAGCGGGAAAGCTGATCGACCGCGGTGTGTACCCGTTCGTCGTTCCGTTCCGGCCGATGCGTGGCACGCTCGCCGCCCGCGACGGCATCGGGGCCCCGAGCGCGGAACTGCTGCGGTACGTCACCGAAGGCGTCGCCGCGAAACTGCGCGCGGCCGGGATGAGCGGCGCCGACCAGAAGGCCGGCTGCGCGGCCTGCGGGGCGTGCAGCGTGCTCAGGACGGCAGGCGGGTGACGATGTACCTCGACGGATCCACCGCACCGCCGGCGGCCGACCGTCCGGTCGACGTCCTGGCGCTGCTCGGAGACCGCAGCACCCTGGCGCGACAGCCCCTCTTCCACATCGAACAGGCATGTTCCGCAGCCGAGTTGTCCGACTATCGGCGCCTGCGCCGAGAGGCCTTCGTCCACGAACAGGGGCTCTTCACCGGCCATGACCTGGACGACCGGGACACCGACCCCCGCACCCTCGTCCTGGTCGCCAAGGACGAGGACGGCACCGTGGTGGGCGGCGTACGCCTCGGGCCGGTGGACGACGGTCCCGACATCGGCTGGTGGCAGGGCGGACGCCTCGTCGTGGCCCGCCGGGCCCGCGGCCCGCACGGCATCGGCGCGGCACTGGTCCGGGCGGCCTGCGCTCGCGCGGAGGCCGAAGGAGTCCTGCGTTTCGACGCGACCGTTCAGGCCCGCAATGAAGTCCTCTTCAAGCGGCTCGGCTGGTGCTCCGTACGCGAGATCGAGGTCGCGGACGCGCCGCACATGCTGATGCGCTGGCCGATCGGCCGGATCGCGGCACAGGCGGCGGCCGCCAAGTCCGCACTCGGGCCGCTCCTCGCGGCCCTCCACGGACCGGCGACCCACGCCCGCGGTCAGGACCCGGCCGGCGGGGCCCTGCGCGAAAACGCGCGGGCCGCCCTCGGCGGGCCCGGGTTCGTCGGCGACGACGGCGCCCCCGTCCCGGGCACCGATGTGATCGCCGCGTGCGACGCGATCGTGCCGTCAATGGTCGAACGGGACCCGGGCTGGGCGGGCTGGTGCTCGGTCCTCGTCAACATCAACGACCTTGCCGCGATGGGCGCTTCGCCGATCGGCCTGCTCGACGCCGTGGGCGCCAAGGACGCGGCGCATGCCGCGCGGGTCCTCGACGGGCTCGGCCGGGCGGCACAGGCGTACGGTGTGCCGGTCCTGGGCGGGCACACTCAACTCGGTGTACCGGCGGCGCTGTCCGTTACCGCGCTGGGCCGGACGGACCACCCGGTGCCGGGCGGCGGCGGACGGCCCGGACACTCGGTGCGGCTCACCGCCGACCTCGGCGGCGGCTGGCGCACCGGCTACCGGGGCCGCCAGTGGGACTCGACCACCCATCGCCGTACGGACGAACTGCGCGCCATGACCGGCGCGGTGGCCGCCGCCCGGCCCGCCGCGGCGAAGGACGTGTCCATGGCGGGCATCGCCGGCACTCTCGGCATGCTCGCCGAGGCGAGCGGCTGCCGCGCCGTCCTCGACGTGGCCGCCGTACCGCGCCCGAGGCCCGTGCCCATGGGTGACTGGCTCACCTGCTTCCCCGGCTTCGCGATGCTGACGGCCGACGAGCCGGGCGTCGCACCGCTGCCCGCCGGGCCCGCCACGGGGGCCGTGTGCGGGGAGCTGGCAGAAGGACAAGGCGTCGGGCTGCGCTGGCCCGACGGAGAGATCACAGACGCGGTCACCTCCACGGTGACCGGGATGGGGACCGCATGAGTTTCCTGAGTCAACCTCTATGCCGCCAGAGGCGTGTCGGCGGGCGTGCTGATCTTGTTGTTAGCCTGGTGGGTGACGGGGTCGTAGCAGGTGCCGTCGCGCCAGCATGCCCACATCACCCGCAGCCAGGCACGGGCCAGGATGCGGATGGCGTGGGG